>CAYMEW010000009.1:0-101370 GCA_964389755.1 uncultured Flavobacteriales bacterium | reverse complement strand
ACCAAGGACCCTCTGATTAACAGTCAGATGCTCTAACCAACTGAGCTAAGGAGGACTTTGTATGTGTCGCTTGTGTTAAGCGGTTGCAAATATAGGCAAACAAATTAACCTGAATGAAATATTGCGCCGTTTTTTTCAAAAAAAATTATGCTGATTCCGCAAGATTCTGATTTTCACTAAAAATCGTCGTCGTCGATCGTGTAATCATCGATGTTGTCGTCGTAATCGTTATTGTCATTCTCGTCGTCATCGTAATCACCGTCATCGGATTTGGCGGGACGCAGGATGTTGGTTTTGGAAACATTCAGCCTGATCTCGGCACGCAGTCCACCCTCTTCCTGCTGATATGCTTTTGCAAACGGAGTTCCTTCCAGGTCCACAAGCGCTCCTTTCTTGAGGAAATCAAGGATGCGCATATTGGCTCCTTCTTTTTTCCAGATCGTGCAGTTTACCCAGGTCGTTTTAGTCTTGGTTTCGCCCGTGCGTTTGTCTTTCCAGTTCTTATTGTGTGCCACGGGAAAATTGATCGCGATCACACCGCGGTCCATTGTTTTTACAACTGCATCTTTCCCGATGTTGCCAATGAGTTTAGTTTGAAATACCGTTGCCATGCTTTGCGCTTTTACTGTTAAGTGTGTATGAATATATCGCCAATATAGTAACAAAATACAGGCCGGGTTGTTCCGGGTTCCGTGCGGTGTTAACAAAATGTAAGACTATTTGGTTCGATCTTCTTACCGATCAGTCGGTTTTTACAATGAAGGCATCGCGAAAGCCCTTGGACCTGGCTTTTTCCATCATTTCGGCGGCTTCCTCTTTTGAATCGTAATTTCCGACCAGGTAGCGATAGCGGTAGCCACTGGATGTGGCCGGTGATTCTTTCCGCGTCACTTCATCCTCCAGGCCTTTGAATATTTTGTCTTCGGTATCGATCCACTCTTTCGAGGAATGGATCTGCACGGCATAATGACTGCCCGAACTACTTTCTTTCGCGGTGCGGCTTTTCAGGATCTCCACTTCGGGATACTGCGCCTGTACAGTGGTACGGAAAGCCCTGAAAATCGCCGAAGCGATAATATCCTGCCCATACACCGTGTTTAGGTAAGCTGCCTCGCTACCGTGTGTCAGGAAACCACATTCAACGAGCAGGGAAGTCATACGCGTATATTTGAGTACCTGGAGAGAATGCTCGCGATCGTCGGTGGTTTTAAGTCCGCGACTATGCCTGCCTGCCCTGCGTGCGAATTCTTTTTCCATGATCGTTGCCCACTCCACGGAGTTGCGCGCATCGTAATTGTGTACGTGCGATTCTGTTCCGTGAATGGCGCTGTTGTCGCTTCCGTTGCAATGGATACTCAGGAAGTAATCGGCCTTTTTAATATTAGCCATTTCGACGCGATCGTTGAGCGAGGGATAAGTATCGTCCTGCCGCGTAAAGATCACTTCGACATTATCGAGGTATTGCTCGATGTATTTGCCTACTTTTTGTGCAATAATGAGGTTAAGCTCTTTTTCTGTTTTAAGCGCCGGATTCCCCGACAGGTGACCCGGATCGTGTCCGCCGTGCCCCGGATCGATGACCAGTACGATCTTACTTTTCTGGGCTGCGGTTCCGAAAGCCAGGAAAAGCATGGCTACTAACAGGAAGTGATATGACTTCATGATACAAAGGTACCGGCAGCTAATTTTTAGTTTATTTTGCAGTTGAGAAAATTACCACGAACGGGCTGTTGAAATCTCAGTCCGCAAAATGCAAAGCCAATGGAAGTCGCCCTTGTCGAGATCGGCGGTTCGCACGACGAATGCCTGTATTCACAACTGTTTGCCCTGAAAGCAGCGGGATGCACCGTTCACCTCGTATGCACCGAAGCACTGCGTCAACGCAACCCGCATTTCGAAACGTATACGGATGCCTGGAAGATCGTTGAGACGCGTGGAAAAGCCCTGGAAGATTTGCAAAAGATGAAGCGGCTTAACCGTTACTTCCGGGAGCAGGGGATCGAAAAGGTGATCCTGAACACGGCGCAGGGCGGACACATCCGGAACCTGTGCCTGTATGCCTCGCGCCGTAGCCGTTTTTACGGGATTATCCATACACTTCGCAAGTTTGAAGGCAGCTTCACGCAGCGTATTATTAACCGGAAGGTCAAAGATTATCTCGTTCTCAACGATACGCTTTTAAAGCAGGTGCACGCACCGGAACTCCGTATTGACAGTTTCTATCCACTCCGGTATCCGCATTTCGAAGGGCAGGTACCGAAGGGAGCGAAGTACCGCATCGCACTGATCGGCGGGGTTGAAAATCGCCGAAAGGATTTGGAAGGTTTTGTGCGTATCGTTCGTGAAACGCGACACCTGCCGCTGGAATTCGTATTCCTCGGTAAGTCGGATAGTGAACACATCGCAGGACTGGACCCGCAGGATGCGGACCGAATCGTGAGTTTCCGGCATTTCCTGGATCACGAGACCTTCGACGCCTATCTGCAAAATACGGATGTCATCCTGCCGCTGGTACATCCGGGTACGGACAGTGCGCGCGAATACTTCCGGAACCAGATCAGTGGTGCGCTCAACGTCGCCTTTGCCTACCGGATCCCGCTGCTCGTGCACCAGGCCTATTCGGGTTGGGAAGATTTAAAACACACGGCATCCTTTTACACGATGGACCGGATTTCCGACAACTGGACACTGGCGCTCGAACATCTCCCCGAACTTAAAAAAGCATACGGAAAGCTTCCGAAACTGACTGCGGAGGTACAGGAGGAAAAATACCTGCGCTTCCTGGGAATTGCAGCCTCCGAAAAATAGTGAAGAGCGTGTAACATTCACCCACATCGCTGCGTTAATAACTTAAAGCGCTTGTTTCCGGACACGGATAATTACACGTTAAATTTGTTAGTATATGCGGGGCCGAATGTGGTGGAAAATAGCCAAATGGACTTTGGGGATTATCGGGAGTTTGTGCCTGCTCATTACCCTGTGCGTTTACATTTTCCGGGATGAGATCTGCAACTACGTGATCCGTGAAGTGAACAAAAATCTGAATGCAGAGGTCAAAGTATCGAAAGTCGACCTGGCATTCTGGGGCTCTTTCCCCAATCTTTCCGTTGATTTTCATAACGTATATATTGCCGATCCGCTGGATTCGACCTCCGTTCCGGACACCCTGTTATACACCGAACGTCTTCGTCTGAAGTTCAATCCGCTAGACGTATGGAATGAAAAATACGATGTAAAGGAACTCGAAATTTCGCCGGGCACGCTCAAATTACGCATTGATTCATCGGGAAACGAGAACTACGACATCATTCGGGAATCTGCCGATACCACTGCTTCGCGCTTTACGCTGGAACTAAAGGATGTCGTCGCCGAGGACCTTCGGGTTGAATACAACAATGTGGCGACTCAGCAATTCTATTCGACCGAGCTGCACGATATGCGTTTGTCGGGTGCTTTTTCCGAGCAGGATTTTACCCTGCGTGCGCAATCGAACCTGCGTGTGGCTTCTGCCCGCAGCGGACAAGTTACGTTACTTACGAACAAAAAGGTCCGTCTCGACCTGGCTATTGCCGTGCGCGGTTCGCAGGACCAGTTTGAACTGAAGGACACACGTGTACTTGTGGAGAACCTGCCTTTCCGGGTCAAAGGGCTCGTGGATTCGAGCGACATTCATTTCACGGTCCGCTCCGAGAATCTCCGGTTGCAGGACGTGGCCAATAACTTTGCGCTGGCAGAAATGGAAAGCGTGCGGCAATTCAGCGGCAGCGGAACTGTTCATTTCAATGCCGATATCCGCGGAAAAAATGCGAAGAACGCCCCTGTGGAAGTTGCCTGTACGTTCGGCGTGCGCAATGGCAACCTGACCGAACCGACGCGCAAGCTGAAATTGCGCAATATTTCGGTAAACGGGAACTATTCAAGCGTCGGTGGCAAAAGCCGGGAGTTCTTAAAACTCTCAGATATTCGATTTAACACGGTGGGCGGGCCTTTCGAGGGCAAACTCCTGATCACAGACTTTTCGACACCTTTGTTCGAGGGCAGTGCCAAAGGTTCGCTGGACCTGGGTGTTGTGCACAGTCTTTTCCGGCTTCCTTACATTGATTCCGTAAGCGGGAACGTGCAGGTAAACAGTGATTTCCTGATCCGGAAGTTATACGGCGAAGACAATCGTTACGACGTGCGAAAATGCGAGGGCAGCCTGAAACTGAATGGCATCGAGGCACGGCTTACGGGTGACAAACGTGTTTACCGCGACCTGAGCGGACAGGTCTACCTGCGCAATGACGAGGCCGGCATGGAAGACATTCGCCTCAAGATCGGAAGCAGTGATCTGCATGTGAACGGACTTTTCCGGCAACTTAAAAAGTACCTGGCGCAACAGGACGAATTACTGGTTTCCATGAGCCTGGACAGCAGGCGCATCAACTTGCAGGACCTGGCGAGTACAACGGAAGCCCAAAAGATCGAGGACGGACGAAGCTACATTCTTCCCCAAAACGTACAGGGCAACCTCGAGTTACGGGTCAATGACCTCGTTTACGAAAACCATCATTTCGAGAAGATCAGCAGCAACATGCGCATCGGGAACCGGCGGCTGAGTTTCCCGGAACTGGCACTTTCGAATGCCGGAGCACAGGTCAACGCCTCCCTGATCATCGAGGAGCGAAGTCCGGAAGTATTCCTTATCAGTACAAATGCACAGTCTTCCAATATCGATTTCAAGGCTTTGTTCCATGAATGGAACGATTTCGACCAGCAGGTCATTTCGCGCGATAATATTAGCGGTAAAGCATCAGTCGAACTCATATTCGAGGCTCCTTTCGACATGCGTAACGGTATTGTTCACTCCGGTATCCGCTCGCAAATTCACCTGAAAGTAAGCGACGGGCGTCTGCAACACGTTACGGCTTTCGAAGAGATCGTAAAGAGTGTGAAAAGTTCTTCGGCACGGCTGGTCCTGAAGAAAAACAACATCGACAATTTCGGCAGCAAATTGCAGGATCTGCGTTTCGAAACCCTGGAGAATACGATCCTGATACGCAACAGCCGCATCGAAATCCCCGAAATGACAATTCGCAGCAGTGCGCTGGACATTTCCCTGAACGGTACGCATACTTTCAACAACGACATTGACTATCACTTTGACTTCCGTTTCCGGGATTTAAAACAACGAAAAGATGAGAGCGAATTCGGCCAGGTAAGCGATGACGGAACGGGCGTACGGATCTTTATTCGGATGTACGGGAATCTCGATTCGCCCGAGATCTCCTGGGATACGGAAAGTCAAAAAGAGCAGGTGCGCGAAAACCGGGAAGCTGCCAAAGACGAAGCCAAGTCCATACTCAAGGACGAATTCGGTTTGTTCCGCAAAGATACGACCGTACAGAAATACCAGCAACACGAAAAGCCGAAAGAAGAACTCATCCTGCAATTTGATAAAAAAGAGCACGAAGAAATGCAGGAATCCGAAAAACAGGAGAAGCAGAAAAAGGAAACACCCGTCAATAACATCCTCAACAAGTGGAAAAAGCAGAAGGAAGCGGAAGAGTCCGAAGAATTTGAGCTTTTCAGCGACTGAACATGCTGCTTCGCACAGGAATGTTTATTTTTATCCAAAATCAAGGTATGCGGCCGATACTTCTTTTTATGACAATACTGACCCTCGTTTCGTGTTCGGACTTCCGAAAAAAGGAAATGCTGAATGAGATCGACACCCTGCAGGGAACACTTGACAGCCTTGGGCAGGTACTCGACGCACATACGTTTGAAACGATGGAAAAACGCCAGGCAGAAATGCAGCAAACGGATCAGCAGATCAAGTCCGGATACCTGTCCGACACACTTCCACTGGAAACGGCCCGCAACCTCAAGCGCTGGAAGAAATCATATCTGTTGCTCGAACCGCTGTCCCAATCTTACCCGATGTTGCGCAAAGCGATCGAAAATGAACGTGAGCAATTGAAAAAGTTGTGGGAGGACATGAAACACGGTGACGGTGCGCGCGATAAATACGCTGGTTACCTCCGCCAGGAACGCAATAATGTGCACGATCTTCGTTTATTAATCACAGAGTACCAGGAAAGTTACCGGGAGGTCGAAGAAACCTATACAACGCTCAACCCGGAAGTTGAACTGTTCGCTCAAAATCTAAAGGCAACACAGGTTAAGTAAATGCGCAAACTACTCACCATACTGATCGTTTTTGGCAGCCTGTTCGCTTCCGCGCAGGGAACGGACCAGCAACTGGCGGATTATTACTATACCAAGGGTGACTTTGTAAAAGCACAGGAATATTACGAAAAGTTGTTTCGCCAGGAACCGTCGCGCTATATTTTTCTTCGTTACTATGAGTGCCTGCTGCAAAACGGCGATGAAAAGTCGGCCGAAAAAATGCTGAAGAAGCAGGTCAACCAGAATCCGTACGATCTCGAATACCAGGTAATGCTCGGGCAACTTTACGAGGACCAGGGTGATAACGACAAAGCCGCGAAGATTTACGACGAAATGATCGAGTCGCTGGTGGGCAATGCAAACCTCATCGTAAATACGTATACTTCTTTCCGGAACCGGAATAAGTACGACCTCGCATTGCGCACGCTGGAACGCGGCCGGAAACTGTTGAAATCCGAATACCCGCTGAACTTCCAGTTTGCCGAGATTTACAGCCTGCAGGGCAATACGGGCAGGATGATCGATGAATACCTCGATCTTCTGGATCGCTTTCCTTCCTACCAGCTTACGATCCAGACCCAACTTGCACGGCGCATTGATTTTACGGAGGATAGTGATGAAGAATATACAATGCTTCGCCAAAAGTTACTCGAGCGTGTTCAAAAACATCCGAACGAGGTCATTTACTCCGAAATGCTGATTTGGCTCCTGCTCCAAAAACAGAACTTTGATGCGGCACTCGTTCAGGTGGAGGCCCTCGACAAACGCGAGAATGGCGAAGGGAATCGCGTGATGGAACTCGGTAAAATGGCCCTTGAGAACAAAAATTTCCGGGTGGCGCGCAAAGCATTCCAGTATGTTATGGATCTCGGGGAGAAAAACATTTATTTTTTCCGGGCCGAAAGTGCCATGCTCAATACGCTGTTCCGGGAAGCTACCACGAACCGGAACTTTACAGGTGAAGAGATCAATACGACTGTGGCAGCTTACGAGCGCGCAATAACCCGAAACGGATATGGAAGCCGCACGGCGCCACTGATCATCGAACAGGCGCATATTTTGGCATTCTATGCCAACCGTTCCGCGGAAGCGACGGAAAATCTTGAAAAATTACTGGCTACCAACGGTCTTACGGATATGCAACGCGCCGAAGCAAAAATGCAGTTGGCAGACATCCTCGTCCTTCACGGAGACATTTGGCAGGCCTCGCTGTATTACATGCAGGTACAGAAAGATTTTGAATACGAGATCATCGGGCAGGAGGCAAAGTTTAAGAATGCACGTATCTTTTATTTTGATGGGGAATTCGATTTTGCACAGTCGCAGTTGGACGTATTGAAAGAGTCCACTTCCCGGCTCATCGCCAACGACGCCATGCAACTTTCATTGCTGATCACAGATAATTTCGGGCTGGACAGTAATTACCAGGCAATGACCTGGTTTGCCAATGCGGACCTGTTACTCGAACAGCACCGGTATAACGAAGCCTTTGCATTGTACGACAGTATAATCGTGGAATTTCCGTATCACAGTCTTGGAGACGAGATCGAGTTGCGCAAAGCTCAGGCTATGGAGAAACAGGGAAAATGGGAAGAGGCCGTTAGCTATTACCAGGAATTACTGAAATACCATGAAGGCGATATTCTTGCCGACGATGCGCTCTACGGACTGGCCGTGATTTACCAGGACCATTTGCACGACAACGAAACAGCACTTGAATACCTTCGCAAGCTCCTGTTCGAACACCCCGGAAGTCTGTACAGCGTGGAAGCCCGTAAACGCCTGAGAAACCTGCGTGGTGACGGGCAGGAAGAACTCTGGGAAAATTAGCCTCATCTAAAACCAAAAACTGCCTTTATACGTTAATATAGTATGAAAGCATTTGTTTATATCCTGGTGAGCTGCATGACTTTTTTCGCCTGTGCTCATTCCACCGACACTCAAACTCAAACGTCCGGAATTAAGCAGTCGGGCACTAGTTCCGCAAAGCCAAAAGGGAATGCCGTAGCTTATTTTGCAAGCGGTTGTTTCTGGTGCGTGGAAGCCGTTTTCGAATCCGTTAAGGGAGTTAGCGAAGTGGAATCCGGTTTTGCGGGCGGAAGTGAGGAAACCGCCACATACAGACAGGTCAGCAGCGGGACCACTCAACACGCCGAATCCGTGAAAATTTATTACGATTCGACCGTTGTTTCTTACGAGACGCTGTTAAAAGTGTTTTTTGCCTCGCAGGATCCGACCACACCCAACCGGCAGGGTCCGGACATTGGTACGCAGTATCGTTCGGTAATCTTCTATACGAATGCACGCGAAAAGAAACTGGCAGAAGATTATATTGCACAATTACTGGCCGAAAAACAGTTTCCGCGCATTACCACACAGGTCGTTCCATTCTCCGGATTTTACCTCGCCGAAGATTATCACCAAAATTACGTCAAAAACCATCCGAACGACGGATATGTTCAATCCGTATCGATACCGCGTATCCGGGAATTCCAGGATAAACATCCCGAACTACTCAAATAATACCATTTTGAAAAAGATCCTTTCAATTTTAAAAGGAACTCACAACCAGTATTAAAGTAAATATTTGATTTTCAATTAGCTAAACAAATAAACGACGACGGAATACTTTCTGCTTTCACCACGAATAAAAAATAGAGAGTATGAAAAGGATCGGAATCATATTACTGGCATTTGTGATCGCGTTTGCCTTTACCGCATTTACAAAATAAGGGTGTTTAAAACATTAAATTTTCTTAAAAGCGAATCGCGAACGCTTTCGAAAACGTATTTTGACATGGGGCATTTACCGGCCTGATGAATCGCGTTAATTCACGGACCTCATGAGAACTGGAAAAATTCGTTTTGAGCGCAGACTCGTACTATTTCTTTTATTACTGATCGTCGTCGTCAGTGTATCCGGCGTACTTGTATACCGCAACCTGACTGCTGTGATCCGGAACGTAGAGCAGGACGCCAATCGCGACCAACGCATGCTGGCCCTGAAAGACCTGAAGAATGAGTTGTCGCAGTCCGAGAACTTTTCCAGCGCTTACATTATCACAGGCAGAAAAGACTACCTGGCGAAGTACCTGCATTCAGTCGACAAAATCGCCACTGCGCGTGTGCACCTGGATTCTATTTTTAAAAAAGAACCATTACTCGATGCCCTAACGACACAGATCGTGAAGCGCAATGCCTTACTGGACAGCCTCATTCACCTGCAAAACGATCTTTCGCGGCATTATGTCTCACTGGTGAGCAGTAAAGCAGATAGCCTGCAACGCTCCGCCGAAAGCGAGGAAGACAGGCCCAGTCTGTTAAAACGGATCTTTTCCGGAAAAAATAAAGGAAGTGCTGCCGATACGATACAGGTGTCCCGTATTGCGGAAGATATCAAATCCATATCCCGCAGGGAACAAAGGCGCATACAACGTGAGAACGACCTCTATTTCTCCATGTCAGACGCTATCTTGGCTCAAAACGATGTTATCAACGGGTTGATCACCGAACTTGAAATGCAGGAAATGCAATCGGCAGCGGCGCGTAGTAAGCGTGCCGAAGAAACGACCGGACTGACCAACACACTGGTTTCCATGTATACCATTTTCACGATCGTACTTATCCTGTTACTCGGTTTTACCATTTACAATTTTATCAGGAAGGAGCGCGAACACCGGCAGCGTTTGCTGGAAGCCAAACGCAGAACCGAAGAACTTGCAGCTACGAAACAGCACTTTTTCGCAAACATGAATCACGAATTGCGAACGCCTTTGCACGCGATCCAGGGTTTTGCGGAGCAATTACTTGAAGACGACCTGAACAGAAGCCAGTTCCAGAAAGCCCAGATCATTTACCAGTCTTCCCGCAATTTGATCTATCTCGTCAACGACCTGCTGGACCTGGCTAAAATGGAGGCCGGCAAGTTCGATTTATCCGAACGCGTATTCTCCCCTGCCGATGTCTTGCGCCAAAGTATCGATCTCCTCCGCCCGATCGCGAAAAAGACCAGGAACAAACTCATTGCAGACATCGATCCGGAACTCGAAAAGGCTGTGAAAGGCGATGATATCCGCTTACAACAAATTCTGCTGAACCTCGGCGGAAACGCTTTGAAGTTCACTAAAAGCGGTACGGTTACAATCCACGTGGACAACCGGGAGGGTACGCTCAACTTTGAGATTCGTGATACTGGTGTCGGGATGTCAGAGGAACAAATGAAACGCCTTTTCGATGATTACGAACAGGGAAGTGAACAGGGCGCTTTTCGCGGTACCGGCCTTGGTCTTTCCATTAGTAAAAAACTGATCGAGTTGCAGGACGGAACAATCACTGTTGAAAGTGAAAAGAATCGTGGCACGCTTATCCGCTTCTCTCTTCCGCTACGTCCTGCTAACAAAGAAGTTCTTAAGACTAAATCCGAGGAACAGGTTCAACAAACGACCGACCTCCAGGAATTACATGTACTCATTGCCGATGACGAAGAATACAATCGCAAACTTTTGCGTATGATTCTCCAGAAGCAAAATGCGCGGATCTCAGAAGCGATAAATGGCCTGGAAGTCCTGGCAATTCTGGATGGCAGCGAAGATGAGCCCGAACTTGTATTAATGGATATCCGGATGCCCGAACTGGATGGAGAACAGACGATCATCGAGTTGCGAAAGGAGCATCCTGACCTTCCTGTGTTTGCCGTATCGGCCAGTCTCACCGAAGCTGAAAAAATACGTTTCAGTGAACTCGGGTTTACAGGTGCACTATTAAAACCCTTTTCGCGTCGGGAACTCGAAGAACTGATACGACCTTTTCTTAAGGACCGCTCTATTCCGGTCGAACAAAAAAGTTCCCAAAGCACAATTGAACAGGCGACGGAAGCTACAAAACAAAGTTTCAACCTGGATTCGCTCGTTCAGCTCAGCCATGGCGACGCGCATTTCCTGGATGATATGATCGATACATTCATCCGGACCACGCGTGAAGGAACTGAAGCCATGGAACTGGCCTTTGCCGATAAAAACTGGAAGATGCTGTCCGACCAGGCCCATAAGATCGCTTCACCCTGTAAGCATATCGAAGCGCACGCACTTTACAGCCAGTTAAAATACCTTGAGCGAGAAGCGGAAAAGGAAAAAGACAAGGTTGCCCCCGTATTGGACCAGGTTCTGCTTTACACCGGTGAGATCATCGAAGCGTTAAAAAAACTCAAAAAATAATCCTGCGAATACCAAAAAGAGGTTTCAGGCTGTTTATTTAACATAGTTTTACAGCATGACACACCGGATTTTTGTAGTAGAAGACAACGAGTGGTATAACAAACTAATTGTTCACAACCTTTCGCTGAACCCCGATTACGAGGTACACTCCTTTCTTACCGGTAAAGAAGTACTTGCACAGCTGCACGAAGCACCGGACCTCATAACGATCGATTACCGTCTGCCCGACATGACCGGCGATGAGTTGCTTCAACGGATCCGTCAGGTCAACGATCATATTGACGTCATCGTAATTTCCGAGCAGGAAGACATCGAGACAGCCGTTTCCCTTTTACAATCCGGTGCTTTCGATTACATTGTGAAAAGTAAAAACATCCGCGACCGACTCCTCAACGCGGTTACGCACTCACTCCGGCAAAAGACCCTTGAAAATCGCATTGCCACACTCGAACAGGAAGTAGAGCACAAATACGATTTTTCAAAAACAATCCTCGGGAACAGTGATTCGATCCGCAAGGTCTTTCGGTTACTTTCCAAAGCCGTCTCCACAAACATTGTTGTATCCATCACCGGTGAAACCGGAACGGGTAAAGAAGTGGTCGCCAAAGCCATTCACTTTAATTCGAAAACCAAAAATGAACCTTTCATAGCCGTGAACGTTGCCGCCATACCGCGTGAACTGTTTGAGAGTGAGTTATTCGGACATGAAAAAGGTTCTTTTACAGGTGCGGCCTATACGCGCAAGGGAAAGTTCGAAGAGGCAAACGGCGGAACTCTCTTCCTGGATGAGATCGCGGAAATGGATATTAATTTCCAGGCTAAATTATTGCGTGCCCTACAAGAACGCGAGGTAACGCGCGTGGGCTCGAACCATCCCATCACTTTTAATTGCCGCATTATTGTGGCTACGCATAAAGACCTGCGCGAGGAAGTGAAACAGGGACGTTTTCGGGAAGACCTTTATTATCGCTTATTCGGTTTGCCCATTCAACTTCCGCCCTTGCGTGAGCGCGGTAACGACCTATTTATTCTCGCAAAAGCATTTATCAGCCGGTTTTGTACCGAAAACCAACTCCCGGAAAAACACCTTTCAGAAACGGCACGTCTGAAATTGAAAAGTTACTCGTGGCCGGGAAACATCCGCGAGTTAAGATCGGTTATGGAACTCGCAGTGGTACTTGCCAATAGCGATGAGATCCACCCTGAAGACATTATGCTCAGTTCCGCAGGAATCATGACCGAAGTAATGGGCGATGAACTAACCATGCGCGAGTACAACCGCAAGATCCTCGATATTTTTCTGAACAAATACGAGAAGAATATTAAACTTGTGGCTGAAAAACTCGGCATCGGGCAAACGACCATCTATCGCATGTTGAAAAATGAGGACTGATTTTCCAGAATGGAAACGATATTTTCACATTGAAAGAAGTAAACGTTTAAATTTAAAATTAAAACACTGAAATTCAATTAATTAATAAGTAGCTATTCGAATGGCATAACTTTTCCATAATCAATTGCAGATTACATTCAGGTAAGCATGACTAAAGCTAAGCGCTGACCGGAAAGATGAAGTTTGCAGTTATATAAGGTTTTAGGTTTAGGTTGAATTTCGATAACATCATCTGGTCGGCGCTTTTTTTAAGACAGCAATAATCCAATATATAACGCCCGTTTCTACCCGCGGGAACACAGCAATGTGCGAACGGCTGCTCTCAATACCGGAATTCCGGATGGGAGCAGCCGTTTTTATGAATCTATTTTAAATTAATTTCTTAGACTGTGAACCATAGGTTAGGTAACACTTTCATTTTGAAAACATGTTTTTCATTTAGGAAAAACAGATGCGACGACTAAAACACTTAAGCATTAGAAATCAACGCTTTAAAAAACGAACCCGGGGATGGCACGAAATTGATGATTGTATTAGAGGTAAGAATTTAATTCATAAGCAGAACTGAACGAAGTGCTGGCCGGTTTGGTGCCGTTTGCAATTATAAGGTTTAGGTTGAGTAAATAGAAAACGCCAGCCGGTCGGTACTTGTTCTGTGATTAAACCAGTCAACCCGTTTACAACAACTGAGAAAGCAAAAGAAAAAACCGGCTTAAAAGCCGGTTTTTTTTGTTTCTATAACTTATCTTTTCGCTGTATCCTCTGCCCTTTAATGCAGAAAAGTCTGCCCGGAAAACGAATCTCAATCCGGTTTAAACTCCGTGCCGCAATTCGGACAGGTGCAGGTCGGTTTTTGCTTTTTCTCCTTTTGTTGCTGAATGTTTCGAATAAACGCAGAACTGATGATACCGGTCGGGAGAGCCACAAAACCGATTCCGATTAAAGCAATCAGGGCACTCAGTACTTTTCCCATCGGCGTGATCGGATATACGTCACCGTACCCCACCGTGGTAAGTGTTGCTATTGACCACCACAAAGAATGACCGATGCTCGCAAACTTTTCAGGTTGAGCTTTCCCTTCGATATAGTACATCAGTGTGGCTGACAAAACGAGTAGTATAAAAACTGCGAAAACAGTCAAAGCGAGTTCAGCGCGTGTTTCTCTCAGAATTTTACTGATCGTTTGAAGAGAGCGGGAATACCGTCCGAGCTTAAAGATCCGAAGCAATCTAAAAAGCCGGAGCATCAGGAAATTGAAGGGGACAATAAACGGAAGGTAAAAAGGCAGTATGGCAGCCAGGTCGATC
Organism: uncultured Flavobacteriales bacterium; assembly: GCA_964389755.1. Classification (GTDB taxonomy): domain Bacteria; phylum Bacteroidota; class Bacteroidia; order Flavobacteriales_D; family Crocinitomicaceae; genus JBBSUQ01. The sequence continues at coordinate 87,286 of CAYMEW010000009.1, read as the reverse complement.
AGTCCGTAGGTGGAAAATACAAAACGAATCCGTTTTTTAAGTGCGCTTCCCCTGTAACGGTGATAGAGGTCGGCGGTCCACACGCGCAACAGGTATTCCACCGTGAATATAAAAACAGTGAAAAGTTCAAATATGCGAAGCCAGTATCCATAATCCTGTGCTATTTCCTTGTATGAACCGAGCACGAGTGCGATCATGTCCACAATGATTAACGCATAAATGAAATTAATGAACAGGCGGCTTTGATTGATAAAGTGAAACACTCTTTTTTTGAGATGCGATCTATTTGATTCCGTTTGCCTGGTCATATTCAAAGTTAATAAAGTTTGAAGCATAAAGTAATGATGGCTGTCATCCTGATTTAAAAATCGAGGATATTCAATTTATACGCTTATAAGTTCACAAATCTTAAAAAATTTTTAATTAAATAATCATTTGGAAAATAGACACTTAAACGACAACAAACAGTTATAACCGAAAACAAACGAAAGTAAACATGTAATTACCGGATCAAAATTGAGCACTGCCGCAACTTTGCAGAGTTCGATTGAACGAACGATTGACAAAATTCATTAACACATTAAAATTCACATTATGAGCACATTGCGTAACAAAGTAACATTAGTCGGACGATTGGGAATGACACCCGTTGTACAAACAGCAAAAGATTACAAATTCACACGATTCAGAATCGCGACCAACGAGCGGTTCAAGAACAAAAAAGGAGAGTGGACGGAAAACACTCAATGGCACAATGTTGTAGCCTGGGGAAGAAACGCTGAAAATCTTTCGCGTCTCGCAGAGAAAGGAAGCGAGATCATGATCGAAGGTAAGTTGTCCAATTATGCCTACGAATCAAAAGACGGAGAACGGCGTTTCACCACTGAAATAGAGACCAGTGAGTTTCGGGTGATCACTCCGCGGACATTACCTCCTGCGGAACCGATTGAAACATCACGTAAAACAACTAAATCTAAATAATATGAATTACGTTAATCTCATTGGTAAGATGACCAAACCCGCCCTGTTCCACGAATCAAACGGTCGACGAACCGCTCACTTTACACTTACCACACATGAAACCGTGCTCGACGAGTCCGGAAACCCAAAAAACATTACGGAAAGTCACCGGATGTATGCCTGGGGCAACTGGGTAACCGTACTGGAAAACTTGGGGGAAGCAGGCATTCAGCTCGCTGTGGAAGGAAAACTCAAACACCGGTTTTATTCCGCCGGAGGTCGTAGACAATGTTTTTCAGAAGTAGAGGTAAACGACCTTATCATTTTATAATTAATTGCAGCACTATGAATAATTTGAAAAATCACGTAACACTGGTAGGAAAACTGGGAGCACCGGCCGAGATCACCAATTTTGAAAACGGCGGTAAAGTAGCTCGTTTCAACATTGCCACGCCTTTGAAAACAAAAGGTTCGGCAGAAAGCCCTTCTGAATGGCATCGGGCCTTTGCATGGGGCGGACTTGCCGGATTCATTGAAAATTATGGCGCTAAAGGACGTCAAATTGCAGTGCACGGACGACTTGTGCAGCGAACTTATATCAATCGTTACGGACAAAAGCGAAGCATCACAGAAGTGGAGGTACGACAGATACTGGGTTTATAGATTAGTTAGGTATGTTTTATTAGGTGTTTTTGTTAGGTATGATAAACCTCCTTTATGCAGTTAAACCTGAAGACAACGTTCACCGCGTTGTTTGCTACAAAGCCGGGTATTCGAAAGAATATCCGGTTTTTTTAATTCCAGTTTACAAAAGGTTCGTTCAGTAAAGTTTCGTGAAAATTTTCGCGCATGCGTTCCCATTTTCTTCGCGCGTTTAAATCTCCCTTCAGCGCTTTTGCTTTCAGTTTATAATAAAGATCAATACTATGGCCAAAAAGATCTTCTTCAAGCACATTTTTAATACCCGTGATCTTGGCATTCACTTCGATCAGAAAGTGTTCAATTTCTCCAAGTTCCTGCAGTTCTTCCTCACTTATCGGAGTCTTACGCAATAGCATGGAATAGCGCGGAAGTAATTCATTCAGGATTTCGATGAACTGCTCGAGTTCACGGTTCAGCGCCTCTTTATTTCGATTAAAATCCATCATCATACCGTTTGCAAGTTATTCATTAAATCGAAATCACAAAATTTTATTAACGTTATTAACATTTCTTGTATAATGGGCTATTACACGAGGGATTCAGGCAATTAACTAACTTTGCGACATGGCCGGAATTTACATCCATATCCCGTTTTGTAAGCAGCGTTGCACATACTGCGATTTTCATTTCAGCACCCGTTTTTCGAAGTATCGTTCGGAAATGATCTGGTCTATTCAAAAAGAATTAACGCTGCGTTGCCAGGAATTATCTGATAACAGGATTAGCACAATTTATTTCGGCGGAGGAACCCCGAGTCTGTTGCACCCGGATGAATTGGAAACGCTCATTCAGACCGTGTTTTCAAACTACAGTGTGTCCGACGACGCAGAAATAACGCTGGAGTGTAATCCGGACGACATGACCGAAGAACAACTCGCATCCTGGAAGGCTTTGGGAATAAACCGCTTAAGCGTCGGTTTACAATCTTTCCGGGACAAGGACCTAAACTGGATGAACCGTGCGCACAATGCAACAGAAGCACTGGCATGCATTCCGAGGGCTCAACAATCCGGTTTTCAAAATATCAGCGTGGACCTGATCTACGGCCTGCCCGATTTAAGTCCTTCCGACTGGAAAAAACACATCCAAACGGTTCTTTCGTTTGAAGTCCAACACGTTTCAGCGTATTGTTTGACCGTAGAAAAGCAGACCGCTCTTCAAAAGATGGTAGCAGATCAGAAACTGATTTTGCCGGAAGATGATGTGCAGGGCGAACAGTTTTTACAATTAATAACACAACTTGAAGCAGCCGGTTTTGAACAATACGAGATATCGAACTTTGCCCGGAAAGGATTTAAATCAAAACATAATTCTGCCTATTGGAAGGCTGTTTCTTACCTGGGAGTTGGCCCCTCTGCGCATTCCTTCGACGGTACTTCAAGACGCTGGAACGTTGCAGGAAATCCGCAATACATCAAAGCTCTGAAAAACGGCGTCGTTTTCTGGGAAAGGGAACTTTTGTCTCCCAAAGAGCGCTTCAACGAATTCGTGATGACAGGACTACGCACCACCGATGGAATCGATACCGCTGCGCTTCGCAGTATTCATCTTCCGGATACAGGTTTTGAAGAACGCATATCGGAATACATTGATGCAAAGTGGATGATCAAAAGGGATTCTCAACTCATACTTACACCTGAGGGAAGGTTACGTGCCGATCACATTGCTTCCAGTCTCTTTTTGATTGATTAATCACTTATTAATGGTTAATTTTAGCCCCCTATGAACAACAGATTTTTCCTTATTCTCCTTTTAATCAGTCTCTTTCAAAATTCAGGACTTTGTCAAAAAAAAGTGCTGGATCATACGGTTTACAATGACTGGAAACACATCGCCAATGAAATCCTTTCTCCCAAAGGAAATTATGCAGCTTTTGAAGTAGATCCGCATCGCGGAGACGGTTATCTGGTTCTTCACAATCTGAATACAAATTCATCCGACAGTTTTCCAAGGGCTGTAAATCCCCGGTTTTCATACAATGAAAAGTTTGTGAGTTTTTTGATCAGGCCCGGGTTCGATACGTTAAGAACTTGCGAACTTCAAAAAATTGATCGAAAAAAATGGCCGAAGGACACACTGGGAATCTATTTTTTTGAACGCGATACCCTGATCAAGATTCCGGAAGTTTTAAACTACAGTATTTCCGAAGAAGCCGATTTACTGGTTTATATGACCGAAAAAAATCGCGAAAAACCGCAGGTTCCGGAAGTACAATGGTGGAATTTGTGGAGAAAGTTGTTTCCAAAGGAACTGCCCGAACAACCCGCTAGCAGTGGACACCACCTGTTCATCATGAATCAAAACGGGGATTACTTAAAAGATTTCTACGACGTTACAACCTTTACAATCTCTCCAACAGGGAAGCGTATCGCTATGATCACGCAGCAGGAACAAAAAAAACGCGACTCGGTCTGGATACAAACTTATAATTCGGATAGTTCACTGTACAGTCTCAACCAATATGCAAGCGATATCAAATCATTGAGTTTTTCGCATGACGAAGACCGGCTCGCATTTTTGATGAGTACCGATACAACAAAGAACAAGATATACAATCTTGCATGGGTCGATTTTCCGAAGTATGCCTTAAAGATTATAGCGGACACGAATATGTCGGAAATATCGGAAATGAAGAGCGTCAGCGAATTTCGGAAGCCCGTTTTTTCACCGTCGGATGAAATTCTGTTCTTTGGCGTTGGTCCGCGTCCGGAAGCGGAAGAAAAAGATACCCTGCTCGAATCAGAAAAGTTTAAAGTGGATGTTTGGAACTGGCAGGATGATCGTCTTCAACCACAACAATTGCTCGAACTGGCACATGATCAGCGCACAAACGATCTTTTTGCATATCACATTGCCGATGATCGCTTCGTGCAGCTGTCCAATGACTCGATCGACGTACGTTTCGATCCGGATGAAAGCCCTGATTACTTATTAGGAATTAACAAAAAACCCTATGAAGACACCTATAACTGGACTTTTCCAAACCTGACCGATCAATACCGCGTGAATGTCAAAACCGGCGAAACCGAACTCATTATGAAAGAAGTCGGGTTTGGTGGAGAACTCTCTCCTACCGGTAAATATTATACCTTTTTCAACCGGGACGATCTCAACCAGTATTTCCTGGACTTCGAAAAAAAGGACACAGTATGTATTACCTGTTCGGAACCGACGATCGTATGGTTGTCGGACAATAACGGAATGCCTTTCGAACCTTCGCCGATCGGTGTGATTGGTTGGACAAAAAACGAAAAGAGCGTGCTGCTGCAATCTGAAAACGACATCTGGGAATTTGACGCTGTCGGTCACACCTTGCGGCCGGTAACGGGAGGTGTTGGACTTCAGAAGAAAGTAAAGATGCGACTCTCCAAATTGTTCCGTGATTCGGTTTATTACGACTTGTCCGAATGCCTGGTGATCGGTATGGATCGCAAAACGAAGGATCGCATTGTTTACGATGTGAATGCAAACGGTATTAAAGAACTTTACCGTACACCGCATGAAATTTATGAATTGCAAAGTACCCGGAATCAATCGAAGTACCTGGTACGACTGATGTCCCTGAAAGATTATCCGGACGTTTACATTGCTGATTCCGACTTTACGCAAGTCAACCGGATTTCTATGGCAAATCCACAGCAAGCCGATTATAACTGGGCTACCGTGGAATTAGTGCGCTGGAAAAGTTACGACAGTCTTGAGTTGGAAGGTCTGCTCTACAAACCCGAAGATTTTGACACATCAAAGCAATATCCGCTCCTGGTTTATTATTATGAACTTTATTCGGATGAGTTGCACAATCATTACTCACCCCGTCCAACGGCATCCATAATTTTCCCGACGGAATATGCTTCCGCAGGATATGTGGTCTTCATTCCGGACGTTCGCTACAAGGAGGGACACCCGGCACAATCTGCTTATAACTGCATCATGAGCGGAACAGATCACGTGCTTGACCTGTTACCAAACATCGACAGCACGCGCATGGGGCTCCAGGGACAAAGTTGGGGTGGTTATCAAACCGCTCAACTCATCACGATGACCACCCGATACAAAGCTGCCATGGCCGGAGCACCGGTTTCAAACATGTTCTCTGCATACGGTGGGATTCGTTGGGGAAGCGGGCTCAATCGTCAGTTCCAGTACGAAAAAACACAAAGCAGAATTGGAAAAACAATCTGGGAAGCGCCCGAACTGTATGTGGAGAACTCGCCGCTATTCGGACTTCCGAAGGTTGAAACACCGTTACTTATCATGCATAACGACGGCGACGGAGCCGTTCCGTGGTACCAGGGCATTGAACTGTTCACAGCGATGAAACGTCTCGGGAAACCCTGCTGGTTACTCAATTACAATGGTGACGATCACAACCTGATGAAGAACGCCAACCGGATGGACCTGAGTATTCGCATGCGACAGTTTTTTGATTATTATCTGCTTGGCGAGGAAGCTCCGCTGTGGATGACCGAAGGAATTCCGGCCCTTCAGAAAGGAAAGATCACGGGCTATTAAGCCCATACTTTTGTCCCTTCGGAACAATTTGTACAAATATCCACTTGGTTGCGCGCCGTCAGGACCGCTTTTCTGAACCCCCGGTATGTTTCGCCTTTCCAGATCGCTGCGAAGTTTGCATCCTGCAACGAACCTACCACATGCCGGGCATCTTTGTCGAAACAGCAGGGCACGACCTGACCGTCCCAGGTGATCACACTTCCGGACCACATGCGCCAACAGTGGTTACCGGTCTTATACTTCAATTTATACGTCCCGTCTTTCGTTTTTTTATAACGTGCATACCGCTCATTTTCGGGCATTAACGGGTTGCCATGCGTGTAATCATAGAATTGCGCCGTCTTGATTCGAACTTCATCGATGCCAATGTTCTTTGCCAGTTCATAAATTTCCGGCACCTGGTGCTCATTGGGTTTAACTGCGAGGAACTGAAAGATGAGGTGAGGGGTTGCAGAACCAAGTTCGCGCCTGGCTTCAACAAGGTGTTTACTGGCCTCAAGGACTTTTTCCAGTTTGCCATTCACGCGATATCCTTCATAGGTATCCTGTGTGGTGCCGTCCACCGAAATAATTAGTCTTTTCAGACCTGAGCGAACGATATCTTCGGCTTTCGGCTTATCAATAAAATGCGCATTTGTAGAAGTAGATGTGTATATATTTCGAGCAGTTGCCTGTTTGATAAACTCAAGAAATGCCGGGTTCAGGAAAGGTTCTCCCTGGAAATAGTAGTTGATGTAAAAAACATGGTTTTCGACTTCCTTCAGTAATTTTTCATTCAATTCGGTCGTGAGTCGTCCCGTAGCACGGGTAAATTGTTTTAATCCGCTCGGGCATTCGGGACATCCGAGATTACAGGCGGTAGTTGGTTCAATGCTGAGCGAAAAAGGCCTCCCTCCCACTTTCGAAATTTTAAAATATTTGCCGGCAACGTAGGACAATCTTAAAAGAAGCAGATTCAGAAATCTGCGTCCGTTCATCGTTCTCATTATTTGCCATTTGTCGCGCAGGAAAAGCATCTGACTAAGTTACGTACAAATTCCCTGAAAACGCAATTCGAAATCTTCATCCGGATATCATCACTTTTCCCCAAAACACTTTTTAGTCCAAAATCTTTTTCATCAACAGATTTGCCTCGCACTTCTTAAGCTAATGACACCAGGTATCACGAAAACAAATAAATAGTAACTTCACCTCGTCATGAAACGATTTCTGCTCTTTTTCAACCTGTGTATGGCCCTGCATCTTGCGGCACAAAATAATTTCACGATACTGGATCAGTCAAGCGAACAACCTGTCGCTTTTGCCAAAATTGTTTCCCCTGATACAGCTATCATCTCCGATATTAACGGAACTTTCTCACTTCCCGAAACCACCGGCCCGGTGAAGGTTACGATGTTTGGCTACCGCGATACCACGTTCCGTATCCGGCCGGAGCAGCGAATTTACTTTATGCAACCGGTCGTTCAACAGGAAGACGAGGTCACAGTCGTAGCCGGAGAAAATCCGGCTCATCGCATCATGCAAAAGGTAATCGATAACCGGAAACGGAATCACCCGATGGAAAACGATGCTTTTCGCTACGACAGCTACAGTCGTTTCGTATTCGACATGGATCCTGAAATTTTGGGAAAGATCGAAGATACGGCCGGTGAAGAACAGATGTTACGCGTGAAAAACTTCCTGGAATCGCAACACCTGTTTCTCACAGAGACCTCTGCCACACGGACGTTTGTTCCGCCGGCGCGCGACCATGAAGAAATTACGGCATACAAAACATCCGGTTTCAGCGACCCGCTTTTCTCGACCTTCACACGCGAGATCCAGTCCTTCGATTATTATGAAAACCAGTTCCAGCTACTCGGCAAAACATACATCAACCCGATAGCACATGGCGGAATCCGACGGTATCTGTTTCAATTGCAGGATACGCTCATCAGCGGCGCGGATACCACATTTACGATTACGTTTCGTCCGCGTCGGGGTAAGAACTTCGACGGCATGCAGGGCGTACTTTTCATCAATACGAATGGTTACGCCATTGAGAAAGTGATTGCAGAACCGTATGAAGCGCAAGAGACTTTTTCCATTAAAATAACACAGGAATATGCCTTTACGAACAGTTATAAATGGTTTCCGGCCCGCCTGAGTACCGAACTTGACCTGTCGCTCAATGCCACCGACGATACAACCAAGCAAAAAGTCCTGGGCCGCGGTGTTATCTATATTCGAAATGTGACGTTTAACCCGGATGATATCAAACGCTTTTCCTTTGACAATACCGAAGTCAGTACGGCTGACAATGCCAGTGATCTCCGGGAAGAAGAATGGGACAGTTTGCGCGGATCGAAGCTTTCTGACCAGGACCGCCGCACGTATGAGGTCATTGATAGTGTTTCGCAAGTCTATCACTTCGATCGTAAACTGCGTTCGGTCCTTTTGCTGGCCGAAGGAAAACTGCCACTCGGAAAGTTTAACCTGGATCTTACGCGCATCATTAATTACAACAATTACGAAGGTTATCGTTTTGGCGCCGGACTGGAAACATCTGACAGGCTTAACAAGCATTTTATGATCGGTGGATATTTCGGCTGGGCAACGCGTGACAAAGAATGGAAATACGGAGGCTATTCAGAAATTTACCTTTACAAAAAACGGGATCTGCAACTTGATCTCCAATATCAGCAGGATATCGTTGAACGTGGCGGCTACGACTTTCCACAGGATAATTTTAACCTGAACTCCCCGGCACTGGCGCGGCGTTTTTATATTCAGAAAATGGACATGCAACGACTGGCACAGGTCGGTATTTCCGGTTTGCTACTGGCCAATCTAAAACTGTCGCTGTTCACAAACTACCAACGCATCCGGTTTACGGATGATTACCGGTTCCTTCTAGGAGACCTTGTTGCACCAATCAATCATTTCGACCAGGGAGAGATCGGCGGAAGGCTGGTCTGGAATATCGGTGAAAAAGTCATGCGACTGGGCAACCGGCGGATCTCAAAGGGCACCAAGTTTCCAAAGATCGCATTTGAACTGCGCAAAGGTATTTCCGGAATATATGCCGGAACACTTCCCGGCTCCCGTTTTGATTACCTGAAAAGCGTCATCGAGATCTCGCACGATGTTTCCATTCGTGGGCTCGGCCGGTTAAACTGGATGCTTGTCGGGAGCCGTACTGATGGTAACGTACCGCTTACACTCCTGAATACACCGCAGGCCACGGGAGGGAAAAACTGGAATCTTTCCGTAATGAATACCTTTGAAACCGTTCAGGCGTCCGACTTTTTTCACACAAGACAGGCGGCGCTTTTTACACGCTTTACCTTCCTGGCATTCAAAACAAAGGCAAAATGGAATGAACCGCAATTTTTTGTGCATCACGCGCTGGGGTACGGCGATCTCCGCAATCCGGATGTGCACATTTACCTCGAACAGTCTGCGCCGATCCGTTCCATGACACGCGGATATTACGAAGCAGGAGGCGGCATCCAGAATGTACTTATCATTAACTCCATGGGGCTGGGAATCGGTGGGTTTTACAATTACGGTTATTACCAGTCACCATACGTAAAAGAAAATATTACGGTGAAAATCACCCTTAACTTTATCGTTAATTAACCTGCACATGGCTTAAAAAGAAAAACCTGATCGCCAGTATTACCTACCTCCAGGCCTCTGAAATTTCGTCCGTGAATTGTCAGACTTTCAGAGTATTTTTTAAATTTGTCCTGCTCAAAATACGGGCTGAATTACCGAACAGTTTCTGGTATCTGATAATTCCCTCATTATAATAGTTATTTAATTATGAGAAAAGTGCGTGGCAATAGCGGCGTTCATGCCATTGAACAGATTTCTTTTATCCCCAAAATGCTAAAGACTATTCAGGGAATTACCGGTATGGGATTTGTGGCCCTTGCCCGGGTTACTAAGGACGAGTGGACAGCCTGCGAAGTTTTCGATACAATCAATTTTGGCCTTAAACGCGGAGAAGGCCTGGAAGTACAGACCACCATTTGTCACGAAATCCTCCACTCTCACCAGTTCGTAGCCTTCGACAACGCTGAAACGGACCCGGTTTATCGCGACCATCACACTGTTCGTATCTATGGCATTAAAAGTTATATTTCTATTCCCGTTTACATGGAGGATGGACGTTTTTTCGGTACGTTATGCGCGGTTGACCGGGAAGCAGGCAATGTGAATAATGAAAAGGTGATCAACCTGTTCGAACTATTTTCACAACTGGTTTCTTCCAAGCTTACTTCTATCGAATTACTGGAAAAAAACGAATATGAGCTCGTCCGGCAAAAAAATGTGAGCATCGCCCTGCGCGAGGAAATCAAAGCGAAAATAAAAGAACTGGAACGAACGACAAAAGACCTTGACGAACATGGACTCCGACTACTGGAATCATCTTCCATTATTCGTAAGCAGGACGAAACGATTGAAAAAATGTCACGGGAGATCCAGTCATTTTCGTACGTCACGAGTCACGACCTTCAGGAACCACTCCGGAAGATCCAGTTGTTTTGCGAAGCGATCTACGAAAAAGAGAAGGATAAACTGAATCCGGAGAGTCTCTTTTACTTCGAACGAATTGTAAATGCCGCCACGCGTCTGCGTGCTTTAATGTCCGACCTGCTGTCTCTTTCCGAGCATTCCAAAGACCTTCACGTATTCGAAAGTTGTAAACTGGACGAGTTGATCGAACTTGTAAAAACAGACCTCCAAACCGAAATTACTGAAACCAATGCGCGTATTGAAACACTTGTTTCCTGCGAAATTCAGGCGATTCCCTTTCAGATTCGGCAAATGTTCTTCAGTCTTTTCACCAATGCACTCAAATTCATAAAAGCGGGAGAATATCCGCAGATTCGTATCAGCAGCGAATGTGGGAAAGGCCGGGAAATGAAGCATCCGGCGCTCAAACCCGACTGGGACTATTGTCACATCACATTTTCGGACCAGGGCATCGGCTTCGACCAGCGTTTCGCGGAACGGATTTTCCGCATGTTCGAACGTTTGAAAGACGATAAGCTTATCAAAGGAACCGGAATGGGACTTACGATCGTAAAGCGGATTGTTGACAATCATGACGGCGTCATCACGGCACACGGTATCCCGGACGGCGGTGCTTCATTTGAAATCTTTCTCCCGATCCGGCAGGACGTTTAAAACAAATGGCGTATCACGAATCGTTTTTAATCCCGCTTTTGTACCTTTACCCGACAAACAAGCAATATCATGAAATTCGAAGATGCACTGCACGCCGTAGAAACATTTCACGAAGCGTTCGGGATTCAAAATCATTATGAACCAAAGGCGGATCTTACTGAAGACGAGGTGACGCTGCGTTACAACCTGATGCGCGAGGAAAATGAAGAATACCTGGACGCCGCGAAAAAAGGTGACCTGGTAGAAATTGCGGATGCACTGGGAGACCAGTTGTACATTTTGTGCGGAACGATTCTCCGGCACGGTCTTCAGCACAAGATCGAGGAAGTATTTTTCGAGATCCAGCGCAGCAACATGAGCAAACTCGATGCCAATGGCAACCCGATCTACCGCGAGGACGGAAAGGTATTGAAGTCGGATCTGTACTTCAAGCCGGACATTGCTTCGATCCTGGAGAAATGAAACGCTTTAACCTCCGTGTGTATGCCCTGATCGTCAACGACGCGAACCAAATATTGCTTATGGACGAATGTAGAAGCGGTTATGCGTTCACCAAGTTTCCCGGTGGCGGACTCGAATTCGGTGAAGGTCTGAAGGACGGTCTGCGGAGGGAGTTGAAAGAGGAATTATTCCACGACTTCGAAATCGGTGAGTTGTTTTATGTCAACGATTTCTTTCAGCAAAGTGCATTCAACCCGAACGACCAGCTAATCAGTTTCTATTTTCGCGTACAGCCCGGTGCCGATTTCGGCATTGCCGGTTTTCAAAAGCAGTCTGCCGACAATTACGAACTTCCGAAGTGGGTCGCTCTTTCGCAATTTGATGCTGCGTGCCTCACTTTTCCGGTGGATCGTAAGGTGGGTGAAAAACTGATTGTCAACTACTAATTCCCGGCAATTCCGGCCTTTCGGGCAGGTAAATTGAAAAAACAGAACCTTTACCGATCGTGCTGCTCGCTTTAATATATCCTTTGTGGTTTTCCGCGATCCGTTTACAGAGGGCCAGACCGATGCCTGTTCCTGCGTAATCTTCCTGGTTGTGAAGCCTTTGAAAGATCGTGAAGATCTGGCCGGCAAACTCGGGTTCGAAGCCGATCCCGTTATCTGAAAAGGTCAGGCAAAAGTAATTTTCGAAATAACCTTTAAAGCCCGCTTCTTCAAGCTCCTGCCGGGTGATGCGAACAGCACGCACAACAATTTTCGGATTGTCCGTGCAGAATTTAATGGCATTGCCGATCAGGTTAAAGAAAAGTTGTCGGAGTTGCGAGGTGATTCCATAGATCAGCGGGAGATCTTCGCCGGTAATAACCGCCTGTTTTTCTTTAATGAGCAGTTCGAGGTCATCACGCACCTCGGCAAGAATGATGTTGAGGTCAACCGGTTCCCAGTGATTCCTTCCGGAATTCAAGCGTCCGTAATTAAGCAGCGAATCGATCAGGTCGCTCATGCGCGCAGCGGATACACTCAATTTGTCAAGGTAGCGGTTTACAAATGTCGTGTCTTCCGGCCGGCTGCGAATCAGCGAGGTAAAGGTGCGTATCTTGCGCAGAGGTTCCTGCAGATCGTGTGAGGCGACATACGCAAACTGTTCGAGCTCCGAATTGCGCATTTCGAGTTCTTTCGCATAGTTGACGAGTTTTTCCTCCGCCATTTTCTCGCCTGTCAGGTCGCGCGTGACTTTCGAAAAACCGATGATTTCCCCCGCGTTATTGTGAAGAGCTGTAATGACGACCATGGCCCAAAAGCGCGTGCCGTCTTTTTTGATTCGCCAGCCTTCATGAATTGCTCTACCTTCGGTCCGGGCCTTTTCGAGCAGTTGATCCGGTAATCCGTTTTCACGGTCGTGTGTCTCATAAAACACTGCGAAATGCTTGCCTATGATTTCCGAACTGCTGTATCCCTTGATGTGTTCGGCACCGGCATTCCAGTCCTGGATAATTCCGTCCCGGTCAAGGAGTATAATGGCGTAATCGCGTACTTCCGAAAGCATTTTATGATAGCGTTCTTCACTCTTGCGCAATTCGTCTTCTGCCAACTTTCGTTCGGTGAGGTCGCGGGTTACTTTCACAAATCCAATGATCTTCGATTCATCGTCATGGAGTGCCGTGATGACCACACTTGCCCAAAATGAAGAAGAGTCTTTGCGTTTGCGCCATCCTTCATGATGCACGCGACCGGTTTTGCGTGCTTCCTCGAGGAGTTTTAAAGGCAACTTATCGGTAACGTCTTTCTCGAAATAGAACACTTCGAAATGTTGTCCGATGATCTCTTCGGCCGAATACCCCTTGATCTGCTGTGCTCCCCGATTCCAGTGCCTGATAATTCCCCCTTCATCCAGCAGAATAATCGCATAGTCCTGTATCTCTACGATCATGCGCTGATAAAGCGTATTTTTTTCGATATCAAGTAGTGAATTTTCCATAAGCTATTCCCGATATACGGGAGGTATCCGTTTATTTCGGGGGTTCAAAGATAAAAAGCGACCGTTTCAGGCAGCACCTGTTCCCTCAAAAAAATCCGACAGTTCGTAGCGCGCCTGACGGTTCGATCTTCCGGTTGGAAAACCGATCTACGGCTAAAGTAGGTGATATTTTCGCAGATTATCACCTCGAAGGTCCGCCGTTAACAATTTTTGAGAGAACATGCCTCACATTATTCAAAGAGTGTCCGCCGGCTTTACCTGTAAATGTTGCACGAACGCTCTTTATTTAGGGAGGACGGTTTACTTTTTGACAAAACTGACATTATACTTAAAAAACATACTCATGAAAAAACTGATCCATCTGTTGGCAGCGATGCTTTTCACCCAGGCCTTATCCGCTCAAATGCATCCTGTAAAGGATACACTTCCGCGTTATGAGTTGCCTTCTCTCCTGCCGGGTGTTCGTACGGTTCAAATACCCGTTCATTTCGACCGTGCCCAATTATTGAAGGAAGTTCCGCCCGAAACGGCCTCCGGTATTATTCAACGTATCGATCTCGTGTACACGCTGAATCCAACGAATCCCCGATTTGACCAGGAGCGGCTCAACAGGCAACGTTTTACCAACCTGCTTCACGCTTTTCCGCAGGCAAACAATCCGCTCATCGAGTGGCACCTGGTCGCGCAGAGCGGCGCAAAAAACACCTCTGAAGCGCAAGCACTGTTTCACGGGTTTACGATCTACTTCCGCATGGAACCCACCGCCGAAAGCATGAAAACCGAGATGGATTACCTGGACGAGTGTCTCGGTTTAAAAGCACCCCTTTCCTTCACCATGCGAAAAGAGTCCGAACCGGATGGTATAGCAGATGTACGTGCACTAAAAGAGTCTTCTGTCGAGAAACGCGCAGTTTTATTTAAGGCTGATCCCGAATTTTTCGTATTGCGCAAAGCGGATCTCGAGACTCCCTGTTACACTATGCAAACCGGCAAACGCACACTGAGCGAGGCCAATTTTAAAAAATTAGAGGACAGTATCATGCGCTTACCGGGCATTACCCATCTTTCGTGGACCACACAAACCAACAAAACGGGCAAAAACAAGTATACCTATGCTTACTATCTCCGCAATGCCGACTGTTCGGATTTCCTTCCTGTAAGCTTTAGCTGGTTCCAAAGTGCCGATGCAGATGCCGTTCGCGAAACATTCCTCAGGCACCCTGACTGGCAAAAAACCCTGGTCGTAATGGACGTTACGGGGAGTATGTCACCTTATATCGGCAAAACGATGGCCTGGGTAAAAGCGACACAGGATTCTTCGCAGGTATTTGCCTTTGTGTATTTCAATGACGGCGACATGAAATCAACGGCGGACAAGGTTGACGGAAATGTAGGTGGTGTGTATTCCGTACGCAATACGGATTTTAATGCCGTGTACGGACAATTGAAAGAAACAATGCGAAGAGGCGGCGGCGGGGATGCGCCTGAAAACAACGTGGAAGCAATGCTAAAAGGGAGTGCGCAATTTCCGGACTGCGAGGAGATCGTGATGGTCGCGGATAACTGGGCGAGTCCGCGCGACCTCGAATTTGTATTCAAACTGGAGCGGCCTGTACATATCATCGTGTGTGGATCATCCGGTGGTGTCAACATCGATTATATACAACTGGCTTATGAAACAGGAGGTTCGGTACATACGATCGAAGAAGATCTCGAGCTGCGCAACATTGAGCCTGGCCGGCAATTCAGAATCGGGCAGCAGTATTTTACGCTGATCAACGGGAAGATCGTGCGGGCCGAAAACCGGTATTAATAAGAACTGATCTTATGCCGGTATTTCGCCGGGAGGCACGAATGGGACACTTGCAAAAGCAGGATTTGTCGTATATTTGATTACTATGTACAGGAGCGTCGTACTTTTCATCCTGCTGATCGCGAATTTGCCTGTCCTGGCGCAGGGACAGCGCAACCTAGACCTGTTGGACCGCTGGTTTTCGGATACGATCCTAACGAATTCCACACTTGCGCGGTTCAATGATTGCTGGGGATTTACCAAAGGAAATGACGAATATGCCGTGATCGGTTCCACGATGGGGACGCATGTCTTCCGGATCTCTGATGACGATGAACTTCTTCCGGTAGACTTTAAAGCGGGGCGCCACGTCTCTTCAATGGTTGTTCACCGCGATTTTAAAACGTACAAAAACTACCTGTATGCAGTGTGTGACGAGGGAAACAGCAGTTTGCAGGTCTTCGATACCGATCACCTGCCGGACTCGCTTCACCTGGTCAACGATGTGCAGACGAATTTCGGACGGGTTCACAACATCTTCATCGACACGAACAATGCCCTGCTTTACGCCTGTATGGTTACGGAACTGGCGAACGGCAACCCTGTATCCATGATCCCGCTGCGCGTATTCTCCCTGTCCGACCCAGTTCACCCGCAATTGCTCTACAGCGGGCCGAACGATATTCCGGAGGTTCACGACTGTTATGTCCGTAACAACATGGCCATCCTCAACTGTGGTTTCGACGGACTGCGCGTTTACGATTTCAGCAACCCGGCGTTTCCCCAGTTCAAACAAAATCTGAACTTTTACCAGGACCAGGGCTACAATCACCAGGGATGGCTGAGCCCTGACGGGACGCGCTACGTTTTCGGTGACGAAACCAATGGCAAGCGCCTTAAAAATTGTGTTGTGGACAGTGAGGGCAAGATCACGGTCAAAAATTATTTCGGTACGAATTACCAGGAAGGCAGTGTTCCGCACAACATCATGATCACCGATGAGTTCGCGTTCGTGGCTTACTACAACGAGGGCTTTCACATTTACGACCTGCGGCAACCGGTTCCGAAGGAAGTGGCCTTTTACGATACATACCCGACTGAAAACGTGTATAAGCTCAATGGTGCGTGGGGCGTCTTTGCGCAATTTCCATCGGGCAGAATACTGGTTTCCGACCGTCAGTACGGGCTGTTCCTGTTCAGTTTCAAGGAAAAATTATTTTCCACAGATCTGCCCGACGAGGCCAGTGTATTTCCAAACCCGGTGGCCTCCGATGAAAATTACCGCGTGGTACTAGCCGATTACACTGTTGAAACCTTTTCCGTAGAAGTTTACGCTTCAGACGGGCGGCAATTGGACGGTTTTACACAGCACCAGTACAGTCTTGCGGAGTTGCCGGCACCTTATTCGCCCGGATCGTACTTTTTGAGGATAAGCTGGACGGACAACAACAACACGGTACGCACGGAAACGCGTAGACTGGTCGTCTATTAGTCCGGGAAGAGTTCACCGAGCACATCGTATACGAGGTCCGATTCAAATCCTTTTCCTGAAAGAAAGCGGAAAATCTTTCCTTTTCGCACGTAGTCCGACTCTTTTTTACGACTGATATCCCGCAGTTTGGCTTCCGCCAGTTCGCGCAGCGTTTGTATGTACAGATCGGGGTCGATGGACTCAAGTGCTTTTTTGAGAGAGTATTCCGATATATTCCGCGCTTTCAGCTGTTGCCGGATCTTAACCCTTCCCCATTTTTTAATGCGGAACTTCCCGGAGGTAAATGCTTCCGCGAAACGTTCTTCATTGAGAAAATTAAAGGAAATGAGGTGTGCCAGGAGTTGCTCCTGTTGTTCGCCGGTAATGCTCCAGGAGTCCAGTTTGCGGCTCACTTCCTGTGCGCAACGTTCCTGGTAGGCGCAAAAGGCCTCGATCTTCGTTTTTGCCTCGAGGAAAGAAAAATTGCGCCCCGAAGGATCAGAGCGCAATTTCTTCATTATTCTTATTGACAAATGTGTATTCCAGCAACTGGTTGGCGGTTACGCCGCGTACGGGAATCCATTTCTTGTATTTCATCAGCCATTTTTTCTGCCGCGACACGAGACCGCGTTTGAAATAGGCTTCGAGGTAAGGATGTACGAGCAGGGTCACCGATTTCTCTTTGCGATCATGGATGAGGTAATTGAGGTTATTCTCGATCTCTTCTGCAAAAAGAATAGTTGCCTGGACTTCACCGGTACCGTTACAGGTCGGGCAGGTCTCACTCGTATTAATATCCGTTTCAGGTCTTACGCGCTGACGCGTAATTTCAACGACCCCGAATTTACTTGGAGGCAGGATGTTGTGTTTTGCCCGATCCGTATTCATGAATCCCCTCAGTTTATCGAAGAGGATTTTATTATTTTCCCGGTCGTGCATATCGATGAAATCGATGCATACGATCCCGCCCATGTCGCGCAGCTGAAGTACGCGGGCAATCTCTTCGGCCGCCTCGATGTTTGTGGCCAGTGCGTTTCCTTCCTGTCCGTCGGCTCCTTTCCGGTTACCACTGTTGACGTCGATGACGTGCATGGCTTCGGTGTGTTCGATGATCAGGTATCCGCCTGACTGGAGCGGCACTTTTTTACCGAACAGCGTTTTGATCTGCTTGTTGATACCGAACTTTTCAAAGATGTTCAGTTTGCCCTCGTAGAGGCGCAGGATCTTTTCGCGTCCGGGGGCGATGTCTCCGATGTATTCGCGCAGTTCATCGAGGAGTGCGTCATCGTTGACATGAATGTTTGTAAAATCTGCATTGAGCAGATCGCGGAGGATGGAAGTCGTTTTGTTGACTTCGCCGAGAATACGTTTCGGCGGTGATGCATTTTTAAGGTTTGAATGCATCACTTTCCATTTCTCGAGCAGGTTCTTGAGATCCTGGTCGAGCAGTTCGATCTTCTTATTTTCTGCGACAGTGCGGATAATAACCCCGAAATGTTTCGGCTTGATACTTTCCATCAGGTCCCGGAGGCGTTCGCGTTCAGCGTTATCGCGTATTTTTTGGGAGATGGAGATCTTATCGGAGAACGGGACGAGCACCAGGTAACGTCCTGCAAGTGTAATTTCGGAGCATAACCTCGGGCCTTTGCTCGAGATCGGTTCCTTGGCTACCTGCACAACGATCGGTGCTGAAGATGAGATCACTTCATTGATCTTCCCGTCTTTCGGGATATCCTTTTCTGCTTTGAAGTAAAGAAGGTCTGCTACATTTTGCTTACCGTGCAGCGTATCCTTTGAAAACTTGTTGAGCGAGTTGAATTGCGGGCCAAGGTCGAGGTAATGCAGAAATGCATCTTTTTCGTACCCGACATCCACAAATGCGGCATTAAGACTGGGAACAACTTTACGAACGCGACCGAGGTAGATATCTCCTACTGCGAAATCCGTATTTCCCTGTTCCTCATGCAGCTCAATAAGTTTTCCGTCACGCAGCAGTGCAAGCCAGACCCCACCGGGCCTGACGTCGACTACTAGTTCTAAACTCACGAAAAACTTTATTAACCAGTTATAAAACAGAAAAAACTTAGCAAGACAGACTCACTAAGTTTAATACCTTAGGTAATCCCGTGGATTACTTCTTCTTTTTATGGCGATTTTTTCTCAATCTCTTTTTACGCTTGTGCGTAGCCATTTTATGTCTTTTTCTTTTTTTACCGCTTGGCATAACTTTATAGAATTTTAATTAATTTCTTATTCAAGGTCCTGTAGTACAGGACAAAAAAACACTCTCGCTAAAAACGAGAGTGCAAAAATAATAAAATCAATTGAAAAAAAGAATCTTATTTAAGCGCGTGGCTCAAATTTATTTCGTTTTCACACTGTTTTTTACTTCTTCAACAAACGTTTTTGCAGGTTTGAATGAAGGAATATTGTGAGCAGGAATGATGATCGTAGTGTTTTTAGAGATGTTACGTCCGGTTTTTTCAGCGCGTTCTTTCACGATGAAGCTCCCGAAACCTCTGAGGTAAACATTCTTGTTCTGAGCAAGGGAAGTTTTAACAGAATCCATAAATGCTTCTACTGCCTTCAGAGCCTCAACCCGCTCTAAACCTGTTTTTTCAGCAATCTCTGCTACGATGTCAGCTTTTGTCATTTTTTTTGGTTTTTTGTACAATGTGTTTTCTCAGGCAAAAGTACGCTTCTAAAACATTAATTTTGCGTTTTAAAACGAAAAAAAACACTTTTTTCCCTGAATGACTGATTTTCATCTACTAATAGCAGATTGGTATAGACAAAACAAGCGCGCTCTGCCATGGAGAAACACAGACAATGGCTACCTTATCTGGCTCTCGGAAATCATTTTACAGCAAACACGGGTCGACCAGGGACTCGCTTATTACGAACGTTTCGCCGAACGCTTTCCGGATGTCCGGGACCTGGCAGCAGCCGATGAACAGGAAGTCCTAAAACTCTGGCAGGGACTGGGATACTACAGTCGTGCGCGCAATCTTCACAGTGCAGCCCGGTATATTATGGAACATCACAACGGGGACTTCCCGCGCAGCTATTCCGAAATACGGGCTTTAAAAGGGGTTGGAGACTACACAGCCGCTGCCATTTCGTCGTTTGCTTTCGCTTTGCCCTACGCGGCCGTAGACGGGAATGTTTACCGGGTACTAAGTCGTTACCGGGACATCGATCTGCCAATAGACAGTACGGAAGGAAAGCGCTTTTTTGCAGAACTGGCACAGGAACTCCTGCCTAAAGATGCCCCGGGCCTTCACAACCAGGCGATCATGGAGTTCGGTGCATTGCAGTGCGTACCTGTAAAACCGGATTGCAGCGTATGCCCGCTGCAACATGATTGCCTCGCTTTCCAAAACGGAACAGCGCACCTGCGCCCGGTGAAACAGGGAAAGACACGCGTTCGCAAACGGTATTTCAACTACCTGCTGATCCGCGAGGGAGATCGCATTTTGCTCGAAAAGCGAAGCGGAAAAGATGTGTGGCAGAACCTCTTCCAGCTTCCGCTGATCGAAACGGAAGAAGCACCGGATGAAAACACCTCCGAACTACAAACTCCGGAGGGAACGATTGCTGTCAAAACACGCAGGGAACAGTACCGTCACATCCTGAGTCACCAGCATATCTTCGCCCGTTTTTTCGACATCGGAAACATTTCTTATCCACTGAAAGACAACCAGGTATGGATTAAACCGGATGAGTTGGAAAATTACCCGGTTCCGCGCCTCATCGACCGCTTTTTTCAGGACGCGGAGATCTATCCGTAAATTCTTCCGTGGTTTTGCTATCTTTGTATTTAAAGTGTTCTAAATGGCTGGTACAGTTAATAAAGTAATCCTGATCGGAAACCTGGGTCGCGACCCGGAAGTTCGTCGGCTCGAGAATGGAGCCATGGTGGCTAATTTCCCGATCGCCACTTCGGAGTCTTACACGGACCGCAACGGCCAGCGGGTGGAAAATACCGACTGGCACGACATCGTGATGTGGCGC
Organism: uncultured Flavobacteriales bacterium; assembly: GCA_964389755.1. Classification (GTDB taxonomy): domain Bacteria; phylum Bacteroidota; class Bacteroidia; order Flavobacteriales_D; family Crocinitomicaceae; genus JBBSUQ01. Next base: position 66,236 of record CAYMEW010000009.1, on the reverse strand, counting down.
GGGCTTGCCGAAGTAGCTGAAAAATACCTGCGCAAGGGACACAAAGTCTATATCGAAGGGAAACTTCGCAAACGCAGCTGGCAGGATAAGGACAACCAGACCCGTTACACAACAGAAGTGGTCGCAGATGAAATGACGATGCTTTCGCGTCCGGAAGGCCTGGAAAATCGCGAAAGTCAGCCGCCTTATAGCAGTGAAGGCACCCCACGTAAAATGCCTGATATGGAAATCTATCCGGATCAGGACGAAGACGATCTGCCATTTTAACAATACACTATGAGTCCCGAAGATCCCGTTCCCGTCATTGTATTAGCCGGCTTTTCCACTTCCGAAACGATCATTGCCTTTTTCATACTTGCCTTTTTACTCATGTGCTCCGCTTTCATTTCCGGAGCCGAATCGGCATTTTTCTCCCTAACCCCATCCGATAAAGACGAGTTAAAGAACAGTCCTGCGGGTAGCTCTACCACCGTGTTGCGCCTGCTTGAAAAGCCCAAAGAACTCCTGGCCACGATTCTGATCACCAACAACTTCGTGAACGTCGGGATTGTCATTCTTTCCAGCTACATCCTGTCGTCACTGCTTCCGGAGGACATTAGTCACACGGTTCACCTGCTGGTTGAATTCGTGGGGATCACGCTCGTTCTTCTTCTGATCGGAGAAGTTATCCCGAAGATCTACGCCACGAAGAACAGCCTGACATTCTCCCGTTTCATGGCGCGTCCACTGAGCATTCTGAACGCTGCCCCTCCCCTTTCCTGGCTTAAAAACGTGCTGGTAAGCGGAACGGGGTTCATCAACCGGTATGCCGGCAAAAAAGGCGTTCGCATTTCTTCACACGAACTTGAACAGGCCATTGCGCTTACCAAGGAGGAAACAACTTCCGAAGAAGAGCACCGAATCCTGGAGGGGATCGCGAAGTTCGGAAATACGGAAGTACGCCAGATCATGCGTTCGCGCATGGACGTGGTTGCCTTCGACAGCGAGATGCAGTATGACGAAATACTCGAGGAGATCCTTAGTAGCGGTTATTCCCGTATCCCGGTATATGAAGGAACTTTCGACAATGTTATCGGGATTCTTTTCATCAAAGACCTTTTACCGCATTTGCACGAGGCAAACGATTTTAATTACCGCGGCCTTCTCCGCAAACCTTTTTTCGTCCCGGAGAACAAGAAGATCGATGATCTTTTAAAAGAATTCCAGAGCCGAAAAGTGCACATGGCGGTAGTTGTGGACGAATACGGGGGAGCTAGCGGCGTCGTGACGCTTGAAGACGTCCTGGAAGAAATCGTGGGTGACATTACCGATGAATTCGACGACGATGAGATCATTTACACACGTATAGACGAGAACACCTTTTTATTCGAGGGTCGCACCGCGCTCATTGACATGTATAAGGTGCTCGAGATCGACGGAAGAGAATTCGAAAGCAACAAGGGTGATGCCGATTCCATCGGTGGTTTTATCATTGAGAAATCGGGCCGCATCTTACGCAACAACGAATACATCACCTTCAACGACCTCCGGCTGGTGGTGGAATCTTCCGATAAACGCCGTATTAAAATGGTGAAGGTGATTCTTCCGAAGGAGAAGATCCCGGAAAGGTAAAAAACACATTATGAAACACATCGCATTTTTATACCTTATTATAAGTGCCCTATTTTTCACTTCCTGCGGAGACTCAGAGCAAGCTGTTCCGAAACCGCCTTCCTACCTCCGTATCGAGATGCCGGAGCATTCGTACGCGTGGTACGAACCGGACTGTCCGTATCGTTTTAAACTCTCGGAAGCTTACCAGGTTCGGGACGTCCGTGATCCCGACGGTGCACTCACCTGTCACAAGGACATCAGCCTCGGAAAACTCAACGGAGTGATGCACTTCAGCTACATCAAAATGCAGGAACCCCTGGCGGCATATGTCAACTTCTCAAATGACAAGGTAGACGAGCACCAGATCAAGGCCACGGCGATCAGGGATAAGCAGATCATTCGTCCGGAGGCCCGTGTTTACGGTACTTTTTTCGAATTGCAGGGTGATGTGGCTTCCCCCTTCCAGTTCTACCTGACAGACTCGACGGAGAACTTTGCGAGCGGTGTGGTCTACTTCAATTCCGTTCCGAATTACGACTCCCTGAAACCGAGCCTGGATTACCTGAAAGAAGACCTGGAGGAACTCCTGAACAGCTTCGAGTGGAAAAAATAAACGATGTCTATCTCGCCGTGGGCTCCAATCTCGGTGACCGCGTTCAACACATTCAGGACGCCGTAAGCCAGCTCAACAGCCAGGGAAAGGTGCTCGCCATATCACCGCTTTACGAGAACAAAGCTGTGGGTTTTGAGGCTGAACAGCTATTTTTGAATGCCTGCATCCACCTGCAAACAGATCTTAATCCCGAAGCACTTTTAAAGCACCTGAAAGCAATTGAGAATCAACTTGGAAGAACTTTTCCCAAAGAACCCGGCTACAGTTCCCGTCCGATCGACCTGGATATCGTGTTTTTCAACGAAGAAATTCATCAAACGGCCGAACTGATCATTCCTCACTTGAAATACAGCGAGCGCAATTTCGTTCTGAAACCGCTGAGTGATCTTTGTGCCTCAAAACGCTGTCCGCTACGCCAGTTAACCGTTTCACAACTACTGGAATGGTCCGTCGATAAAAACCCCGTGTTTGTCTACAATTCAGGCCAATCGATTGTTATTAAATGTTAATTATTTTTTTGCCAGTTTATTTTTTTATGTAATATTGCAACTAAATTTTGGTAAGAATTTAATAATCGAATATGAAAAAACAAAGCCTTAGAGGTCTAGCGTTCGTTGCAATTACAGGATCGTTAGTAGCAAGTTGCGACCTCCTGAAAGATGTGGATTACAAGGTAACACCGGACCCGCTTGAAATGCATGGAGATTCCATCCGTATCAAGGTAGATGTTACCCTCCCGGAGAAAGGAATCAAGAAAAAAGCCCGTGCCGAGATCACGCCGATGCTTGGAAGCACACCGCTGAAAACGATTACTATTCAGGGTGAGAAGGCTACCGGAAACGGAACTGTTATTCAATATAAATCCGGTGGTAAGTTTACTTACACGGATGTAGTTCCTTACAAACCGGAATACGAAGTAACGGAGCTTACAGTTAGTGGAAAAGTGTACAAGGGTACCAAAGAGAAAGACGAACTCGAAACGATGAAAATCGCTGACGGTACAATCATCACTCCGCTGCTCGTAAACAAAGATTTCAAAGTGATCATGGCAAAAGACGAGTTCAAACGGGTAACCGAAGAGAACTACAACGCTACGATCAACTACCTGAAAGGCCGTTCAGAAGTACGTTCTTCCGAAATGCGTGATCAGGACATCAAGGACCTCGAAAGCTGGCTGGCAGGTGCACAAACCAACCCGAAGATCGCTATCAAAGGCATCAACATTACGGGTTATGCATCACCGGAAGGGGAAGAGGACAAAAACAACACGCTCTCTAACGACCGTGCAAGTACAGCAAAAACTGCCACAATGGGAATCGCGAAAAAAGCGAAGAACGAGAAAGCGCAGATGGACGACATGTACAAACTCGAAGGTCGTGGTGAGGATTACAAAGGGTTCAAGATCGAGCTCGAGAAATCCAAAATGGACGAAGGCGACAAGCAACTCGTGATCCGCGTACTTGAAATGTACAAAGATCCGGCTCAGCGTGAAACTGAAATGCGTAACATGGGTAAAACATTCACTTACCTCGACAATAACGTATTCCCGCAACTGCGTCGTGCAGAGATCGCTGTTGTTTATGACAAAACAGGATACTCAGACGAAGAACTTACAACGCTTTCCAAGTCAAACCTCGACACGCTGACACTTGAAGAAGTACTCTTCACAGCTACTCTGACAAATGATCTGAATGAGAAACTGCGTCTTTACAAGCACGCTGAAACGAAGTTCCCGAATGACTACCGCGCATTCAACAACGCGGGAGGTGTACTTTACATGCAGAACAAAATGACCGAAGCGAAAGCTGAGTTCGAAAAAGCAAACAGCATCAAAGACAACCCGATCTCTAAAAACAACCTCGCAGCTATCGCAGGTAAATCAGGAGACCGTGCGAAAGCGAAATCACTGCTTGCTCAGGCAAAAGGTGCAGGACAGGAAGTAAGCTACAACATGGGAATCCTGAACATCCAGGATGGTGACTATGCTGCAGCTGTTTCAAACTTCGGTTCAGAGGCTTCTTTCAACAAAGCACTTGCACAATTGCTCAACGGAAACGCTGCACAGGCAGTAGGTACGATCGATGCTTCTGCGGACAAAGAAACTGCACAGGGATACTACCTCAAAGCAATCGCTGCTGCGCGTCAGGACAAAGTTGACACAGTAGTAAGCAACCTGAAGTCGTCTTTCGCAAAAGATGCTTCCTGGAAAACCAAAGCTGCGAAGGATCGTGAATTCCTGAAGTATGCTGATAACTCCACCTTTACTTCAGCAGTAAACTAAGAATTATTAAATCTTACAATACAAAAAAGGCCCCGCCAAATTGGCGGGGCCTTTTTCATTGAGCGGATTAGAGTTTATTCTATCTCCATCATTTTATCATAAGGCTTTACGAGCATGGTCTTTTGCTTTTCAGTAAGCACTTTGCCTGCCAGCTGGAAAACCTCCTGCTCTTCCTCATCCAGGTGATGTTCCACCAGTTCCTTCAATTGCTTTGCATAAACGAGCCAGGATGAAACGTCCATTTCAGTGTCATCGAGTTTTTCGAGTAATTCGTCGATCTCATGATGTTCCGAGACGCTGTGACGGGCTTTATCCTGCGTGAGATCATGCTCCATCAAATGCGTATAAAATTCGCGCTCTTCGGCTTTTTCATGCATGATCAGCTGGTGCTTGAGTCTTTCATAATACCTTCTCCTGTCTGCCGTATCACCGGAAGTTTCCACAAGCCGGTCTAACAAATCACGTTGTACTTCATGATCCCGGCGGATCGCTTCAAAAATGTTCATGTTCGTTAATTTTAATGTGTTTAACATCAACAAGTCCGGGAAGCATCGCGTTTTGAAATTAGCGAATATTAACGTTTGTGGAGCCGGGCAAGGTATTCCTGTTCAGCCTGGCCGGGAGTCGCGATCAACTCTGCATTCGCCTGCAGGTAATGGAGGTCCATCAGTGTGGAATAGCCGCAGCGGGAAATGAGTTTAGAGGCTGAAGCGATAACGCAGTCGTTTCCCTGCCAGTCGTTCGGGTCGAGGTGAATCAGTTTCCGGGTATCGGCCAGCTTCCTGACCGTCGCGGGAGCGATCACAAAAAGTTCCCGGCCTGCAACGCGCCGAACCTGTTCATCGTAGAACTGCTGAGCATACGGCGGCGGACCGCTTACGATCAGAACTTCGTGTCCGGCTTTTTCGGTATTCTTTCTTGTAAACCGCGACAAATAACCGATAAAAACGCTTATCGGAGAATGGTTTCGGCTCAGCTTACCGGCCATCGCGGAGTTCGCATCATCCACGATCCAGATATGATCAAAACGCGTCATCAGCCGGTGATGTAACCATTGCACAGGAAACTGATACCAGTGCAGCGGCAGGTTAAACTGGTGTGTCACGAAAATCGATTCACAGTGCGCATTCCTGAAACCATAGCGGTGATCCGAAATCAGCAGGTCCGGCTTCCATTCTCGCACCAGTGCCGCGGTCTCGCGCAGTTCTCGCCTGTACCTTTTCGAAAGTGCATTTCTTTGCCGAAAAAGGTCTCGTGCAAAACGGCCTTTTCCCCGGAATTGAAAGGGGTAACCGTCTAGTAAAATGTATTGCAGGTCCGGAAAGTAATTTCGAAAGACGGCCTGCTGCGCGGCATCCGCCGCGATGAGTACCTCGTTTCCATTGGCAAGTAAGTTCCGGATCAGCCCGATGTCTCGTGTTACGTGCCCGAGTCCCCAGTTTAGCGAGGCCAGTAGAACGCGTTGATGGCGAATATCATCTGGCCCTTTTTTCAATTGTAAATGCGCAATTGATTGCTTCCGTTCCAAACGGCAATATATTGCCGCAGTCCCCAGTCGGAAGAACTGATAGGCGAGCCGTCGTAGAGCGAAAATTTACCATCCGAGCAAGGATCGTCGAGTTCCAGGAAATTATCGGGATTGGGTGTCAGGGGTGTCGGGCAGGTTCCGTTCGGATCGTTCGGCGAATGGCGGTCCCAGGCCACGAATTCGTCCGTGGACTTCCGGTAAACGATGATCCCGCGCGAGCCGCCGGTTACGTAGCAATATCCGCCCACGTTCATCAGTTCGCTGTATGAAGGAAGCGTAATATCAATTGTTTTGTCAGTGACAACGTACGGCACAGGATGATTCTTGGACGTTTTTTTACAGCCCGTTGCCAATAAAAGAAGCATTGCCAAAATATATTGTACTTTCATCCCGTTATAGTTGTAACGCAAAAATATGAAGATAAAAACGAACACAGTCCTTATTTTATTGTTCTCACTCTTCCTGTTGCAGTCCTGCGGCTCCCAAAATCCCGCCAACGCACCTGCAACGGTGGAGGAAGCGGAGAAACAACTTGCTAAAAAAGAGCGAAAAGCCGAAAAGGCCGCCGCGAAAGAGCGCAAGAAAGCCAAAAAGCGCTTCTGGAAAATGCAGTCAAAGGAGGCCCGCAAATCCATTAAGCGAAACGAGCGCCGGCAGAAGCGCAAGGCCAAAGGACTTTCCACTTATCCCTTTTACTTGTACTAAGGCTGTGTAAACACTATCTTTACGGCAAATTATTTTCCATGAAAAGGTATTTTGTCGCTTTCCTACTCTTGCTCACATTCGTTTTTCGTGCCGCTGCCGAAGAAGGAATGCTCATCCCTTCGCTCATTTCGGCTTTCGAATCCGATATGCAGGCCATGGGCATGAAGCTTTCCGCCGGGGATATTTACAGCGTCAATCACTCGAGTATGAAAGACGCGATCGTGCAGTTCGGGGGCGGTTGTACAGCCGAACTCGTTTCGGAAAAAGGACTGTTGCTGACCAATCATCACTGCGGTTACTCTTCTATCCAGTCGCACTCTTCCCTGGAAAACGATTACCTGAAAAACGGGTTTTGGGCAAAGAACCTTTCCGAGGAACTGCCGAATCCGGGGCTTACCGCCATGCGCGTGGTACGTATCGAGGATGTTACGGAACAAATCCGTTTTGGTGTCGATAATTCCATGACTGAGGAAGAGCGTCAGAAAAAGCTGCGCCAAAACCTCGCCACGCTCATCGAAGACGCCACGCGCGGAAACCATTACGAAGCCGATATCAAGGCATTCAACTACGGAAACGACTATTACATGATCGTTAAAGAAACATTCCGCGATATCCGCCTGGTGGGAACTCCTCCCAATGCCATCGGGAAATTCGGGGGCGATACGGACAACTGGGTTTGGCCGCGTCATACCGGTGACTTTTCGGTTTTTCGTATTTATTCGGGCACCGATAATAAACCGGCGGACTATTCCGAAACAAACGTACCCTACAAACCTCTTCACTTTCTTCCCATTTCGTTCAAAGACCGGAAAGAAGGCGATTTTACGATGGTCTACGGTTTCCCGGGAACGACCGAACAACACGTGGTTTCCGATTACCTCAAATACATTATCGAAAAGGAACGTCCGGCGCGTATTCACATGCGTGACCTGTCTCTTGCAGTAATCGACAACGCGATGCGCAACTCCGATGAGATCCGTATCAAATATGCGGCAAAACAGGCAGGGATCGCGAACGCCTGGAAAAAGTGGATCGGGCAAATCGACGGTTTAAAGCGTATGGATGCAGTAAGCGTCAAAAAAGAATACGAACAAAACTATACGGAAACGGCCCGTTCGAAAGACGGCTGGCACCAGTACGAAACACTTGTCGACGAGATGAATGCACTTTCGAATGCGGGCAACAGCAGTGACTTTTTGTATGCGATGGGCGTCGAGTATTTTTACGTGGGTCCCGAATATTATTCCCTGGCCCGTACCGTTGAAAAATACATGGACCAGGCAGCAGCGAGCCCCGAACAGGCCGATTCTTTGAAAGCAATCTTATTAAGGGCGGGTGAAAACTTCTTTAAGAATTACGACCAGAACGTGGATCAGCAAATTTTCACGGCACTGACGGAAGAATACCTGAAGCAGATCGCTACGGTTAAAACTGATATCGTACGCCCCGAATATGATGCCGAAAAGATCTATATGAGTTCCTTTTTGACGGACCCGTTGCGCTACAGCAAATTCATCAGCGACCATTTCGGGAAGAAAAAATTGGCAAAAGCGTTGCAGAAGGATCCGGGATTCGCATTTTTCGATGAGATCCGCAAGAACTTCGATCAGGACGTGATTGCCAAAACCAGGGATTTCCGGGTCGCCATGGACCTTTTACTCAAAAAATATGTGGAAGGCAAATACGTAATGTTCCCCGATGCCAAACACTGGCCGGATGCCAACAGCACCATGCGCATCACTTACGGAAAACTTGAAGGTTCTTACCCGCGCGACGGTGTAAAATACGTCGAGCACACAACTACGGACGGCATTATCAATAAATACAACACCGGGAACCCGGATTTTGAACTATTGCCGGACATGGTTGCGCTCTATGAGTCGAAAGATTTCGGAAGATATGCGCAGGACGGCGAACTCTGGGTTTGTTTCACAGGTTCCAATCATACGACAGGAGGTAACTCCGGATCACCGGTTATCGATGCCAACGGAAACCTGATGGGGCTAAACTTCGACCGTAGCTGGGAGAGTACCATGAGCGATTTCATGTTCGACGCTTCGCGTTGCCGCAATATTACGGTTGATATTCGATACGTACTGTGGGTAATGGACAAATACGCCGGAGCCAAACACCTCGTGGACGAAATGGTACTTGTTACTGACTAATTCAGCGGTGATATAATTCTGTCCCGCACTGGTTACAATAGATCGAACCATAAGGATTGTCGTGGCCACAGTTCGGGCAGTCGTTCGACTCTTTTTCATCCTTTTTATACCGCGACATTTCAAAGCTGATGATTCCCGTAGGAACGGCAATGATCGCGTACCCGAGCACCATCATTACGGCAGCCAGGAACTTCCCGAGATCCGTTTGCGGTGTAATGTCTCCGAAGCCAACCGTGGTTACGGTCACAATGGCCCAGTAGATGCTAGCGGGGATGGACGTAAAACCGTTCTTTCCACCTTCAATCAGGTACATAATCGTACCGGCAAAGACCATGATCAGCACCACGCAAAACAGGAACACGACAATTTTATAGACGCTGGCCCGCATCGAATGGAACAGCACCTGTGTTTCGGAAGTAAATTTACTGAGGCGCAGGATCCTGAAAAGCCGTAAAAGGCGGAAGGACCGGATGGTGCGAAGCGATTGAAAATTCGTTGCGAACGGCAGGAAGAACGTGGGAAGCAGGGAAATGAGATCGATAATTCCCCAAAAACTGAAGATATACTGAAAAGGTTTGGGAGAAATCCAGATTCGAACAAGGTATTCGAACAGGAAGAAAATGGAAAAGACAAGTTCCGTAGTGAGTAAAAAACTTCGGTAACGCACGTGGTAGTAAGGGATACTTTCAAAAAGCGAAACAATTACCGATAGCAGGATCAGGACCAGCAGAACCAGGTCGAAATTACGCCCGGCCGGCGTGGTCGTCCCGAAAACAACCTCGTATAGCTTTTTTCTTATCCGGGAAAAGGTCATGTCACTTTATTCTTTAGCGGTGATCTTAATGAAACAGATTCGGGTACTTCGAAGTTCATAGTCGCAAAAAATCCGGGCTTTTAAAACCCGGATTCTTTAAAATATTTAATGAACCGCACCAACTGGTTCGGAACTGTTTATTTAACGCTTTACAAAGGAAAGTGTACGATTGTAACCACCTTCCTGTATGTGTACGAGATAATGTCCATTGGGCAGGCTTGAAATATCAATTCCCTGCAGCCCGATTTGACCTGCATACACCATACGACCGGCGTTATCGCATATTTCAATTGAATAATCAGACAAATCGCCCTTAATGAAAAGTCGGTTTTCGGCCGGATTCGGATAAAGTTTTACTGCTTTCTGATTGCTCACATCGTCCATTCCAAGTAAATAATCCGGTTTGAGCACGAGTATTTGCTGATTCCCGGAATTGTTATTGGCCAGGAAATAGATCTCTCCTTCCGGTCCCACACACAGATCACGGATTCGCCCGAACTGGTTGTTCAGGTATTCCATCGCATTCAACACTGTGTCTCCGTCTTCGTTCAATTCAAGGGCAACCATCATTTCGTCCTTGAGCACGGCCATAATAACTTTATTGTGAAATTCCGGCAGCCCCGGATTCTGATAATAGATCAGGTCAGAAGGTGCGATGGTAGGCGTCCAGGCATAAAGCGGCTCCACGATGTCGTTATCGGAACAGAAGGCCGTTTCCGAAGCATCATCACAAAACCCGAGTACTTCAGGCCAGCCGTAGTTACGTCCGCTGAGGAGCATCTGGAACTCGTCATCGCTGTCCGGACCGTGCTCGCTGATATATATGTGACCGTTCGGGTGTACGAGTATTCCCTGCGGATTTCGGTGTCCGTAAGAATAAACATAGGAACCCGGGATCGGGTTATCCACCGGAACCTCGCCGTCAAGTCCCACGCGAAGAATTTTACCGGAAAGTGAAGTGGTATCCTGTGCGGCGTCCGCATCGCCCGCGTCACCAGTGGACATCAAAAGCGTATTATCCTCGAGGCGGATCAGGCGCGAACCGTTGTGAAAAGAGTTGGCCGGGATACTGTCTATCAATACTTCTTCGTTTACGAGTCCGACCCCGTCGTAGGTATATTTCACGAGTTTTTCGAAGAAAGAGCCTCCGTCCATATAAGTATATACTAAAAACACATCGGAAGAAGGAACATCCGAAGACGCCATCAGGTCGCTCATTCCTAACAGTCCTGATTCGCCCTGCACTTCCACCTGTGAAGTAATGTCAAGTAATACGGTTCTCTGACCGGTCTCCGGATCAATTTTAGAGACGTAGCCGTCCTTTTCGGTCAGCCAAAGCTGATCATCGTCTCCCCACCTGATCTCCCAAGGAGTTGCGAGGCCTTCCGCCACTGTATCGACTTGAACGGTCGTATTTCCGATCGTCACTTGTGAAATAGCCTGTCCCGCGAAAAGACCTGCCGCAATAAGTAATAATGCCTTCATACCTAAAAATTTATTGGTTTTGAAGACATAACAAGCCCTTCCTGCATTAGTTCGCACAAAAAAAGCGCTCCCTGCAATAAGAAGCGCTTTTAACAAAATTTAGTGTTCGTTACACGTGTAAAGCCCTGTTTTCCGTGGCGCCGAGTGCCGCTTCCTTCACTGCTTCCGAGTAAGTCGGGTGCGGGTGACAGATGCGCGCGATGTCTTCTGCGGAAGCGCGGTATTCCATGGCCGTAACAGCTTCCATGATCAGGTCTGCCGCACGCGGCGCGATCATGTGTACTCCGAGAACCTCATCGGTTTCTTTATCGGCAATGATCTTGATCAGACCTGCAGTATCCATACTGGCGCGTGCACGTCCGAGTGCTTTGATCGGGAATGATCCGATCTTGATCTCACGTCCTTCTTTTTTGAGTTCTTCTTCCGTTTTTCCAACTGCAGCCACTTCCGGCCAGGTGTACACCACACCCGGAATGAGGTTGTAATTCACGTGAGGCTTTTGCCCGGCCAGCATTTCGGCAACATAAACGCCCTCTTCCTCGGCCTTGTGTGCCAACATGGCGCCACGCACCACGTCCCCGATCGCGTAGATGTTCGAAACGTTCGTTTGCAGGTGGTCATTCACTTCCACCTGGCCGCGATCCGTTAACTTCACACCTGCGGCTTCGGCGTTGAGTCCTTCTGTATACGGTTTTCTTCCGACCGCCACGAGGCAGTACTCTGCTTCGAAGGAAACCTCTTTATCGTTCTTGTCGAGCGCAGTTACCTTCACTCCTTTCCCGGTATTCTCTACCTTTTGTACTTTGTGCTGCAGGTTGAATTTAAACCCTTCTTTTTTGAGAACCTTGGTCAGTTCTTTCGCGAGCGTACGGTCCATGGTCGGGATGATCGAGTCGGCGAATTCAACCACTTCGATCTTCGATCCGAGGCGTGCATAAACGGATCCAAGCTCAAGGCCGATCACACCACCACCGATAACGACCATGCTTTCCGGGATCTTTTCGAGTTCAAGGGCTTCAGTCGAAGTAATAATGCGTTTTTTATCGGGTTCCATTCCTTTGAAATAGTTCGGTTTGGAACCGGTTGCAATAATGATGTTTTTCGAAGTGATCTCGGATTCTTTTCCGTCGACATCCTTAATGCTGATCGTATTTTTATCTTTAAAGGAGCCCACACCATGGTGTACTTCTACTTTATTTTTATCCATCAGGAATTTCACCCCTGAGCAGGTCTGGCTTACCACTTCATTCTTCCGCTTGATCATCTGCTTGAGGTCTGCTTTTACCTCGGTCGTAATGATTCCGTGCTCGGCAAAATTATGCACGGCATTGTGGAAGTGCTCCGATGAATCGAGCAGTGCTTTGGAAGGGATACATCCGACATTCAGGCAGGTACCGCCCAATGTGTCGTATTTTTCGATCAGGGCTGTTTTCATTCCTAACTGGGCACAGCGTATTGCGGCCACATATCCTCCCGGTCCACTACCGATTATTGTAACATCGTAATCCATGATATGATAATTTTTTGGTTAACAAAGTTAAGATTTATTCATCCCCCGAAAGCGAAAAGAGGCACTAAAAAATACGCGTTCTTTGATTGCCGCAGGCCCTGATCAGAACAAATGTTTCTCGGCATGATAAGAAGAACGTACGAGCGGACCGCTTTCCACGTAGCGGAATCCCATCTCGAGACCGATCTCACGGTATTTGTCGAAACGTTCCGGTGTTACGAACTCAGCGATCGGCAAATGTTTCGGAGTGGGTTGCAGGTATTGCCCAAGTGTGAGAATATCCACATTGACGCTGCGCAGGTCCTCCATCGTTTCAAGCACTTCCTGGTCCGTTTCTCCGAGTCCGAGCATCACTCCGCTCTTGGTGCGCATGCCCCCTTTTTTAAGTCGAAAGAGTACCTCGAGGCTGCGGTCGTACTTGGCCTGGATGCGTACCTGTTTGGTCAGGCGACGCACTGTTTCGAGGTTGTGCGACACGATCTCCGGTGCCACGTCAATCACGCGTTGGAGGTTTTCCCACTTTCCACCAAAATCGGGGATCAGCGTTTCGAGGGTCGTTCCGGGCGACTGGTGGCGAATTGCCTTTACGGTCTGAACCCAGATCTCCGAACCACCGTCTTTCAGGTCGTCACGGTCCACCGAAGTGATCACAGCATGTTTGACACCCATGGTTTTGACACTGTGGGCCACCTTTCCGGGTTCGAACATATCCACTGCATCCGGGCGACCGGTCTGCACTGCACAAAAACCGCAGGAACGCGTACAAATATTTCCGAGGATCATGAATGTCGCCGTACCTTCTCCCCAACATTCTCCCATATTCGGACAGCTTCCGCTTTCGCAGATCGTGTGGAGTTTGTGTTCATCTACCAGTTTACGAACTGCACGGTAGTTCTCGCCGGTGGGCAATTTTACACGCAGCCATTTCGGCTTTTTGATACGGATCGTATTTTCGTTTGACACAGTAATTTCACTCATCGCTAAAATCGTTTTTTTCCAATCAGGAGACTGGCATAGAATGCCGGAAATACCTGATGATTTTTCGACTGGTACAAAAGTACAACAGTTTTCGAATATGCATCTATCATCGCGCCGATCTCCAACCCCAGTATCAGGGCTTCTTTTTTACTGAAATCGAAGAAAAAACCGCTCTTTAAGAAAAGTCCGGGCCGGATGCTTCCTTCTCCGAACCCTTCAAAATACGAAGCTCTTCCGTAAATGTTCTCCTGCGGATGCAGGGCCGGATCATATCTTTCCACGTGCGGATCCTGGTGCTGCTCAGCAGCCGAAGGTTCGAGAATCTTCAGGTAAACGGGTTTCAGATACCCGACAGACGGTCCCGCTGCCCAGGTGTAATGAATCGAAATGCCGCGCGTCCGTTTTTTCTCAAAAAGTTCCAGTTTTCCGCCGAAAAAGAAGCGCAGCGCAATTAAGCTGTTCAGTTTCCCGTAAACGTAGGGTTTGGAATCGTCGTAAGACGCGTTCTTCGAGCGGTATTCCTTTTCGTGACGAATGCCCGAAAGCGTCAGTCCGAACTGGTGATAATACCTGTAATTCATTTTTCGTTCCAACTGCAACTGCGGCCCGATTCCGTGCGTACTGATCATCAATCCGCCCGAAAACGCTTTTCGGTAAAGGTAACCCGGTTCTTCCTCTGCTGCCTGCTGGGCAAAGAAGATCAGGGGAGATAGCACAAAAAGTCCTACCTTTACAATGGAATTAAAAGAACGGCGCTTCATCGTATTACAAAGTTACATTATTCGTAACAAAGAAGCGTTTTACGAACCAGGTAATTAGCAATTATGGCAACTGCACATGTAAGTTATATTCCGCATTTGCGGACACGTTCCGAACACCTTCGTTCGGGTTCGGTCATTGAGACCGACGCACCGGTTGATAACAACGGACGGGGCGAACTCTTTTCACCGACCGATCTCGTGGCTTCGGCACTCGCTTCCTGCATGCTGACGATCATGGGAATCTACTGCGACAATCACGGGATTCCCTTCAAAGGAGCGGAGGTGGATGTTACGAAGATCATGGAATCCAACCCGCGTCGGATCGGGGAGATCATTCTCAAAATGGACTTTTCGGCAAATGGCTGGGACGAAGCTACTTTCGAAAAGGTAGTTCGTGCGGGCAAGGCATGCCCGGTACAGCATTCTCTAAGCAAAGACGTCAAAGTCACTTACGATCTAAATTATTAATAACATGCAGCGCGAATCATTCAAAAAACACCCACGAAAAGAAGATGAGAACATCATTTTCGGAGTTCGTGCAGTCATTGAGGCCATCCAGGCCGAACGCGAGATCAATCGCATCCTTATCGCCAAAGGAATCCAGAAGGACTTGTTCCAGGAATTGCGCGAAGCACTAACAGGCAAGCAATTCCAGTTACAATACGTACCGGTTCAGAAACTGGATCGCGTGACCGAAAAAAATCACCAGGGAGTGATCGCCTACGTTTCCCCGGTGGAATATCATGAAGTGGAAGGATTTGTAGACGCGATGCTCGAAGCGGGTAAAAAACCGAATATCCTGGTGCTGGACCGCATCACGGACGTGCGCAATTTCGGTGCGATCGCGCGTACTGCCGAATGCCAGGGTGTGGATGCGATCCTGATCCCGTCCAAAGGTTCTGCACTCGTAACAGCCGACGCAGTAAAAACTTCTGCCGGTGCACTGAACCGGATTCCCGTTTGCAAAACCGATAACCTGAAGAACTCGCTGTTCTACCTGCAACAAAGCGGTTTGCGACTCGTGGCCTGCACCGAAAAATCCAGTGTACCGCTTTATGAAGTGAACCTGCGCGGTTCGGTAGCCATCATCATGGGTTCGGAAGAAGACGGAATTACGAATGACCTGCTGAACATGTGCGACATTTCCGGACGCATTCCGCTGCGTGGTGAGATCGCTTCGCTGAACGTGGGAGTTGCAACAGGTATGATCCTGTATGAAAAAACACGACAGGAACTGTATGGCTAAGGTGCGGACATTTTTCCGGGCACATGCCTGGTTTTTGATCCTGCTCGGTCTCGGATTGATACTGCGTCTGCTGTTTATCGAGTTCCAAAGTCTTTCAAACGACGAACTCAGTGCCTGGTGGCGCACGCGTCCCGTAAGCTGGCTCGACTTCTGGAATACCGGGGTGAAATACGGGGATATGCACCCGGCTTTTTACCAGGCTTTTTTGTGGGGTTGGGTTCGCATTTTCGGCGAAAGCGAATGGTCGATCCGTGCCACTTCCCTGCTTTTCTTTGTCCTGAACTGCATCCTGATCTACCGGATCTGTCGCTTCGTACATTCGCGGAATGCCGGGCTGTTCGTCCTTTCGTTCTTTTGCACGCTCGATTATTTCATCATTAATACCACTTATGCAAGGCCGTACAATTCCGGACTTTTTTTCCTGCTGCTGGCCTTTTGGGCACTGGTACATATCCGCGACCGCGAAAAACTTCCGTTTTACTGGTACCTGGTACTGGTCTGCGGACTTGCAGGCGCCATGTACTCCCATTATTTCGCATTCCTCGCAGTGGGAATCCTCGGGCTTGTTTCACTTTTCTTTATCCGACGACGGATGGCCGTTATTCTTTGCGGAATTGCCTCCGTACTGCTGTTCATCCCGCATATTCCGGTAACGTTGGTTCACCTCTCACAGGGCGGACTCGGGTGGCTTGCGGCTCCCGCTCCTTCGTGGCTTTTTGTTTTTTTTCGCGAACTTTTCAACAACTCGTGGATTTTACTTGTCTTCGGACTCGCTTATTTATTATACGGACTTTTACGCCGCGCCGGTCATGCGCGATTTTTCCGCTGGTGGACCCTCAGTTGGTTTGTAGCCGTTTACCTCCTCGCCCACCTCGTTTCAGTGCTGTACACACCTATTTTGCGCGAAACGGTCATGATTTTCACCCTTCCGCTTTTCCTGGCAGGAATTTTTGCAGGCGGAGCGAGCAGGCAGTTACGCATTGAAGCAATTCTCGTGCCTGCCATCGTTTTTACGATCCACACCGTTTTTTTCGCAGGTTTTCTCGAACCGACTCCCAACGGTGTGTTTAAACAGATCGCGGCCGACATTGAAACCGAGGAAGCGATCAACGGAAACAATTCCATCGACTATGCGATCAATACGTGTGATGTCGCTTACCTCAACTATTACCTGAAGCGCGATCGCCAGGAACCGATCACCGACTGGACGAATCCGGAAACGGTGTTTCGCCTGCATGAACGCGTGCAGCGCTCCGACAAAGCCTTTTTCACGTATTGCTGGACAAACAACTTTCACCGGCTGGCGTATTGCGAAGTCATACGGCGAAAATACCCGGTGCTGATCGAGGAAGAACTGTACCCGAACGGTGCGTATTTTTTGTATGCCAAAGGGGAAGACAAAGCTCCCGAACTAGCCGTTTCTTTAACGATTAAACCATCTTTCCCCGTGAATGACAGCGCGGAGTTCTGTGCGGATTTCCGCCTGGATGCGAATGAATTTCTCCAACACGCTGCCTATCGTTATTTTGTGGCCGAATACGAGGGGGTGCGTCACGGAAACGAAGATTGCTTCATTGTGGTGACTGCCGAGCGAAACGGATCACTGCTTCAGAATGAAAATGAGGAGCCTGTTCTTTACGAGGCCCTCGACTGCGCCCGACTAAGCCGGGAAGACCAACCTGAGAAGTTCTACGTGCCCTTCCGCCTGCCCGAACAAATCCGTCCGGATGATGTTATCCATGGATATATTTACAACGTCGGAAAAAATAAACTTGAACTTACGAATCTTACATTTTATGGCATCCGCTAAATTCATCCTGTTTTTAACCTTGCTGATCTCGCTGGCCGGAAATGCCCAGATCGGCGGGAAAGCGCGTCACCTGCCCGGAACCTGGAAATACAAAGAAGGAACCGGATACGCGATCTGGCAGATGAACGGTAATACCTTAACGGGAAAAGGTTACCGTACCAATACGGTTGGCGACAGCATCCTCGTGGAAACAATCACTGTTGTGAATGTTAACAAAAACCTGAGTCTTAAACTCGAAACGCCGCAACAGGATTCCCTCAATACAAATACGGTTTACCGCTTCGTGGCGAACGGCCGTAAACTTGACTTCATCAACATTGAAAATGAAATGCCGGAACGGATTCGTTACAAGTTCTGTTTTTTCAACAAACGTAAAATGAAAATCCTGATCTACCTGCGTGAAAGCGATAAGCCCCAAAAGCTGAAATTGTACAGGCTTTAATTCTGTCTAAAAACCCAGGGAAGCAGGGCCGGAAGTTCATCCAGCCTCCGAATTCGGTAATCCCCGGAATAATTCCGAAAGTGCTCTTCTGGGTCGAACAGCACGTTTTTCATCCCTATTTTCGAAGATCCGCCAATATCGGCAGTCAGGTCATCGCCGATCATGACCGAATGGTCCAGTTTTGCACCCGCCTTTTCCAGACTATGGTGGAAGATCGCCGGGTCGGGTTTGTTCTTCCCCACTTCTTCGGAGCATACGACCACGTCAAAAAATGCACTCAGTCCGCAGTTCTCGAGTTTTATGTGTTGTACTTCCCGAAAACCATTGGTAATGATATGCATGCGGTAATTATTCCGTTTCAGTTCTTCCAGCGTTTCGATCGTACCAGGGAAAAGGTTTTTCTGCATAGGAGAGATCCGCAGGTATTCACCGTCCATGTGAGCAGCGAGTTCCGCATCTTGGATTTTAAATGCATCGAGCGTACGTTCAAACCGCGCTATGCGCAACACGGACTTCTCCACTTTTCCTTTGGCGTAATCCACCCAAAGTTCGTGGTTGATGCGCTTGTAGGTATTCAGAAAATCGTAGAAATTCTTAATTTTCGAATGCAGTCCGCTTTCGTTAAAGATCTGTCGCAGGGCTGTTTTGGAATTCCGTTCAAAATCCCAAAGGGTTCGGTCGAGGTCAAAAAAGAGGTGTTTTTCCATGTTTTTAGTCTATAAAAACAGGTACGACAAGGCTGTGAGAATAAAGCCATTCAGGCAAATACCGAGTAAAATCAGCGGAAAAGTCTTTTTGAGTCTGCCGTAAAACTTCGCGACAATAATACTCCCGATCGGAATGGACAGGAAAAGCGGAACGTAAAAGCAAATTCCATAAATACCCAGTTTGCGTTTCAGCCAGATGATCGCCTTGTTGACGCGGGTAAATTTCTTCGGCTCCTTGAATTCCATTCCCATCCGCAGGGCGTTCTCCCGTTTTTCACGACGTTTGATCCGCGCACGCTTCATGAAGTATTCGGAACTAAAGTAAAATACTGCCGAACTTAGGGTAGCACCCGAAATGCAGATAAAGAAGGTTTCCACATAATTCAGATCCATCTTCATACCCACGTAAGGCGCAAACAGGAACTTAAAAGTTGCCAGAAAGAATAACGATGTAATTTTTGCCCAGACCATACGTTCAGTTCATCAGATTTTTATGCCATAAGCCAGGTCACCGGCATCGCCGAGTCCCGGAACAATGTAGGATTGTGCCGTAAGTTCATCGTCTACCGCTCCTACCCAGATCTCCGTGCTCACGGGAAGATGCTTTTTGAGAAATTCGATGGCCTCCGGTGCCGCAATTGCCGATACGATGATCACACGCGCCGGTTTGCCGTGCTTGAGCAAAGCCTTGTAAACAGTCAGCATGGAACTGCCCGTTGCAAGCATCGGATCACTGATGATGAGTGTTTTATGATCGAGTTCGGGTGCTGCGATGTATTCCACGTGAATATCAAAAACTTCTTCCGTGGTATGCTTGCGATATGCCGAAACGAAAGCACTTTCGGCCTGGTCGAAGTAATTGAGCAGACCCTGGTGCATAGCGAGCCCCGCCCGAAGGATGGTCGCCAGGACGGGTTGCGATTTCAGAAGACTCGTTTGCGCCGTTCCGAGCGGCGTGGTGACTTCTGCCTGAACATACTCGAGTTTTTTAGAGAGTTCGTACCCAATTATTTCGGCAATTCGTTCCAGGTTCCTGCGAAAGCGCATGGGGTCTTTCTGAACATTAACATCCCTTAGTTCAGCAAGGTACGTGTTGAAAATAGAATTCTGGGCTGAAATGTTGTGGACCATACCTGTTTTATTTCGCATAAAATTACGTGAAATTTTGTGATCGTGCGGCGAAAGAGCAGGTTAAGAATTCAAAAAAAAACAGGATTTGGATCCTGCAAAATCGAGCCGAAACTTTAAAATTAACGTAAATTTGCAGCCATGGCGGAAAAACCGAAAATGAACACGAAAATCTTCCGGAGACTCGTATCCTATACGAAGCCTTACAGGCTGGTTTTCACCATCGCTCTGCTGACAACGATCCTGCTCGCTTTCATCGGACCGGCGCGTCCTTTTCTCATCAAAATCATGATCGACAGGTACGTGATGCAGAGCCCGGACGGACACATGCTATTTATGTGGTCGCTCCTGCTGATCGGGCTATTGCTCCTGGAGGGTGTTTTCCAGTTTATTTCCGCGTATTATTCAAACTTACTGGCGCAGGACATTATTAAGGATATTCGCCAAAAGCTTTTCGCGCATATTTTGAGTTTCCGGATGCGTTATTTTGACAAGACATCCATCGGGTCGCTCGTTACACGCGTGGTTTCAGACCTCGAAGCGATCTCCGAAGTATTTTCCGCAGGCTTATTTGCCATGATGGGCGATATGCTCATGCTCCTTGCCATCCTTGCCGGCATGTTCATTGTAAACTGGAAACTGGCGCTCATGTGCCTGATCTCGGTCCCGATCCTGCTCGTGGCAACCCGCATTTTCGCACGTGCCATGCAAAAGTCTTTCCAGCTCGAACGATTGCAGGTGAACAAATTGAATACTTTCGTACAGGAACGCCTCGTCGGGATGAACATCGTGCAACTTTTCAACCGGCAGGAACAGGAATATGAACAGTTTCGCGAGATCAACAAAGGTCACCGCCAGGCGCATATCAACGCCGTGTGGGCCAACTCGATCTTTTTCCCGGTAGTCGAACTACTGAGTTCGCTGTCCGTAGCACTCTTGCTGGTTTACGTGCTGGTGCGCGTGGAAGGTCGCTCCGACCAGGACATTCGCCTGATGTTCGGAGAGATCATGGGATTCACGCTCTGGATCTACATGCTTTTCCGCCCGATCCGACAAATGGCTGATAAGTTCAACATCCTGCAACGGGGAACCGTCCGTGCCGAACGCGTTTTCGAAACACTTGACGTTTCCGATCACATCCAGGACGAAGGTGCCGTTACCACTTGCGATTTTAAGCGTGATATCGAGTTTAAGAATGTTTATTTCGCTTACAACAATGAAGAATGGGTTCTGAAGAACATCAACCTGCGGATCGAAGCCGGTAAGACGGTAGCCTTTGTAGGAGCAACGGGCGCCGGAAAATCCTCGATTGTAAACCTCATCGGCCGGTTTTACGAATATCAGCAGGGTAGCATTTGCATCGGTGACACGGATATCCGCGACCTGCAACTGGCGTATCTGCGAAGTAACATCGCTATTGTTTTGCAGGATGTCTTCCTGTTTTCGGATACCATTCTCAATAACATTACACTGAACGATCCGGAGATCAGCCGCGAACAGGTCATCGAAGCCGCAAAGGCCGTTGGTGCCCATGAATTCATTATGCGTCTGCCGGGCGACTACGATTATCACGTGGGAG
This sequence comes from uncultured Flavobacteriales bacterium, assembly GCA_964389755.1. Lineage (GTDB taxonomy): Bacteria > Bacteroidota > Bacteroidia > Flavobacteriales_D > Crocinitomicaceae > JBBSUQ01. Next base: position 44,891 of record CAYMEW010000009.1, on the reverse strand, counting down.
AACGCGGCGGCGTGCTATCGGTGGGCCAGCGACAGCTGCTTTCCTTTATTCGGGCTTACGTTTACGATCCCAAGATCCTGATCCTGGATGAAGCCACCTCAAGTATTGACACCGAATCGGAAGAACTCATTCAGAAAGCAACGGATAAACTGACCGTTGGTCGTACCTCCATCGTGATCGCGCACCGACTTTCAACCATTCAGAAAGCTGATAAGATCGTGGTGATGGAAAGCGGCGAGATTATGGAAACCGGAACACACCAGGAACTCCTTGCACTGGAAGACGGGTATTACCGGCGACTTTTCGAAATGCAGTTTTCCGAACAAAATGAACGCAATGAATAATGTTGGACTTAAAATAGGCGGCGTTCCGGAGCATTTTAACCTGCCCTGGAGACTTGCCATCGAAGATGGTCTATTCTCAAAGATCGGTCTCGACCTGCACTGGAGCGATATGACCGGCGGAACGGGACAAATGATCCGCGGGCTGGACACCGGTTCGCTCGATATAGCCGTTTTGCTCACCGAAGGAATCACGCGGGCCATTCTGCAGGGACTCGATGCAAAGATCATTCATGTTTATGTAACGAGCCCGCTCCGCTGGGGAATTCACGTTCCCTACCATTCGGATATTCACCAGGTTTCTCAACTGGAAAACCAGACATTTGCCATTTCACGCGAAGGTTCGGGTTCACACCTGATGTCTTACGTCAAGGCGGACCAGGAAGGCTGGGATACCGGCAAACTGAAGTTCAACGTGATCGGTGATGTATACGGCGGGCTTTGGGCACTTGAAAACGACCAGGCCCAGGCTTTTTTGTGGGAAAAATACACGACCTTTCCGTTTACGGAACAAAAAAAATGCCGCTACATCGACGAGGTAATCACCCCGTGGCCCTGTTTCGTGATCGCCGTTCGCCAGGAGATCCTGGACAAATATCCCGAATTGTTGCAGCAGATGTGCCAGATTGTGGGTGAGCGCGCACTGCAAATGAAAGAAACCCCGGAGATTGCCGAAATCATTGCCTGGCGCTATAACTTACGCAGTGGACAGGTTTCCAACTGGCTGATCGAAACGGAGTGGAACTACAAGGGAATCGAATACCCGCTGGCCTTTGAAAAAACGGTGAGTTACCTGCGTAAACTCGGACTGATAAGTGAAGAAGAAAGCGCTGACTGGCGTAAAAAACTGTTCTAAACGAAATGAAACAAAAAACCGGAGTTCTATTGATCCAACTCGGTACACCGGACAGCCCTTCGAAAAAGGACGTGCGCACATACCTGAGTGAATTTCTGAACGATCCGCGCGTGATCGACATCCCGTGGCTCGGGCGCAAACTGCTTGTAAACGGTATTATCGTTCCCTTCCGGACTTCCAAATCTTCCAAAATCTATCAAAAGTTGTGGAAACATGGAAACGGCACGTCTCCCCTGCTCACCTATACTCAAACGGTTCGGGATAAACTGCAGGAACTGCTGGCCGCAGATAATGTAACTGTGGAATTCGCGATGCGCTATCAAAATCCGTCGATGGAAAGTGTACTGGGAAGAATGCAAAAGGCCGGTTACGACAAACTCGTGATTATTCCGCTTTTTCCACAGTACGCCAGTGCTTCCAGCGGATCGGCCATTGAAAAGGCGCTGAAGATCATCCGAAAGTGGTGGGTTATTCCCGAAATTAGCGTGGTGAGCCAGTTCTGGGATAATGAAGGCTACATCGATTCGCTGATCGACAATGCCCGTCAATTCGAACTTTCCGATTACGACCATATCCTGTTTTCTTATCACGGCCTCCCCAGACGACAGGTGGACAAAGTATATGAAGGGAACGACCTCTGCGAAGATCATCCCTGTGAAACCGAGATCAACGATTCCAACAAGTTTTGTTACAAAGCAACCAGTTATGCCACCACGCGCCTGCTGGCGTCGAAACTCGGCATCCGCGAAGAAGATTACACCGTTTGTTTCCAGTCGCGCCTCGATAAAGAATGGCTCACGCCCTTTTCCGACGAAGTAGTAGCGCAACTTGCGAAGGAAGGTAAGAAAAAGATCCTTGCATTCAGCCCGGCATTTGTGGCCGACTGCCTGGAAACGATCATCGAGATCGGGGACGAATACCAGGAAATTTTCGAGGAACACGGCGGTGAAAAAGTTCAACTCGTACCGAGTTGTAACGATCATCCTTTGTTCATTCAAGGGCTCGAGAGCCTGATACGCGAACGCTTGTAAATGAATCGCCGGCGTATGCGAAATACACCGGCCTGATCCATTTTACTTGTAGTTTGCAGGTAAATGACAGTATTCGAATTCGAAATCGGTTTTGTTCTCCAGTGTTTGAGTGTCAGATTGCTTTACAGCGGGGCTCACATAGGGAATGCCCAGATTCAATCCGCGCAGGATTACCAGTAAACCAATGATTGTCAATGCATAAGGAAGCATTTTCCCGAATAACCGACGTATTCCGGTTGATAAACGGTTTGCTGACCAGCCAAGGAAGAACATTACCGGAAGTGTTCCCAGTCCGAAGAACAACATGGAAAATGCACCCGAAACAGCCGTTCCGCCCGAAAAAGCATTCAACAGGGCCAGGTAAACCATTCCACAGGGAAGTAATCCATTGATCACTCCCATTAAAAAAATGCGCAAAACGCGCGGATAGGTCTTTGCACTTTTCATCAGGCGGCTGACGAGTCGGTAAACTCCCTGCACGGGCAGTTTTCCCACAAAACTTCCCGAAAGCCATTTTCGCCATGCAAACAGGATCATCAAAACTCCGGCAAGGATACTGATCCATTGAAAAAATCCGAACAAACCGAGCGAAAGTCCGGCACTGCCCACGATCAGGCCCAACGCTGTATAAACCAGGATTCTTCCTGTATTATAGAGTATCAGTCCGCTCAACAGGTGAAAGAACGAGCGTTTTCCGAAGGGAATCGTCATGGCCAACGGTCCGCACATACCGACACAGTGAAACATCGAACCGATTCCCAGTAAAAAAGATGTGGACAACAAGGATGACATCAAATATAGATCTGTGATTGTTGCAGGCACTTTTTACCCGCATATACATAGGTTATCCCGACATTGTAAACTCCTTTTTGAAATTTCGCAAGCGGGATCACCAGTTCGCGCAGTGTATCCATCCGGAAAAACAGGTCTCCGTGACTGTCGTTCGGACGCCTGAACTCCACCGAAACCTGTTCAATCTTCTCTTGTCCCAGGTCGATGAGCAATTGTCCGGCCTGTTTTTCGATCCGGACCGGAAAATCAAGTTCCGCGGCATTCTCCAGCGCTTCCTTATCCGATTGATAGCCAATCTCGCGCTGGTAATAATCTTCCCGTTCGAGGTCCACATCCTGTTGCAGCAGGCGGACCACTAAAATCACGATGAAGGCCATAAAGAGCCCCATTCCGATCACTATTCCTTTTCCCCAGTTCATGCTATTCTTTTAAAGTGATGGCCCGATGAATTTAGTCCGGACCCGTTGAATTTCTTTTCCGTTACTCATTACCCGCAATGTGAGTACGCGTTTTCCATCGGTGATCGCACCCATCGGTAATTCCACGATGAAACGTTCTTTCAGAATTCCTTCCGCCGGCAACTTCAGCGTATCGGTAACGGTACGGATCGTACCTAACTCGTCTTCAAGAACCAGGTCAACGATGTGCGCTTTCCGTGTTTTATTGGTCAGGTCGATCTCAAATATGTTGCTGACCATTCCCTTCCCGGTGATCTGGTAGGTTGTTCCGCGCTGCCTGATGATTGTGGTCTCAAAGTCCCTGCGGGTTACAAGCAGTGTTACGAGTACACCCAGCATAGCAACTAATAAGACCGTATAAGCTTTTACGCGACGCGTCCACTCGAAGGGCGTGCGTTTTTGAATACCGTTTTCCGAAACAAAACGGATGAGTCCGCGCTCAAGCCCTACACCATCCATCATGTGGTCGCAGGCATCGATGCAAGCCGTGCAGTTTACACATTCGAGTTGCGTGCCATTGCGAATATCGATTCCGGTCGGGCACACGTGCACACATTGCAGGCAGTCGATGCAATCGCCTTTTCCGACAGCGGCACGGTCTTCATTTTTTCGGAATTTGCCGCGCTTTTCACCCCGCTTGTGATCGTATGCAATCACCATTGAATTGGCATCGAGCAGCACACCCTGCAGGCGTCCGTAAGGACAGATCGTCGTGCAGACCTGCTCGCGCATGAATGCGAATACAAAGTAAAAAATGCTTGTGAATACGATGATTGCAACGAATCCTCCGAGGTGCGCCCCAACCGGGTCCGTTTGGATCTTCCAGAGTTCGTCGGCGCCGACAATATACGCCAGGAAGGTATTTGCAATCAGGAAAGAAAGGAGCCAGAAAAGGGTATGTTTGGCAACGCGCTTGAGGATTTTTTCGCGCGTCCAGGGCATTGCTGCGAGTTTTTGCTGGTAAGCGCGATCTCCGTCTATCCAGTATTCGATACGGCGGAAAACCATTTCCATAAAGATCGTTTGCGGGCACACCCAGCCACAGAAAAGGCGTCCGTATATGATTGTAAAAAGGATAACAAACACAATTCCGACGATCAGGGTGAGCGCAAACAGGTACATATCCTGCGGCCAGAACACTTTCCCGAAGAGTACGAACTTGCGTTGCAGTACATTGAACAGGAGCATGGGCTCGCCGCCAATACGAATGTGCGGTGCGGCAAACAAGAAAGCGAGCAGAAAATAACTCAGCCATTTTCTGCGTGTGTAATACCTGCCTGACGGTTTTTTCGGAAAAACCCAGATGCGTTTGCCTTTTTCATTCACCGTGGCAATGTGATCTCTGAATTCCTGCTCGCTTTCCATGTTTTCGATATTGGCTTAATCGACTGTATTCCTATTTTCTTCATAACGGGTACCCTGCGGCTCCTTTCCTTCTTTGAAAGGCAATGAGAGCACAAAAGAGGCCACCTGCTGGATCTGAACCGGATTTAGTTTGGATGCGTGTTCGGGCATTCCGTTTGACGTTCCTTTTTTAATCGTTTTGAACAGATCTTTGACGTCCGGTCCGTAAATCCAGTAATCGTCTGTCAGGTTCGGCCCGATATTTCCCTCCCCATTCGGATTGTGACAGGCAATGCAGTTATTTTGGAAAAGGCTTTTGCCGGCACTGATGTCGGAACCCTCCGTTAATACCGTGGCGTTTGTTTCATCCACGTTCATGGCCATTTCCGCGAGATACGCATCGATGTCATGCTGTGCCTGCTTCATATCCCGGTTGTAAGCCTCCAGTTGCAGGTCCGATGTTTTCAATACGTGATAATTAAAGAGATATACGACCGCAAATGCAATGGAAATATAGAATCCCCATACCCACCAGGGCGGCAAGTTATTATCCAGTTCATGAATTCCGTCGTATTCGTGATCCATCAGGATCTTTTCTTCTTCTTCCACCGGCACAACGTCCGTCAAAATGGCGCCGATCTTGCGGAAAGTTTCACCGGCCGGTTTCTCAACCGGTTTTTCTTTCGGAGGAACTGCCATGCGCATAAACCCGTTGAATAAACGGCGCAGGTACACCAGAACTCCGAGCAAAATCATGTTCACCAGGATGAGGACGTAAATATCCACTGCTTCAACGAGTAGCCAGGGCGTTTTTTCACTGGTTTCACCGGCACGTACGAAGGTTAAAGCACGGGCGGGATTAGCGAACAGTAAACTCCCAAGGGTAATGATCGTGATGATCGCTTTTAAGCCCAGACGGTCTTTACTTTGTTCTTCCAGCTTCTCCCGAAAATAATCAGACCGCACCAACGTGGTAATGGATCTGGAGATCAGGATAATTGCGAACAGCAGTACAACCGTGGCAACCAGTAAGGCATAGAACAGGTTCAGGTTTTGCTCATAATCCGGTTTCGATAGCACCGGATCAACGATCACTTCGCCAGGCGGCGGACCAGTTTCAGGAGCATAACTGTCAATATAGGACAGGATCGCATCGATCTCTTCATTGGACACATTCTGTGCCGGCATTTCCGTAGGACTGTAATCCCGGATCGCGGCAGCCATTTTACTTTTCCCGGAAAGGATCAGCGTTTTGGAATTATGAACCCAGTCGTAAAGCAGTTCACCTTCTCCGGCATCTTCCCATTTTTGTTTTACACCCTTTAGCAGTGGTCCTGTCGAGTTTTTGTCGACCATGTGACAGGTATTGCACTTTGCCTGGAAAAGCTTTTCTCCGTCCTGCGCCCAAAGTGGCTTTATGAACAGAAAAGCGAGCAGTGTAAGAATTCCGTACTTTTTCATGCTTTTTTGTTTTCTGGTGTAAGAATCGCTTCGTTCAGGCTTTCGTCCTGCAGGGGAATAGCACTTAGTTCGTTCACTTCTGATCTATTCATCCGAATGACGCGCATAAGCACAATGATGAAGAACAGAACGAATATGAGTAAAGACAGCATCGGGAAGATCTCCACTCCATGGATACCTGTCAGGTTATGTTTGATAAATCGCAACATGGCTTACTGTTTTTCGGGGTTTGTACTGACTGTTTGTTGTTTGGCTTTGATATCCGTACCAAGGCGTTGCAGGTAAGCGATGAGTGCCACCACTTCCTTTCGCTTCAACCTGGCGATCTCCGCCTTTCGATCCATTTGTTGGCGCATTTCTTCGGGCAGGTTGTCGAAAATATCCGCGGCGATTTCCCGTGCCTGTACTTCAAGGTCCGCTTCCGCCTGTTTGTCGTAACCATTCGGGTAAGGAACACCGAGTTTTTGCATGGCCCGGATCTTTTTCGCAAGCAGCGTCCGGTCGAGGTCATCTTCTTTTAGCCAGGTATAGGCCGGCATAATGGATCCGGGTGAAACATCTTTCGGACGCGTCATGTGCTGATAATGCCAGTAGTTACTACGCAGTCCGCCTTCGCGGGCGAGGTCCGGACCGGTGCGTTTTGATCCCCATTGGAAAGGGTGATCGTAGACAAATTCACCGGATTTGGAATATTCGCCGTAACGCGCGGTTTCGAAGCGCAGGGGACGCACCATCTGTGAATGGCAGTTGTAACAGCCTTCGCGCACATACAGATCGCGTCCTTCCAGTTCGAGCGGCGTATACGGTTTCACGCTGGCGATGGTCGGTACATTGCTTTTGACGATCAGTGTCGGCACGATCTCTACCAGTCCGCCGATTGCAACGACGATAATACTGAGGATCATAAAACGGACCGGACGTCGTTCGATCGCGCGATGCCAGTACTCACCCTTATGTTTCACGATTGCTTCGTTCAATACCGGAGCCTCTGCCGGTTCGTTGGCCAGGAAGCTACCGGCACGCGCTGTTTTGAGCAGGTTATAGAACATCATTACCGTTCCGGTAATAAAGAGCAGGCCACCGAGAGAACGCAGCACGTAGAAAGGTTTCAGCGCCGTTACGGTTTTCAGGAAGTCTGCATTTACCAGTGTTCCGTCCGGGTTAAAATCCTGCCACATCAGGCCCTGCATGAACCCGGCGATATACATCGGAATGGCATAAAGAATGATTCCCAGCGTGGCGATCCAGAAATGCTGGTTGGCCATTTTCTTAGAATAGAGTTGTGTCCGGAAAAGTTTCGGGAAAAGCCAGTAAAGCATTCCGAAAGTCAGCATTCCGTTCCAGCCCAGTCCGCCGACGTGCACGTGTGCAATGGTCCAGTCGGTAAAGTGCGAGATCATGTTCACATTTTTCAGCGATAGCATCGGTCCTTCGAAAGTGGCCATTCCGTAACAGGTAAGTGCCACAACCATAAACTTCAGAGTTACATCGTCGCGCACGCGATCCCAGGCACCCCGCAGGGTGAGCAGACCGTTCAGCATTCCACCCCAGGAAGGAGCGATGAGCATGATTGAAAACACGACCCCGAGACTTTGTGCCCAGTCCGGAAGTGAGGTATAAAGTAAGTGGTGCGGCCCCGCCCAGATATAGATAAAGATGAGCGCCCAGAAGTGAATGATGGAAAGTCGGTAAGAGTAAACCGGGCGCTGCGCTGCTTTCGGCACGAAATAATACATCAGTCCCAGGTAAGGAGTAGTAAGGAAGAACGCTACGGCGTTGTGTCCGTACCACCATTGAACAAGGGCGTCCTGAACTCCCGCGTACCAGGAGTAGCTTTTCAGAAAGGAAACGGGTAATTCAAAGGAATTGAAGATGTGCAATATGGCAACGGTCACGAAGGTCGCGATGTAGAACCAGATAGCAACGTACAGGTGTTTTACACGGCGGTGCAGAATAGTTGCGAACATGTTCCAGCCCCAAACTACCCAGATGCCTGCGATCAGGATATCGATCCACCACTCGAGTTCTGCGTACTCCTTGGATGACGTGATTCCGAGCGGCAGAGTGGCTACTGCACATACGATAATGAATTGCCAGCCCCAGAAATTAATGTAGCTGAGTTTATCGCTCCACATGCGCGTTTTTAGCAGCCGCTGCAGCGAATAGTAAACACCTGTAAAGATCCCGTTCCCGACAAATGCGAAGATCACCGCATTCGTGTGAAGCGGACGAATACGGCCGAAGGAAATAAAGCTAAAGCCGAGGTAATCGTTGAAAAATTCGGGAAAAGCCAGCTGAAGCGCGGCAATAAGTCCAACCAGCATCCCGGTGATTCCCCAGATAATGGTTGCATAAGCAAAGTACTTTACGATCTTGTTGTCGTAATTAAACTTCTGTATTTCCATCCGTGTATGTATTAGATTTTTGATTGTTTTCGTCTTCGAAAAGGATGCGAACCGAAGGTGAGTAGTCATCTTCGAACTGCCCGTTTCCCGTTGCCCAGAAAAAAGAAAAGAGAAAAAACAAAGCGATCAGCAGGCTAACGATGAGCATTATATAAATCATTCCCATGCTGCAAATGTCATGAGATTGTCATGGAGTCGAAATGACTCCGGTTAGCTTAAAAACTGACTTTTATCAGCTTTTTGAAATTTTGGAGAATCCGCGGCCATGCCAAAGAACAAGCACGGTACTCAGCATCACGATGGTCATGGAACTGAGCGGCATCAGGATGGCTGCAAAAAGTGGAGTGAGTTGCGCGGACACGGCGAATGCAAGGCCGAGCAGATTATACAAAATGCTGAATGTATAACAGGTGATCAAAGCAACCCTTGCGAAGCGGGTAATATCGAGAAATTCGGATAATCTTGTAAGTTGTGACGCTTCCAGGATCGCGTCGGAGGAGGGAGTGAACCGAAACATGTCTTCCGACAGCGCTATTCCCACATCGGCGGAAGTGAGCGCTCCGGAGTCGTTCAGGCCGTCACCGATCATCAGCACCACGCGCCCCTCTTGCTGTAAACTGCGTACATACGCGCGTTTTTCAAGCGGTGTTTGTCCGAAATAAAGCGCACTTCCCGGAGGGAAAGTACCGGTGAGCCGTTGATCTCTTTGATGATCCCCGGAAAGCAAATGGAGCCGGTACGCAGCACCCAGCTTCGACAACAATTCTCCGATGCCCGGGCGCAGTTCGGACTGAAAACGAAACGATCCCTTCCGCCCGTCCACATCGAAAAACACCGTGGTACCGGAGTCCTGTCGGCCTGATGTACCCGTGAAATCGGCATTCCCGATTTTAAGCGACTTTCCTCCAACGATTCCCGAAATGCCCATCGATGGTATTTCGCGGTATTCGCTGACAGGAGCCGCTGAAAACCCGTTTTCTGAAAAATAACGGGCAATTGCCCGCGAAAGCGGGTGTGTGGAGGCCGAGGCAAGACTGTAAACAGCCTGTTTTTCCTCCATTGATAGTTCCGGGCCTTCGTACACCGGATGCAACTGTTCGGATTCTGTGAGTGTGCCGGTTTTGTCAAAAACGATGTCGCTGATCTCATGCATAGAAGCGATCACTTCGGTATTTTTCAGGTAGAGACCTTTTCGGCCGAGCAGACGCATGGTATTTCCATAAACAAACGGCCCGGATAGCGCAAGTGCGCACGGACAGGCAACGATGAGCACGGAAACAACCGCCGGAACCATGTTCTGTGGATTGACAAGGTACCAGTAAATACCCGTTAGCGCAGCAACAAGTAACAATCCGGCGAGGAAATACACGGAAAGTCTGTCAGTTGCGCCTTTCTTTTTTATCATTTTTTTCGTCCCCGCTTCGTTCCAAAGACTTGTAAGGTGACTTCTGCTGCTTTCTTTCTGTACGCTCAACACAACGGGGGAACCGATGAGTTTACCACCGGCGTAAATAAAGTCGCCCTTTTTGCGCGTCACCGGGTTGGATTCACCGGTCACAAAACTGTAATCAATCGTTGCGCTGTCCGAAAAAAGCTGGCTGTCACAGGGAATTACCTCTTCATTCCGGATCAGGATGTGATCATTAACCTCCAGTTTTTCAATTTCTATAATCTCTTCGACACCCGCACTTAGCCTGGTTACGGCAACGGGAAAATACGCTGTATAGTCGCGTTCGAAAGAAAGACTACGATAGGTTTTATCCTGGAACCACTTGCCAATGAGAAGAAAGAACACAAAGCCCGTAAAGGAATCCATGTAACCCGGGCCGTCTCCCTGTAAAATGCTCGTCACGCTACGCAGGTAAAGAGCCAGAATACCGATCGCAATGGGAACGTCCAGGTTCAGGCTTTTAAAGCGCAGTGCCTTCCAGGCCGAAATGAAGTAAGCAGAGGCTGAAAAAAAGATCACCGGCACAGAGACTAAAAGTGAAAGCCAGGATGTAAAGTTTCGAAATTCCGGGTTGTCCCTGCCGATGCCCAGGTATTCCGGGAAACTCCAAAGCATTACGCTTCCAAAAGCGAAGCCCGCCACGCCAATCCGGTACAGGAATCTCTTTTCCGTTTTCAGGCGGTCATTCGTACGCTTTCCGAAATTAGGTGCGTAACCGATATTATCAAGTAAGGTAGCGAGTGCCGATAGCTTCAGCTTTTTCGGATCAAAAACGAGATGTGCTTCACGCCGGACAAAATTAACCTGGCAACTGCGGATAGCCGGCTCAATGCGGCTGATGTTTTCCAATAAATAAATACATGAAGAGCAATGGATCTGTGGCAAAAACAGGGTTACGCGCGCCACCTGTTCATCTTCGTAAGCAATATAGCGCGCACGCAGGTGATCCACATCCAGAAACGTATATTTATGTGCCGCTGATCCGGAAGGCCGGTTACCGGCTTTTTCTTCCAGCTTATAAAAATCAGTCAGTGCATGTTCACTCAGAAGCTTATAAACCGTTTTGCATCCATTACAACAAAAAGCGTGTCCACCGGCAACGATCGGCCGGCCAATGACAGCATCTCCGCAGTGATAACAATGTTCTGCCATGTATTAAACGGTTCTTGAAAACAGGCGTGTTCCCTCCGCCCGATGTAAATCCCGGTCAAAGGCCATGCAACAGTTCCGTACGAAAGGAATACCGGATTCCGTGACGCGTATCTTATGATCCTCTATCTCTACGAGCCCGTCCCGCACCATTGGATCCAATTTTCGGAATATCTCCTCATGGGCCGCACGAAAGGGTGAAAATGTTTCAAGTTCGGTTGAAAAATGACACATGAGGTCGAGGATGTGACAGCGCACTTCGAGGTCTTCATCCGAAAGCAGGTGCCCCCTGAAAATTGGTAATTCGCCCTTTTGTACACGTGCGATATACCTTTCAACGGTCTTTTCATTTTGGGCAAAAGCAAACCAGCTGTCCGAAATTGCCGACATGCCGAGCCCGATCAGCTGGCCGGTATGCATGGTGGTATATCCCATAAAATTACGATGCAGACGACCCGTTTCAAATGCTATTGCGAGTGCATCATGCGGCAAAGCAAAATGATCCATCCCGATTTCCACATAGCCGGCTTTCAATAAGCGTTCACGGGCAATTTCGTACAGTTCGCGCTTGACTTCTCCCGAAGGAATATCGGTTTCGTCAAAACCCCGCTGACCATTTCCGGGAATCCACGGAACGTGTGCATAGCTGTACAGCGATATCCGATCCGGTAATAATTCAAGTGTTTTTTGAATCGTGTAACGCATGTGATCTTTTGTTTGCTTCGGCAAGCCGAACACGAGGTCATGACTAATGGAAGTATACCCCGTTTTGCGGGCATATTCGTGCACTTTTGTAACTTCTTCCTCCGTCTGAAAACGGTGAATAGCGCGCTGCACTTCAGTGTTATAATCCTGGATACCGAGGCTGAGCCTGCGAAATCCAAGTGTATAAAGTGTTTCCAGGTGTGCTTCCGATGTACTTGCAGGGTGACCTTCAAACCCAAGTTCTGCCTTTTCGGGATCGGGAATTCCGCCGAAAAGCCCGGTGATGAGCCGTTTTAATTCCGACGGGGCGAAAAAGGTTGGCGTTCCGCCGCCGAGGTGCAGTTCGCGAATTTCAGGCGCCGCCGACAGCTTTTCTCGATAGAGTTCCCATTCTTTTAAGACAGCATCCATGTAAGGCTCTTCTACTGCGTGATTGCGCGTAATCCGTTTGTGACAGCCGCAGAAAGTACACAGGCTCTCACAATAGGGCAGGTGTACGTAAAGGCTTGTCCCCGAAGTTCCGAAAAACACCTTATTCGTTTCAAGACTTTCAATCCATCCGGCCTCCGGCATGGGGTCATTTTTCCAAAACGGAACTGTGGGATAAGACGTATAGCGTGGTCCGGGTACGTCGTATTTTTTGATCAGTTTGCCTGCAAGTGTCATACGTACAAAATTAAGATCGGAAGACTCCTGAAAAAATGACATTTGTCAGCTTTGATAAGAGGCCGCTAAGTCTTATTTTTACTGAGCAAAATCAACATGGCAGTAAAATCCCGAAAATATCCGGAATGCGACACCTGTGCCGTCCGGAGCATTTCATTTTTTGAAAGCGTACAGGAGCGTGAATTCACCGAACTCGCTGCTCACCGGGATTGCAGGCACTATAAAAAGAATCAGCCGGTTTTCCTGGAGGGAAGTTTTCCAAGGGGTATATTCTGCCTGAATTCCGGAAAGGTCAAGATTTTCAGTCGCGGAGCCGAAGGAAAAGAGCAGATCATACACATTGCACGCGCCGGCGAAGTGATCGGTTTTCGCGCAATGTTCAGCGGTGATCCGTATGGCGTTTCAGCCACTACGCTCGAAGAATGCGCGATCTGTTTTTTACCGCGGGACGATTTCCAGCAATTACTCGAACACAATGGTACGCTGAGAAACGAAGTTATGAAAGAGCTTTCGCGCGAACTCGGTGAACGCGTCCGGCTTATTACCAACATGGCTCAGAAAACGGTTCGCGAACGGCTTGCTTTTTCACTCTTGCTGCTTCACGATATTTACAGAGAAGACCCGATCAATCTTTCCCGGGAAGACCTCGCCAACCTGGTGGGAACGGCCACGGAAACGCTTATTCGCCTGCTGAAAGAATTTAAAGAAGAACAACTTATCGAAGTTCGTCAACGAAAACTCGGTCTGCTCGACCGCGTGGCACTTGAACGGATTGCCGGACACTAAAAGTCCGCTTTGGACCTGTATCAAACCGGGTGATTTTTGTTTTGATCTCCTTGAAATGTACTTTCTAAACATCTAACTTTAACTAAACTTCTAAAAACTTACTTTATGAAAACGATCCTTTTAATCGGAGCGCTTATATTTTGTGTGACTGCGTATGGTCAGCTCTTCTCGGCTACAACGATCGCGGATTTCGAAACCTGGCAAAATGTAGATGCCGATCAGGATGGTGCTTACTGGCACGTTTCGCTGCTTTTCGGTACACCGGGCAATCCCTTGCCCATCGACGGTGAATGTGCATTTTCATTTTCGTACGGAGACCCGAATGTGTCTTCTACCGTTTCGCTCAGACCGGATAACTGGCTTATCAGTCCGCCGATCGACCTCTCATCCGCCATTTCACCTGTATTAAGCTGGAAGGTTTGCGGAGTGGATGATAAACCGTTCGTGAGTCCCGATTCACTGGAACATTACGCCATCGTTGTTGCGAACTCGATCGCGGAATTATATACAAACACGCCGCTTCTTGTGGAAACACTCAGCGACAATGAACTACATGTTCACAGCGAAGCCCTCACGGCATTTGCAGGTTCCTCGCATGTTTACATCGCGGTGCGGCATTATCAGTGTACGGATATGATGCTTGTTTTGGACGATGTAATAATCACGGAAACAGCCGGAATCGAAGAGGAACCACTTATTGAATTATCCGTATTTCCAAACCCGGCGGCCGAAGTTCTCTATTTTCATAGCGATCGGGAAATACGAAAAATTCGTTTTTACGATGAAGGCGGAGTTCTTGTTTTGGAATCGGAAATTAGCGGGGTACCGGTACAGGACTTACCTGCCGGAAGCTATTATTATCACGTGATCTTTGCGGACGGCCGCGAAGTACAGGGAAACTTTTTACGCCGTTAAACGGATTCCTGCCCGGCAAGCATCCGGACCTGCGCATGGTCCTTAAAATTGAGTACCTGTCCTTCGTTTCGAACATGTTGTAGCAGGGACAGGTCCGCCTCCACGACGAGCCAGCCCGCTTTTTGAGCTTCGTTCCGGGCAAGAATACCGTCTTCCGGGAATCCGTGATCCGGTGATGCGTAAAAAGCGGTGAACCCGTAATTGATATCCACGGCAGGCGACCATTCAGCATCCTTAATTGTTTGAGAAACGAGCGTGTAACACTGATTTTCCATAGCACGGGCGCGCGCTCCGATGTGTACCCGGTTTGCGCCACGAATCCCTTCCGTACAACTCGGAACAAAAATGACCTGTGCACCGGCAAGGCAGGCCTGGTTCGACCCGACTGCAAACTCAATGTCATAGCAGGTCTGGATCGCAAATTGCAATTCCCGGAACTCAAAAACCCGGATCTTTCGCTCAGGCTCCGAAATTCCCCATTTCTCATTTTCAAAACGGGTCATAAACCATTTATCCTGGAATCCGGCTTCACCGGAGGGATCAAAAACATAGGTTCTGTTTACATATTTTCCAGCGATAAAAACCGGAAAAGCAGGTGCAATGATGCAACAGTCGTACGAAGCGGCTAAATTCTCAAATAACGCACGGAATTGCGGCAGAAGGTTTTGCATTTCCCGGATCTGCAGTTGCAAATCGCCACGCGTTTTTTCCGGAAATAGACTCACTATTTCCATGGAAGCATACTCGGGAAACAAGAGTATATCGGCATTTTGGTCAACCGCCTCTTTTACCCACCTTTCAAGATGTTCACAATAGGCCTTCCAGTCTGAGAAAAAGGTCAGCGGATATTGCGCAGCAGCAAGTTTGATCAATGCGTCTTTCATGAAGGAAGTCGTTTGGTCCAGAAGGTCAACTTTTTCACTGTTTCCGCCGGCTCGCCGACATCCTGCCAGGCCATTTCCGCGCGTAAAGCCGGAACGGGTTCAAATCCGTTCTTTCTCCAAAACTCTTCGTTATCCCGGTAATTCTCCGGTTTCAGGGGATGCGTTTCCGGACGGTCGACCGCACAAAAACAGACCTGTTGATATCCGCATTTAAGTGCATGTTCTTCACGTTCTGTAAAAAAGCGCCTTCCGAAACCATTTCCACGATAGGCTTCCAGGAGAATGCTTTCACCGAAATAGAAGAAGTCCGCCGGGTTTAGTCCGGCCTCTAAAAACGGTTTTCGAACGGCTTCCGTTTCATTTTTAAGCGGAATACAGGTTGTCCCACCGACAGCGCGGTCTCCTTCATAGATTAAAAAAGCCATCGCCTGTTCTGCATTCGCATACTTTGCAAGGTATGCCTCCTCATATTCCCTGTTTCCCTCGTAGAGGTACGGAAAGTCTTTAAAAACGGTCATCCGCAGTTCTGCAAGGTCGTCGGTCACCGTTGCGATCTCCTTACCGATCCGGCGTACGAAACGCAATTCGAGTTTATGCTGCTCCATCGCTTACCAATTTAATCCAGTGCGGCAGGTTGTAAAAGGTGGCAACGCGCTGAATGCGCCCATCCCGAACAGTTAAAAAAGCTGCTGCCGGAAGTTTGTAAGTTTGCCCGTGTGCGGGAGGAAGTCCTTCTTCCGATTTCTTGTAAACACCATTCACAGTGAATGTAACTGCGACGTATTCTTCTTCGGATGTGTAGAATCGCATTTCTTCAAGCTGCTCTTCGTAAGTTTCATCCATGTGTTGCAGAAATTCCCGAAACCGGTCCTTTCCCAAGCGCGTTTCACCCTGGTTCGGTTCGTGGATCACCTGATCGTCTACCAGTTTCAGCATTCCCTGCCAGTCGCGTTCATTGAAACGGGAATAGTAATCCTTTACAATTTGTTGTTGTTTATTCATCTGTGAGGGGCTCCTGTTTTTTTCAAAATTACGTTTATCCGGTCAAATGCCTGTCAAATTGTGTTAAAATACCGCTGAAAGCCCGATTGCGGCCGGAGCAAACTGTAAATCAGATTTTTTTAAGTAAAAGTTACTTCGTAAATTTGCGCTTCGAAAAGTGAAATTTGCATAACAACGAATATGAATAATACAACTGAAAAATTAGCTTATAAAGTGAAGGACATCAGTCTTGCGGACTGGGGTCGTAAGGAAATCCGTCTTGCCGAAGCAGAAATGCCCGGCCTGATGGCGCTACGTGAAGAATACGGAAAGTCGAAACCGCTGGCCGGATCACGTATCGCGGGATGTCTGCACATGACCATTCAAACAGCCGTTCTGATCGAAACGCTTGTGGAACTGGGTGCTGAAGTAACCTGGTCTTCCTGCAACATCTTCTCCACTCAGGATCATGCGGCAGCGGCCATTGCAGCAGCCGGAATCCCGGTTTTTGCCTGGAAAGGTATGAACGAGGAGGAATTTGACTGGTGTATCGAGCAGACTTTGTTTGCATTCAAGGACGGAAAAGCACTGAACATGATCCTCGATGACGGAGGAGACCTTACGAACATGGTATTCGACCGTTTCCCGGAACTGACGAAAGATATTCGCGGATTGTCCGAAGAAACGACTACCGGAGTTCACCGTCTGTACGAGCGTATGAAAAACGGAACGCTCGTGATGCCGGCAATCAACGTGAATGACTCGGTAACGAAATCGAAATTCGATAACAAATACGGTTGTAAAGAATCACTCGTGGATGCGATCCGTCGTGCTACGGATGTGATGATGGCCGGGAAAGTAGCAGTTGTTTGCGGATACGGAGACGTAGGTAAAGGTTCGGCAGCATCACTGCGCGGTGCGGGAGCACGAGTGATCGTTACGGAGATCGACCCGATCTGTGCACTACAGGCTGCGATGGATGGTTTCGAAGTAAAACGCTTCGATTCGGTTGTCGGACTCGGTGATATCATCGTGACCACTACCGGGAACAAAGACATCGTTGTGGGACGTCATTTCGAGAAAATGAAAGACAAAGCGATCGTTTGTAACATCGGGCACTTCGATAATGAGATCGACGTGGCGTGGCTGAACACAAATCACGGAGCAAGCCGTGTGGAGATCAAGCCGCAGGTAGATATGTACACGATCAACGGAAAAGACATCATCCTGCTCGCAGAAGGTCGTCTTGTAAACCTCGGATGTGCAACAGGGCACCCGTCTTTCGTTATGTCGAATTCCTTTACAAACCAAACGCTTGCACAGATTGAGCTTTGGAACAACTCGGATAAATACGAAAACAAAGTATACATGCTTCCGAAACACCTTGATGAAAAGGTAGCGCGTCTGCACCTTGCGAAAATCGGTGTGGAACTGGAAGAACTGACTCAGGACCAGGCCAACTACATCGGTGTGGAAGTGAGCGGTCCGTTCAAGCCGGAGCATTATCGTTACTAAGATACAGCACACTTTATACGAAGGCCGCGCATTCAATATGCGCGGCCTTTTTGTTTGTCGAAACTTAAAAACTATTTGAAAATAAGATCATAATCAGGCACAGCTACGATGATAGTTTGCTGACCGAATTTTCATAAAAGCATGCAACCTAAAATGCTTAGGCTTCCACTTCCAGCATTTTTTCCTCCCATTCTTCCATCAGCGAGTCCAGTTCGGCTTTCAAGCTTTCGTACTCAGCCGTAGTTTTTGAGGCTTTTTCTGCGTCGGAATAATCAAGTTCAGCCATTTTGGAATTCATCGATTCGATCTCTTCTTCGACTTTTTTGATGCGTTCTTCGATCTTTTTCAGTTCGGATTGCGCTTTATTGGAGCGTTTCTTTTCTTCTTTGGTTGGTTTTACTTCCGCTTCAGGCGTTTTCGCGGCCGGTTTCACTGCTTCCTCGCTTTTCATGCCGGAAGTCTCCATTTTGCGCTTCAGGAATTCTTTTACGCCGAAATGATGAATTTTTAAGGTCTTATCTTCAATGTCCCAGATACGATTCGTAAGTCCGTCCAGGAATTCACGATCGTGGGAAACGACGAGAAAAGTTCCTTCATAGGCTGTAAGTGCCCGCTTCAGTACTTCTTTACTCTGGATATCCAGGTGATTGGTCGGCTCATCGAGAATGAGAAAGTTCGACGGACTCAATAGCAACTGGCAAAGTGCGAGTCGCGTACGTTCCCCTCCGGACAGCACTCCGACCTTCTTATCGACGTCTTCGCCTGAAAACAGGAAAGCGCCAAGCACGGAACGAAGGTCTTTCCGGATCTCTCCTTCTGCAATGTCATCGACCGTTTCGTAAACCGTTTTGCCGGTATCGAGTGCTTCGGCCTGGTCCTGGGCAAAATACGTGATCTCCACATTGTGCCCGTAATTAACGGTTCCTTCTCCCGGCAGCGTTCCCATGATCCGCTTGAGCAAGGTAGACTTACCCACCCCGTTCGGACCAAGCAGAGCAATCTTTTCGCCCCGTCCGACCGTGAGGTTGATGTTTTCAAACAGGACCCGGTCTCCGAAGGCTTTTCCCATGTCATGCATGTCAAGCACCCACTTTCCGGGTTGTACACTGAGTGGAAAACCGATCTTCATTTTGGCCACCGAATCGCTTTCCAGTTCGATGCGGTCGGTTCGCTCCAGTTTTTTAATGAGCGACTGAGCAAAGGCAGCCTTATTCTTTTTCGCCCGGAACTTATTAATCAGTTCTTCGGTATGTTTAATGTCTTTATCCTGTTGCTTTTTGGCATCCGCCATGCGTTCGAGTTCTTCTGCACGCACGAGTTTATATTTCGTGTAAGCATACGGGAAGTCAAGCGCCCTTCCCTGGCTAATCTCGAGCGTTCGTTTCGTGACGTTATCCAAAAACAGACGGTCGTGAGAAATGGTAATAACAGCACCCTCGAATTTCTGCAGGTAATCTTCCAGCCAGGAGATCGAAATGATGTCGAGGTGGTTTGTCGGCTCATCGAGCAGGATAATATCCGGCTGGTTCACGAGTATCTTGGCCAGTTCGGCCCTCATTTTCCAACCACCGGAAAAGGTCGACAGGGAACGCGTGAATTCACTTTCCGCGAAGCCAAGCCCTTTGAGTGTCGTGGCGATCTTTTCTTCCCACATGTACCCTTCCAGCAGATTAAAAGCGTGATTCTTTTCGTTGAGCTCATCCAGTAACTGCAAGTACGAATCGCTTTCGTAATCGGTGCGGCTCACAAGCTGTTCATTAATTTCGTCGATACGATCGCGCAGGCCGGTCAGTTCCTTATTGGACTGATCCAGGTATTCAAAAACGCTTTGCTCCGTGTCAATTTTGATATCCTGCGTCAGAAAACCGATCGTGAGATCCTTCGGTTTGTGAATTTTACCTTCGCTCGGACTGTTCCAGCCCGCCAGCAACTTCAGCAGCGTCGACTTCCCGGCTCCGTTTTTTCCGACAAGACCGACTTTATCCCCGCGGTTAATTTGCAGGTTAATGTCACTGAAAAGATATCCCTGGGGCAAATGCACCCCTAACTGCTCAAGATTAATCATGCTGCAAAGATAGGGATAGAATGGCGTTTAATCTACTAAATGTGACGAATCAAAAGTTCCAGACATCCTGTTCAATCGTACGAATCCCGTTTTTGATCTTTTCCGATTCGTGGAGGGCGTTCACACCGGCAGCGTACATCTGTATTTCGCGGTCATAGGTATTGGATTGTTTATAAATGTAGCCATTGAAGCGACGTTTCCGGAAGAGATCGGCAAAACTCATCCATTGCGCATCATTCTTGTCATTGTAGACGAAATAATTATTGAGAATAAGCTGACAGTGGGGAAAGTACAGCCAAAAGAGTTCTTTGGTACCTGTAATTTGTCCGGAGGCGTCTTTTTGATACATAACGGGAGCAATGGCGATAATTCGCACTTCCATAACCGAACGCTCCTTATCAAAGAACCAGTCCTCTTTCAAACGATACTGTACAATATCCTGCGACCTAAACCAGTTTGTATCGCGATCCGGGTAAACGTATTCCCAGGTGTCTTTTGTGAGGTAGCGAATACTGTCTCCACCTTCGGAATTTGGCAACGGTCGTGTACTTTGTTCTCCGAGATCTCCGAGGTAATAAAAAAGCCTGTCGCGGAAAACCGAATCGTTTTGGAAGGTTTCGCCCTCGGCATCCGGCACAATCGGGTATTTAAGCTGATCGCCGTCGGTAATTGTGAACTGGTATGGATTATACGGTGAAAAAACGGTCAGTTCTCCACTGAGAATATGCGTTTTAAGAATCGTCCAAAGACTCCAGCGTGTCGTATTTCTGTTCCAGACGCCGCGTGAATCATAGTCGTCGAAGGGAAAGTACAGGGGATGATTGATCTTTTCACGTAAGTCGATAACTTCCCACACGCGTTTGCTCCAGATGAGATCGGCTTCCCGTACCGGCTCTTCCGGTGGAAGTCGTTTGGTTGGAATGTGCTGTGGAATGTACTGTCCGTTCTGAACGCCATTCGGATTAAGAAATACCGGGCCTTCAATCGGCTCCTGGGCACAGATCGCGGTGGTTGACGCGATGAGTAAACCTGTGAGATAAACTGTTTTCATTTTCTGATTGATTATTGAGTTATTCTTATAAGCAATCAGCTACAGTAAGTTACAGGTCTTTAAAAAAAAACGAACCCTGCGAATTTCTTTCATTCCTGAAATTCGCAGGGAACTTGTCTGTCTACAGTTTAGCGCACGATGTATATTCCATCCGCGTAACGTCGGGATCCGTCGGGGCACCTTACCCCGGCAGTGATCCGTATTTTCGTTCCTTTTTTCGCCATGCGTATCAGGTTTAAAGCATTCTCCGAAAGGTTCGTGCCCTTTCCAAGTGCCGGCTGAGGACTTCCATCGACCCTGACTTCATAATCCAGGATGTCGAAACTGGCGTTTAACGGAATGGACGGCGGATAGTAGGCGTGCAATTTGGTCATGTACTTTAGTTCTCCGGGACTGGCTTCTGCGCCTGAAACAAGCGAACCGAGTTTCAATGAAGGCCCCGGTAAGTTCGTGACCTTAAAGTCAAAGGTTCCGAGCAGCACTTTTTCCCCCGTTGTGGAATTGTAGCCCGAAACGGCTAATTTGCAACTGTTACCGGTCCCCGGATAGCAACTGTAGCGCCCGTCTTTCTTCTTAATCTCCACGTTCGTACCGGTCAGGATCGTTTGTTCGTAACCCGATGCAACGGCTTCTACCTTGTTGTCGTACCCGCGATACATAATATTCAGTTCTTTGAGTGTAACTGCTCCGGCCGGACGCATCACGCGGATGGTTTTACTCCATGGGAGCGTTTTGGGAATACCTGCTTTATTATTTATGGTAATTTCACCGGATATCTTCAATTCATCGGAAGAACCCGCATTCAGACGAATCAGTGCTTTGCCGTCTTTTACGCTCTTGACGCTTCCGCGATCGGTGGTCACCTCCGGTTCGCGCAGTGAATTATAGGCTACCATCAGTACTTTTAGTTCTACATCCTCGTTTGCGTTTACGATTTCCGGACCATACGCGAGTGCCATGATCTTATCGAACGAAAACGGACTTCCGGAAATGCGCGAAGCGATCACGCTTACGGCGTCAGCCCTGGCAGTCAGGATCTCTTTTTGCAGGGAAGAAAGTGAGGCAATAGCCGCGACGGCCGGAGCATGGTCGAAGGTCTTTCCGATCCAGTGCACGTTTTTGATCTCCTGCACTTCACTGTATTCCTGTTTGGTAAGCGATACATAAATCTTTTTGATCGCTTCTTTATCGTCCATACTCACGTTCGAGGCATCGATAGCTTCCTGCACTTTTCGATTCAGGTCGTCAAAACCGGAAAAGCGGTTGATCCCGGGATCTCTGAAATAAAATGGGTCCCGGCCTTCATTTACAGGTACTGAAGAAGCGATCAGTTCAGTCAGTTCTTTACGGTACTTATTGTAGTTTTTCCACAACTGCATTCCCGCACCTTCCGGATGTTTGATATTCTCACCGATCAAAATGCGCATTGGAACGTCGTAATTGTCCTGTGCACGTACATTCGCGAGGTGCATGCGAACCGGCTGCAACGGATTGTCACGGTTCATATCCGCGATAATACTGTTTGCCTTACCAACCGATTTGATGTCCTCCCCGCACTCTTCCAGGATTCGCAGTTTCAAACGGTCGATCTCGTCAATACGCGCCGCGGTAATCTTATCGATCTTTTGCACTGTTTCAAACAATTTTTCGGCGCGCGTCTGAAGTGCCGGATCCCCATCGTCGCGTGTAACTTCCCGGATGTCCAGATACTTCTCCTGCCCACGGGCATACTCGTTTTCATTGGTCACCTGGATATTCTCTTCGATTGCCACGAATGCATCCAGGATCGACTTCGATACGTTCAACGCCAGAAGCGCAGTTAGTACGAGGTACATCATACCGATCATTTTTTGTCTGGGTGTTTCTTTTCCTCCTGCCATGATAGTTAATTTTTTAAGGTTGTTAACAGGGGAATTCGGGATCAATGAAAAAGTAACACACAAAAAAAGCCCCGCTGAAAAGCAGGGCTTCATATTTTTTAGCGATCTGATCGATCAGAAACTCCAGACATCGTGCTCGAGCGTACGGATTTCTTCTTTGATCTTCTGAGATTCGTAGAGAGCATCCACACCCGCGCGGTACGTTTCAACTTTCCGGTCGTAGACGTTCGATTGCTTGTAAATATAAGCATTGAAGCGTCTTTTCCAGAACAGGTCGTCAAAACTCATCCACTGCGCATCGTTTTTGTCATTGTAAACGAAGTAGTTATTAAAGATGAGTCGGCAATGCGGGAAGTACAGCCAGAAAAGCTCTTTCATCCCGGTAACCTGTCCCTGATCATCTTTATCGTATACAACCGGAGCCAGACCAATGATCCGTACATCCAGAACCGAACGTTCCTTATCAAAGAACCAGTCTTCTTTCATGCGATACTGCACAATGTCCTGCGACATGTACCAGTTTGTATCGCGCGGCGGATAAACGAAGTCGAAAGACCCGTCTTCGCGGTATTTGATACTATCCTCACCATACTGGTTCGGAAGCGGAGTGGTACTCTGCGGACCGAGTGACCCGAGGTAGTAAAACAGTTTATCACGGAAAGCCGAATCGGTTTCGAACGTTCCTCCTTCCACGTCCGGCAATACCGGGTACTTCAACTGGTCACCATCCGTAATCGTAAACTGGTACGGGTTATACGGAGAGAAAACCGTGAGGTCACCCTTGATGACGTGCGTTTTGATAACTGTCCACAAACTCCAGCGAGTCGTGTTTCGCACCCATACTCCCCGTGAATCGTAATCATCAAAGGGGAAGTACATCGTGTGATTGATCTTTTCGCGCAAGTCTATTGCTTCCCACACACGTTTGCTCCAGATCACGTCCGCTTCGCGCACGAATTCATACGGAATCATTCGTTTTGTCGGAATGTGTTCTTGCAAATAAACCCCGTCGATGATTCCGGGTGCCGGCACGTTCACCGGTCCTCCTTCGATCTCAAGCTGTGCATTCAAAGAAAGCGCAGTTACGGAAAAAATAACACTTGCAAATAGACTTTTCATAGCAATTTCTTTTACTCTTATTGAACTTTATACGTTCCTGATACCAAACGGTTACCACCATCCGGACCTTTTACGCGTGCAGTTACACTGACCATTGCTCCCGGACGTGCCTGGCGGATCAGGTTTTGTGCTTCACCGCTCAATGCTGCACCTGTACCGGAGATCGGTCGTGGTGCTCCTGAAACGGAAATATCGTAAGACGTTACACTAAATGAAGCATTCAACGGAATTTCCGGCGGATATTTCGCAAAAAGTGTCGTCATCGCACGCATAGCACCTGCACTTGCACTTGCTCCCGGCTCTAGTGAACCGAGTTTAAGTTGCGGCGGTGGCAGGTTGGATACGCGGAATTTAAATGTTCCGAGTGACACCGTTTTACCGGTTGTGGAGTTGTAACCCGAAACGGTGATCGAACATTCGCGACCCGATCCCGGACGGCCGATATAACCGCTTCCGCTTTTGGTCAGCGTCACGTTCGAACCGCTTACTTTGGTTTGCTCATAACCGGAAGCAACTGCTTCCACTTTGTTATCATAACCGCGATAAAGCATATTCATTTCCGGAAGTGAAACGGTTCCCATCGGCTTCATGATCTTGATTGTTTTAGACCATGGCAATGTTTTCGGAACACCTGACTTATTTTTGATCGTGATCTCACCGGACAGAACCATTTCGGATCCACCGCTAGCTTTGGTTGTAATGAAACCTTTACCTTCTCTAACATCCTCCACGTTCTGACCACCCATTGTAACTGTCGGTTTCTTGTCAGAATCGTATGCTGCCATCAGGACCTCAAGTTTCACTTCCTCACCGGAGTTAACCACTTCCGGCCCGTAAGCAAGCGCCATGATCTTGTTGAAAGAGTATTCACCTCCACCAACGCGGCTACGGATCAATGAAACAGCATCCGCGCGCGCAGTCAGGATCTCCTTCTCCATTGAAGACAGGGACGCAATTGCTGCTACGGACGGTGAATGGTCGAACGTTTTACCGATCCAGTGTACTCCTTCAACGTCATGTACTTTACTAAACTCCTGTTTTGTCAAAGACGCATAGATCTTCTTGATCGCTTCCTTATCATCCATGCTCACGTGCGATTTCTCAATCGCATCGTCGATTTGTTTGTTAAGGTCTTCAAATCCTTTGAAATTATTAATTTGAGGAGCTTTGAAGTAAAACGGATCCTGACCTTCACCAACAGGCATTGAACTTGCGATCAATTCGGTGAGTTCTTTCCGGTAATCGTTGTAGCTTTTCCAGAGTTTTTCACCTTCACCCGTCGGTTTTTTGATGTTGTCTCCGATCATGATATGCATCGGAACATCGTAGTTGTCCTTTGCATTCACGTGATCAAGGTGCATACGGATCGGCTTCAGCGCGTTATCCTTATTCATATTGACAATGATGTGTCCTTCTCCGACTGACTTGGTGTCTTCACCACACTCGTTGAGGATCATCAGTTTCAGATCGTCGATTTCTTTAATGCGTTTTGCAGTGATATCGTCGATCTTTTTTACCGTTTCCATCAGCTTCGCCGCTTTTTTCTGGAGATCCGGTTGTGTTTTATCCTGAGCAACTTCGCGCAGGTCCAGGAATTTTTCCTGTCCGCGTGTGTACTCGTTTTCGTTTGCGATCTGGATGTTTTCCTCGATCGCTACGAATGCATCCAAAATGGATTTTGATACGTTGAGGGCCAGAAGTGCGGTAAGTACAAGGTACATCATACCGATCATCTTCTGCCTCGGGGTTTCTTTTCCTCCTGCCATGTTAATTCAGTTTTTTAATGATTGACAAAAATGCTGTTCAAACAATTAAATTTTGATAATGCTTACACGTCTTAAGAACGCGAAACCGTCATGGCTTTAAGCATGTTACCGTAAACTGTATTGAGGTCTGTGAGGTTTTTGGAAAGAAGCGCCATGTTTTCTTTGTAGAGCGCAGTGTCCTTCGCTGAGTCAGAAAGATTTTTCATCATTTCAGTAACCTGTGCCTGGAACTTCTCCGTTGTCTCGAGGTGAGCCGAAGAACCTTTCAGTTGTAATTCATATACGTTGTTAAGCGCTGCAAGATTCTTAGATACTTTTTGCATTTGCTCTCCGAACGATTCTCCTTCTTTGGTTGAAGATGTCATTCCTGAAATAGAAACAGATGCACGCTCGTACGCTTCCGAAAGAGAAGATACTTTATCCGATGCCTCTTTCAAAGAAGAAACATAAGAATCAGTTGCAGCTGCCGCAGAAGTAACTCCTTTCAGCTGTGCTGCGTTTTCTCCGAGTGAACGCATTCCGTCGCCTAGTCTTTCCAGTAATTGTGCATCAATTTTAGCTTCTTCAAGCATTTTGTCGAGTTGATCCGTAACACCTGATCCAACTCCACCGCGTGCACCTGAGCGTGCTGTCGGGAGTGCTTCATGATCAAGTTCATCCGAGTGACCGAGTGCGAGTTCCGGGTATACCAACTCCCAGTTCGGTTCTTCGTGGATAGGTTCAAATGCCGAGAAGACGAAGATAAGTGCCTCCGTACCCAGACCGGCGATAAGCATGATACTCGCTCCCTCCCAGTGCTGAATTTTAAAGAGCGCACCGATAATAACTACCGCCGCACCGAAACCATACAGTTTCGCCATAAACTTCTTCCATCCTTTACTTCCTGGTTTCATAGTTTTCCTTGTTTTTTTAGGTTTAAAAAATAATACTTGTTTTTTGATTTGTTTGTTGTTTATTCTTAGCGTAAGTTAATATCGCCTCGAATTTCGTCGCCGCCTTCTTTGGAGAAGTCACGTCCACCGCGACCGAGGTGCGTTTGCACATTTCGGAAACCGATATAGGACTTGGCAGTATCCTGATACTCATAGTTTCGTGTACCGTTCTGGAGGTAATAGCCGATATCTTTCCAGGAACCACCACGGATCACTTTGCGCTTCATTGAAGGCGGATCCCAGTCCATAGCATCATATCGGTATTCGGTATTGAGGTCATGCGAGAATTCATACATGGATTCATCGTACGCAGTCTCACACCACTCGGCCACGTTTCCGGCCATACAGTAGAGTCCCCATCCGTTCGGGTTGTATGAATATACTTTCACGGTATGGAAACCACCGTCTTCAAAATAACGTCCGCGCATCGGCTTAAAGTTACCGAGGAAACATCCGGCGTCGTTTCGAATATACGGGCCACCCCACGGGTAAGCTGAAAGATCCAGGTCACCACGGGAACCACGCTCCCACTCTGCCTCACTCGGCAAACGGAAATCGTTTACGAAAATGTCTCCCATGGACTGTAACCAGGTGTTGAGCAATTGTGTTCTCCAGACAGAGAATGCACGTACCTGTTGCCAGGTTACACCCACCACCGGGTAGTTATCATACGCCGGGTGCCAGAAATACATGTTAGTCATCGGATCGTGGAAAGAATACGTGAAGTCACGTACCCAACAAAGCGTATCGGGATAAACCGCAATCTTTTCATCAATGATAAAACGCTGACGGTTATCGTGCCCGCGGATCGCGTTGTTTTGTCCTTTCTTGTTGAACCAGCCCAGATCAGCTTCCTGTCCGTGCGGCTCTCCTGTGAACGGATGTACCGAAGACGGATCCAGCTGACGGTGGCCATCCACCTGCACGTTACCCTGGTTGTCGTATCCGTTCGGATAAACATTCACACGTCCACGTGCTGCAGCCTCGCGCAGATCGATCCAGTAATACGAATAAATCAAAAGATTTGTATTGATCTCTTTGCGCTTGTAATAACGTTGTTCAGACGGGTAATACAAATCGTTGAGCATCGGAACGAGGTCCTCATCATTGTAATCGATTCTTCTGTCCCAGTCAAACGCAAAGATGTCGCGGTTGATCGCCCGGTCAGACGGTTCGAACTCCACGTATTCGAGTGCTCCCTCATCAAAATACTCATCTTTGTAGTTAATCCATTCACTCGCATCCTCATCGTCTTCGAGCCCGTAATAGATACGTTCACGCGCGATCGAGTCACGAACCCAGTCTACAAACTGACGGTATTCGTTGTTTGAGATCTCGGTCTGGTCCATATAAATAGCCTGAACCGAAACCGTCTTTGAACGGGTTTGATGCAGGAACGGAACGTCCTGATCATTCTCCCCCATATTGTAGGAACCAGCCGGAATATATACCATCCCGTAGGGTATCTCGGGAGTATACACAGGTCGGCCCAGCGTTCCTGTCAGGTGGCCGGTTCTCGAACTACAAGAAGCCAGCAATGCACCAATGAAAACAAATAACAACAGTTTTTTCATTCTACCTCGTTTTAACACTTTCCGGATATCATTAACTTTTTCTACAGGATCAATATTGTTGATATAACGGAACTTTCTCCAGTTTGGTTACAAAGTTTCTAAAAAAAAATCAATTTACAACCATCTAGGGTGTTTAGATTTTTGCACCGGCAGCGGCGGCAGGTAATAGCAGTATTTCAAGAAAATTTCGTGCGAACCACGCGAAATATTGGACAATTTATTCAATGTTAAATCATACGAATAACCGATCACACCGCTTCCCGGAATTGTCCCCAGGTCACTTGCCATATACCCGAGCATAAATGCCACGGCATCAGATGTACGGTAGGTAAGACCTCCGTAAAATGTCTGATCGTAAATGTAACGTGCGTTGATATCCGCAGAAAACTTCACGAGCTCCGTACGCATGATGGTCTGAACGTCAATATCGCCGGCAGTCCCGCCGATACTCTGGAAGGTATATCCACCCATCAGGTAATAGTGACGCGCCGTCTGGTAGGATTGTGTAATATTATTACCTGCGAACGTCCCGTTCTGATCCAGACGCGGAGCAGAAAGGTGCGTGGATGACAATCCGGCATAGAACGGAATTTGGGAGCCTTTAAAGTAAACCCCGAAGTTCAGATCCAGATTCGTTGCCGCAAACCCGGTCGGAAGCGCAGCATCGTTGATCGTTGTCGGCGGAACCCAGGATGGACTCATTCCGAAGTTCACGATTCCCAGCCCGATCCCTACACCGAGTTTACCTGCAGAAGTTTCCACATGATAAGCATAGTTCAGCAACAGGTTGTTCTGCCGGGAAAAACCAATCGCATCATGCGTAAAGGTCAAACCGACCCCACCGGGAATTCCATACTGGCCAAAGCTTCCTTCGACGTTTAATACAGCTGAGTTAGGTGCACCGTTCACTTTATCCCATTGATTGCGATAAGTCAGGTTTGCACAAATTCCTTCATCAATACCGGTCTCTCCGGGATTAAACATCATTTTATTGTACATAAAATGTGTCAGCAACATATCCTGCTGGGCATACGAAGCGCCTGCAACAGTCAATGAAATAATAGAAAGAATAAGTAAGTTTTTTTTCATAAACAGTATACTTATTAGTAAACCAATTACAGCAAATGTTTCCTCAAAAATTTGCCAACCGGGGACTAAAGTAAATAAAAATCCCAACAAAAGAAACAATTTTAAATTAATTGTTAGGAATTTTTCAATGTATCGGAAGTAGTTCGCTTTTTTTAAAGCCGGCTTAAGAAAGGCTTAGTTTTTGGTATGTTTTCCACCAGAGATCAGGGAGTTCGTTCTTCATGGCCAGTTCGTAGTCGGCATGATTGCACGGAACGAGGTAATGCCGTTCGTACTTTCTCCCCTGCTCCATGGGATACGGAACTTCCATCCACCAACGATCGGAGCGGTGACTTTTATAAAATATGATCTCGTCTTTAAAGTCGTCCAGGTGCACGGTAAATTTCAGGTAGTCCTTTTTACTGCCGATCGGGAAATCTCCGACCCGCTGCGAATAACCATCCATAAAATACCAGCAAATTTCTGCTACCAGGCTGGCGGCGTGTTCGGAAAAACCGTCCGGGTCGATCTCGAAGATGCCGAAGGCTGATAACTTATCGCTAATACCGGCGTAGCGCGCAATCTGGCAGATCTGATCGGCATAAAAACCATTTGGCTTCGCTTCCGGAGCATTGTAATCGGCGTGGCGTACAGAACTCAGATCCAGACTCAGGATATCAGCGTTGCGCAGGTGCGGTTCTGCTTTTTTAAAATCCTGGTTGAACTCTCCGAGCCGGCAAATGTCGAAATAAAGCTTGTCGAAGAGATCCGTTTCGCGCGCCGCAAGGTAAGGCGCCTGGCACCCGATCACGGCATGGTTGAACAGGTAACACGGACGTTCCACCAGTATTTTCCCGATGAAGGCATTACTGGATAGTTCTCCTTCCGGATCACCAAGATTCAATGTACGGTCCACGCAACACAGGTTCACAGTCTGCTCCAGTTTTTCGTAGGCCTTATAAAGTGCGTACGTCAGATCCTGGCTCCCACCGATGATTACCGGCAGAATGTTCGCTTTCACAAGTTCGGAACAGGCATTCGCCACGGCGAAATAGGTGTCGCCGGTCGTTTCTCCGGGCAGGATGCTTCCCAGGTCGTAGAGCTCAAATTTCCAGGTGTGCTGAAAATGAAGTTTGTTAAGGGCTGCGCGAAGGATGGAATAATCCGGCGATGCGGCGCGAAGGGTACTGTTGCGGTATTCGGGAACGGTAAAAAAAGCAATACCTGGCTTGTTTATTTCCGGGAATTCCCCGTCCGTATGACGATGCATGCGCGTACCGAGCGTTTGCTCATTGACCTCTTCAGGTATTTCGGCCGGCCGGAAATAAAACGAGATATCTTTCATGATCACAGGATTGCCTGCTCAAAGATACATAAGCCCCCGGGGTGTTATTCCGGCTACTCGTAAATGATATAAAAAGCCCGGCGTTGATAACTCCGGGCTGCTGTATTTATTTCGCTTTTTTTTTGGCGCGTGTTCCCGTCTTGCGTTTCGAAGACTTTGTCGGCCCCTGCTTCTCAGCGATATCCAGGCATTCCTGCAAGGACAGTTCGGCAGCTTCCGTTCCTTTGGGAAGTTTGAAGTTGTCTTTGCCGATCTTTAAATACGCTCCGTATCTACCGTTGAGCAGCTGCACATCTTCCCGCTCCGGAAATACTTTGATGATCTTATTCGCATCGTCTTCGCGTTTCTTACGAATCAACTCGATCGCACGATCCAGGTCGATGTTCATCGGGTCTTCTCCTTTCGGAATGGAAACGAACGACTTGTTGTGCTGAACATACGGTCCGAAGCGCCCGATATTGGCTTTCACGACGGTTCCCTCGAACTCTCCGAGTGAGCGCGGCAGTTTGAAAAGATCAAGCGCTTCCTGCAGGGTGATCGTTCCAATGGACTGGTCTTTCAGCAGCGAGGCAAACTGTGGTTTTTCACCGTCTTCCTGTTCATCCCCGATCTGTATCATCGGGCCGAAACGGCCGATACGGGCAATGATCTTACGTCCGCTTACGGGGTGCGTACCCAGCTCACGTTCTCCGGTAGCGCGTTCGGAATGCTCCAGGGTGTCTTCGACATTGTGGTGGAAAGGACCGTAAAAATCGTGGATCATTTTGGTCCATTCGGTCAGCCCGCGGGCAATTTCATCGAATTCCGCTTCTACCTTCGCCGTGAAATGGTAATCCATGATCCGGTCAAAGTGATCGTTCAGAAATTCGGTTACGACAATCCCGATATCGGTGGGTGACAGTTTATTGCGTTCCCGCCCGGTTACTTCGGTTTGTTCAGTATGATTAATCGCTCCTTTCTTCAGTTCGATGATCTCGTACTTCCGTTCTTCGCCTTCGCGTTCCCGTTTTTCGACGTATCCGCGTTTTTGGATCGTGGAAATGGTCGGCGCATACGTGGATGGCCTTCCGATCCCGAGTTCCTCGAGTTTTTTTACCAGTGAAGCTTCCACATAGCGGGCCGGCGGACGAGAAAAACGCTGTGTTGCGCGAATCGTTTCTTTTTCCAGCGCATCTCCGGCCTTTACATTCGGCAGCAGTTCGCCCGTTACCTCGTCCTCTTCCTCATCATCCACCTGCGACTCAAGGTATACGCGTAAAAATCCGTCAAACTGGATGATCTCCCCTTTCGCCTGGAAAACCTCGTCCATGCCATCAGCACCAATACGAATGGTCGTCCGCTCAAGTTTTGCCTTGCTCATTTGCGAAGCGATCGAACGCTTCCAGATCAGGTCATAAAGACGTGCTTCGTCGCGGTCGGCATTGATCTCGTGCACGGAGAAATCCGTCGGACGAATGGCCTCGTGCGCTTCCTGGGCATTGTTATTTTTCGTAGCGTACCGAAGCGGGCTGGAATACTCTGCCCCGTAAGCTTTTTCGATTTCATTTTTCGCTCCGTTGATCGCCGTATCCGAGAAATTGACGGAATCGGTTCGCATGTAAGTGATCTTCCCGGCTTCGTAAAGCCGTTGTGCGACGGACATGGTTCTGCTCACTGAAAAACCGAGTTTCAGACTCGCTTCCTGCTGAAGGGTCGAAGTGGTAAAGGGAGCTGCCGGCGATTTTGTAGCCGGTTTTTTCTGAACGTCAAGCACGCTGAATTCCGAATTGTTGCATTTTTCAAGGAATGCATTTGCTTCTTCCGAATTCGGGAGCGATTTATTCAGATCCGCCCTTATCTTGTCGCCCTGCTTTTTGAACAAAGCCTGTACACGATATGAAGATTCGGACTTAAAACGTTCAATTTCGTGCTCGCGTTCGACGATCAGTTTTACGGCAACCGACTGCACGCGTCCCGCCGAAAGACTAGGACGCACTTTACGCCAGAGGACCGGTGACAATTCGAACCCGACCAGTCGATCCAGTACGCGGCGTGCCTGTTGTGCATCGACCAGTTCTTTGTTGATCTGGCGCGGATTTTCGATCGCCCTGAGAATTGCGGTTTTCGTAATTTCATTAAAGGTAATGCGACGCGTTTCTTTTTTGGCAAGATTCAGCGTTTCAAAAAGGTGCCAGGAAATGGCTTCTCCTTCGCGGTCCTCATCCGTTGCGAGCCATACGACTTCCGCTTCTTTTGCGAGTTTCCGGAGTTCGGATACGACCTGTTTTTTATCAGGCGATACCTCATATTTCGGTTCAAAGTTGTTTTCAAGGTCTATGGCGAGTCCCTTTTTGGCGAGATCACGGACGTGTCCGAAGCTTGATTTCACCACAAAATCCTTCCCGAGGTATCCCTCGATGGTTTTTGCTTTGGCAGGAGACTCAACAATCACTAAATTCTTTGCCATGCAGTTGTTTTTTCAAGGTTACTTTGACCTTTTCCCGATCAAAGTCGATGCAAAATAATGCCTTTTCCGTCAATTGAGAGATAAATTTTTCTTAAAAAAACCTTTAAAGCGAGCAGATGTCCGGCTATTAAACGTTAGTTTAATTTTTTTAATAGCGCAAACGCAAACTGACATTTTGACATAACACGAATTAATGCTAATTTTGTCCCCCACATTTTTTTGAATCAAATTATGAGTGAACGCGAGCTATTTAACGGCAAGGAGATGGATGAGAACTTACAGGGAACAGCCACCGTGCTGGAAGCGGAAAAACCGGCTTCGGGTGCCAAAAAACTGTACCTCGAAAGTTACGGTTGCCAAATGAACTTCTCAGACAGTGAGGTCGTTGCTTCGATCATGACACAGGAAGGATATACGACCACCCGCAATATGGAAGAAGCCGACGTGGTTCTGATCAACACCTGCTCGATTCGTGAA
The DNA here is from genome assembly GCA_964389755.1 of uncultured Flavobacteriales bacterium. Taxonomy (GTDB): domain Bacteria; phylum Bacteroidota; class Bacteroidia; order Flavobacteriales_D; family Crocinitomicaceae; genus JBBSUQ01. Next base: position 11,429 of record CAYMEW010000009.1, on the reverse strand, counting down.
AATGCCGAAACCCGTGTCCGAAACCGACTCGGTGATTTCAAAAAGCGCAAAGAAAATCAACCGGAGCTGGTTGTGGGAATCCTGGGTTGTATGGCCGAGCGACTTAAAAAATCGCTTCTGGAGGAGGAAAAACTGGTCGACCTGGTTGCCGGCCCGGATGCCTACCGCGACCTGCCGAACCTGATCTCGGACGTGGAAGGAGGTCAGCGCGCCGTAAACGTGTTGCTTTCCCGGGAAGAGACCTACGCCGATATTTCACCCGTTCGCCTGGACCAGGGAGGTGTGAGTGCCTTTGTTACGATCATGCGCGGTTGTGACAATATGTGTTCCTTTTGCGTGGTACCGTTCACCCGGGGCCGCGAACGATCCCGAGATCCGCAAACCATTGTACGCGAATGCCGCGAACTCTTTGAGGCGGGCTATCGCGAGGTTACCCTGCTCGGACAGAACGTGGACAGCTATCGCTTTAACCTCACTTCAAAAGGAGAAATCCGGGATTCGGAACAACCGACCACGAACTTCGCGCAACTCATGGAAATGGTGGCCCGGGTTTCACCCGATCTGCGCGTGCGTTTTTCCACGTCGCATCCCAAAGACATGACAGATGAAGTACTGGAAGTAATGGCCCGGTACGAAAATATCTGCCCGTATATTCACCTTCCCGTTCAGTCGGGAAATACCGAATGTCTCCGGCGCATGAACCGCGGTTATTCGCGCGAGTGGTACCTCGATCGTATTGCTGCGATCCGTCGCATTGTGCCTGATTGTGCCATTTCAACGGATATCATTTCCGGCTTTTGCGGGGAAACCGAAGAAGAGCACCAGGACACGCTCACACTTATGGATGAAGTACGTTACGACTTCGCGTACATGTTCAAATATTCCGAGCGTCCGAAAACACTTGCCGAACGCAAATTCGAAGACGATGTTCCGGAAGATGTGAAAGGACGGCGCCTGACAGAGATCATTCAGAAACAAACACAGCATGGACTCGAATCGAACCAGCGTCAGCTCGGACAGATTCAGAAAGTACTTGTCGAAGGACCTTCCAAACGTTCGGATGAGCAACTCTGCGGACGAAACGGACGAAATTCCATGGTCGTTTTCCCGAAAGAAGATTTCAAAAAAGGAGAATACGTACTGGTACGTATCGAAGACTGCACTTCGGCAACCCTGCTCGGAACAGCCGTTGAAAGATGTCAGCCCGCAAACTAATGCTTAAGAACAATCCATGAACTTACAACAGGTCAAACAACGCTTCGGAATTATCGGGAATGCACCTTTGCTGAACCGTGCACTGGAAGTGGCCATGCAGGTAGCTCCTACCGACATTTCCGTGCTCGTGACCGGTGAAAGCGGTACCGGGAAAGAAAACATCCCGCAGGTGATCCACCACCTCAGTTCGCGCAAGCACGGAGAGTACATTGCCGTAAACTGCGGGGCCATCCCCGAAGGAACCATCGATTCCGAACTGTTTGGCCACGAAAAAGGAGCCTTTACCGGCGCATCCGGAAGCAGACAGGGTTACTTTGAAGTAGCGGACGGCGGAACGATCTTTCTCGATGAAGTGGCAGAACTCCCGATGCAGACACAGGTACGTCTCCTGCGCGTTCTCGAAACCGGTGAATTTATCCGCGTCGGGTCTTCCAAAGTCATTAAAACGAACGTGCGTGTCGTTGCTGCGACTAACGAAAATATGCAACGGGCAATCGAACAGGGAAAGTTCCGGGAAGACCTTTTTTACCGGTTGAACACCGTGCCGATCTACCTGCCGCCGTTGCGGGATCGCAAGGACGACATTCACCTCCTTTTCCGAAAGTTCTCCAGCGATTTTGCAGATAAGTACCGCATGCCGCAGATCCGTCTGACGGATGATGCAGTAACGATTCTCAATAATTATTCCTGGCCCGGAAACGTACGCCAGCTGAAAAACCTCGTGGAGCAACTTTCCGTGATCGAAACATCGCGAGAGATCGACGGCGTGATCCTGACCCGCTACCTTCCGAAAGAAGGTGAACGCGTACCGTCTGTGATCAATAAACAGGAGCAGGAAAACTTCTCGGAACGCGAACTGATGTATAAGTTCCTTTTCGATATGAAAAAGGACCTCACGGACCTGAAAAAACTCGTTGTCGAAATCGTGAACAAGAATGGAGACCTGTCTCTGAGCAACGACCAGGCAGAAGTCGTAAGTCGCATGTACGACGATCTTTCTCAACTTCCCCCCTCCCGTTTTCTGCCTGCGGCCCGCGAAGAATATCCGAATGATTACGAGCATACGCCTGAAGTTGAAGATTTTCTTTTACACGAAGAAGTCGAAGAATCGCTTTCACTCGAGGACCAGGAGAAGGAACTCATTCAGAAAGCGCTTGAAAAACATCGCGGGAAGCGCAAATATGCCGCCGAAGAACTCGGTATCTCCGAACGGACGCTCTATCGCAAGATCAAAGAATATAACCTGAACGACTGATGCTGCGCATACTGAAATACCTCTTTTTCACCGCGGGAATTTTCCTGACTTCCTGCTGGCCTTCCAGTATTTCGTTACAGGACAGCGGATCCATGCCCGCAGACTGGAAACAATTCTCCGTGGCGACCCTGCAAAATACCGCGCCGAACGCACCACTCACTTATCCGCCATTATTGACGGAAGCCGTGAAAGACGGAATTCAGAACCGGACGCGTCTATTGCTGAGCAAAGATCCTGCCGGCGGTCAGATCTACATCGAAGGCACTGTGACCGGATATTCCATCGTTCCCGTAGCCCTGCAACCCGGCGACAATGCTGCGCGAAACAGGCTTACCGTTTCCGTTTCTTTTACTATCTTTATTTCCGAACCGGAAGAAGATAAAATGGTATTTACCAGCACTCGTTTCGCAGATTATCCGGCCACGGCCGACATTTCAACGATCGAGAGTTCACTGCTCGACGAGATCAACGAACAGGTTGTGCAGGACGTTTTGAATCAACTTTTTTCAAACTGGTGATGATGGACCTCGAGATCATAGCACAGCGCATTAACGATCCGCGTTCCATTCGACGGGAGGAGATCGGCGAGTTGCAGTCTCTGAGTGAAAAATACCCGTTTTCGCAAACCTTCCCCCTGCTCTACCTCTCGGCCCTGGTTCAGTACAACGATCTCAAACTCGAAGAGGCTCTCCAGGAATATGCTTTTCGCATCACCGATCGCGCGCGTTTATACAATTTACTGAATGACGTACCCGTTGCGACTCCCGAACCTGTTCGGGAAACGGAAGAACCGGAAGCGGTGTTACAGGAAATTCTGCGCATTGAAGAAACTGAAACCCATACAATCCCGGAAGCGATTCATCCGAAACTGGTCGAAGAAGAAAATCCGCAAAACCCGGAATTCGAACTGGACCAGGAATTAATAATGCCCGAGGAAACAGAGGCAGAAGGAGAAGCAGAATCAGAAACAGAAGGAGAAACAGAAAGAGAACGAGAAGAAGAGAAAGAACACAGTGAGGAAGCTGCGGAAAGCGTGGTTCCGGAGTTCGAACTGGACATTCTTTCCAGTGCCGTTTCCGATCCGGCCTTTTTTATTGAAGAAGACGAAGTTCCTTCTTCCGAAGCAATAGATGAACCCGTTGAGGAGGTGGTCATCCCGCAATGGCCTGCAGGCGATTCAGAACCTGAAAAAACCGGAAGTTTCGAAACCCAGGAAAATGCCGAACTCCCGGAAACAGAAGTGGACTTCGTTTCAGAAGACACGGATATTACTTCAGACATTTCATCTGACTCCAAACGCAGTTTTGTTTCGTGGCTACATTCCGGTGAGAAGGAAAATCGTTCAGATTCCGAAAGCGAAGTTGAATCTGAAAAGGAAACAGATGCCGGCAAGCGCAATTCCGACGAGATCCTGGACAGGTTCATCCGGGAACAGCCGCAAATATCCAGGCCTGTGAAAGAAGAAAAGACCGAAGAAAAACCGCGTAAAGAATTCTTTTCACCCGTACGCAAAGCACGTGAAAGTCTGAATGAAAATGCAATGCCGATCAGTGAAACACTGGCCCGGATTTTTGCAGCCCAGGGAAATTTTCCGAAGGCAATTGCAGCTTATGAGCAATTAATGTTGAATATTCCGGAAAAAAAGACTTTCTTTGCACTCCAAATTAAAGAATTAAAGAAAAAGTTAAATACGTAAATCATGGACGCGTTATTACAGATCATCATTATCCTGGCGAGTGTTCTGCTTGTGCTGGTAGTATTTGTTCAGAACCCGAAGGGAGGAGGTCTCAGTTCAGACTTTGGCGCCGCACAACAGATCGGCGGTGTGCAAAAGACCAACGATTTTGTTGAAAAAGCAACCTGGACGCTGGCATCAGTAATCGCTTTGTGTAGCATCGTGCTGACTATCCGCATGACGCCGGATACGCCGAAAATCGATCCGAATGCAGAGCAGCAAACACAACAGCAGCCAGGTCAGAACGGCGCAGCTGCCGGAAACGCAACTGGCGGCCAGGAACAGCCATAAGTATAACAGGAACTCATTTTGAAATGTCAGTATGTCAGTGTACGTACTGACATTTTTTATTGCCGGCCCGGCCGGAACTGCATTTTTGACGCTTCCGGGCATGTGGCACAAAATTAGACAGGGGCACAACAAACTTTTTAAAACATTTTTTATGTCGACAACATTCAAACCATTGGCAGATCGCGTTCTGATCGAACCTGAAGCTGCCGAACAGAAAACAGCAAGTGGAATTATCATTCCTGACACAGCCAAAGAAAAACCGCTTAAGGGAACTGTGATTGCGGCAGGAAATGGAAAGAAAGACGAACCGATGAATGTAAAGGTCGGAGATTCCGTACTCTACGGACAATACTCCGGAACCGAAATCAAACTCGATGGAAAAACGTATTTAATTATGCGTGAATCAGATATTTACGGAATATTTTAAATTAAAGGAAAATGGCTAAAGAAATCTATTTTGACGTGGAAGCACGCGAAAAGCTTAAAAAAGGCGTGGATGCCCTTGCAAATGCGGTAAAAGTAACGCTCGGACCCAAGGGACGTAATGTTGTAATCGGTAAAAAATTCGGTGCACCGCATGTGACCAAAGACGGTGTGTCCGTGGCAAAAGAAGTTGAATTAAAAGATCCCATTGAGAACATGGGAGCACAAATGGTGAAGGAAGTAGCCTCCAAAACCGCAGATATCGCCGGTGATGGTACCACCACAGCTACCGTACTTGCACAGGCGATCATCAGTGCCGGTATGAAAAACGTGGCTGCAGGTGCGAACCCGATGGACCTCAAGCGCGGGATCGACAAGGCCGTAACCCAGGTTGTAAAAGAACTTAAAAAGCTTTCCAAAGAAGTGGGATCGGACAATGACAAGATCCGTCAGATCGCATCCATCTCCGCCAATAACGACGAAACGATCGGTGCACTGATCGCCGAAGCGATGAAAGTTGTCGGAAACGACGGGGTCATTACCGTGGAAGAAGCAAAAGGAACGGAAACGGAAGTAAAAACCGTGGAAGGAATGCAGTTCGACCGGGGATACCTTTCTCCGTACTTCGTGACCAATGCCGAAAAAATGGTTACGGAAATGGAAAATCCGTATATCCTTGTTTACGATAAGAAGATCTCGAACATGAAGGAACTGCTCCCGGTACTCGAACCGGTAGCACAATCCGGGAAAGCACTGCTGATCATCGCGGAAGACGTGGACGGTGAAGCACTCACTACCCTCGTTGTAAACCGCATTCGCGGATCTTTGAAGATCGCAGCTGTGAAAGCTCCGGGATTCGGAGACCGACGCAAAGCCATGCTCGAAGACATCGCGATCCTTACCGGAGGACAGGTGATCTCCGAAGAGCGCGGACTTACACTGGAACATGCGACACTCGATATGCTCGGAACTGCTGAGAAAGTGGAGATCGATAAAGACAATACCACGATCATCAACGGGGCCGGACGCAAGGAAGACATCCAGGCACGTGTCGGACAGATCCGTTCGCAAATCGAAACGAGTACCTCTGATTACGACAAAGAAAAGCTCCAGGAACGTCTTGCGAAACTGGCCGGTGGTGTAGCCGTATTGTATGTGGGCGCCGCTACGGAAGTAGAGATGAAAGAGAAAAAAGACCGTGTGGACGATGCACTTGCCGCTACACGCGCAGCCGTGGAAGAAGGAATTGTTCCGGGTGGTGGTGTTGCGCTCATCCGCAGCATTGAATCCCTTGAAACGCTGAAAGGCGACAACGAGGATGAAATGACCGGTATTGCGATCGTGACACGCGCCGTTGAAGAACCGTTGCGTCAGATCATCGACAACGCGGGTGGCGAAGGAGCGATCATCGTGCAGAAAGTACGCGAAGGAAAAGACGACTACGGCTACAATGCCCGCACGGAAGTCTTTGAGAACCTGTATGAGGCCGGTGTAATCGACCCGACCAAGGTAACGCGTATCGCGATGGAAAATGCAGCTTCCATTGCCTCCATGCTACTCACAACCGAATGCGTGATCGCAGACGAGCCGGAAGAGAACTCCGGGGCAGCTATGGGCGGTGGAATGCCAGGTGGAATGCCGGGAATGATGTAAGAAAAGGCAGGCACGTCCTGCCTCCATCGGATCCGGCTTCCTGATCTTGTTCAGATAGTTGGATACGGCAATATACAAAGGCTCTTCACGTTGTTGAAGAGCCTTCTTTTTATCCGCCTAAACTTAATGGAATATCAAACGTTAGAATTTATAAAACACCCGCTTTGGATCTTTTAAACTACATATTTAGACTTGGCGTCGTCTTCGCAATTTTCAATTTCATCTGGTTCCTGCTTGAAATGGGATATCACCTGCTTCGCGGTTCGGCTAAACGCACTGTAACGGAAGTCTACACGATCAAAATGATCAAGTATTTCTTCCTCGTGGAAGTAGTATTCCTGTTTTGCCTGGATCCCGGCTTTTACACTTACGATCTGCGGCAATTGATACTCTGCGCGCTCATCCTCACGATGTACCTCATTGGGAAAATGCAAAAGCAACAAACCCGCCAGGTCATTTTCCAGATGCAGGTAAACCGACAACCGCGCATGTTGCAACATGTGTTTAACTTTCGTGCCGAAGTAGCCATGATCGTAGTCGCGCTTTCCTTTTTCGCGCTGTTGTCCTTTTTCCCTCAACTGGCACGAAATCCGGTGTCAATCTGGTTTCATGACAGTATCCATAGCATTCAGAATACGCCGGTGTTCGGATTTATCTTTAATATCGTGGGATTCTTTTTCCTGCTTTCCATTATTTTCAAACTGGTCAACGGACTGGCTTACCTCATTACGGGCAATCCTGTCTTCCGTACACAAAGCGGATTTTCACGTACACGTGGACAGCAGGACCAGGGAGAGGAATCCTCTGAAGGTGATGACGACGATTTTGACGATTACGAAGAAGTGAAATGAGTGTTCCCGCCCGGGTCCTCTTTCTTTATTCAACTTTTCTTTTCCAGTGCAGCCAGCAGTTGTTCGACCTGAATGAGCAGTGGCCGTATACCGTCATTAACGATTACAAAATCTGCCAGCGGGATCTTTTCTTCATCCGGCATCTGCGAGGACATGCGTGCACGAACCTCTGACTCCGTAACCTCATCACGTGCGCGAACGCGGCTTATGCGCAACTCTTCGGGAGCGGTCACCAGTACGGTACAATCCAGTAATTTATGTCCACCGGTTTCAAAGGTAATCGCTGCTTCCTTGAACACTATCGGGGTATGTTGTTGTTCGGACCATTGGTCAAAAGCACGCCGTACATAGGGATGAATGACTTCATTCACCTGTTCGCGAAGTTTTGCATCTGAGAAGATGAGGGAAGCCAGTTTTTTACGGTCCAGGGTACCATCCGGCAATTGTAACTGTGTAGCAGTAAGTTGAGAGAGTTCTCTGAGTAGTTGTTCATCCGAGTTCACGATCTTTTTGGAAATCGCATCCGCATAGAAAACCGGGTATCCGCAGGCTTCGATAATGCGGCAGACGAATGATTTCCCGGAGCCTATCCCGCCGGTAATGCCAACTTTTAAGGGAATACTCAAATTTCCTCTACTTCGATCATTTTAAAGGGCAGCCCGATGATCGCCTGGTAGTCTTCTCCCGCTTCTTCCATGTCTTCATCGTCTTCCTCGAAATACCAGTTGACACATACCGCGGTACCGTTCCCGTTGATGAGTTCGAGTTTTTTGAACATATCAAGGATGCATTTGGAAGAAGAGGTGTTGAAATATTCGAGCTTAATGTCCACCACTGTTTCCTGTGAAGGTGCCTGGGCATAGTTGTCGATCCAGTCGTTCAGCGGCTTGTAGAATTCCACCGAGTTTTCCGGAATTGAACGTCCTTTCAGTTCCAGCACCCCGGAACCCCCGTCGAATTTAACGGCCGGTGTTTTGGCCGAACCTTCTAAATGTAAATTTTCCATTTCCCAACACTGTTATTTATGCGTTAATCAATCTTTACGTTGAGGCAAAAGAAGCGGTACTCGTCGTCTATGGGAAGAAACTCGTACTCCAGCTTATTACCTGATTTTCGGGCAATATCGATCATGCCCAGCCCGGCGGTACCTTTTTCGGAAACGGACCCGTTGCTCAGGGTTTCCTGGTAATATTGCCGCAGCCCGTTCTTATCCATTCCGTTAATGATCTCCAGTTTTTCCTGGAGGTCTCCGGCGCTGGATGCGTCGATGTAATTTCCTGTTTTGATGTAGAAGTTTGCATTCTCCTTTACGATCAGGAACAGGGCCGACCTGGATTCCAGGTTCTTGTTCTCAGTATCTTCATCAATGTGATGATAGAGGTTCTGCAGGCATTCCACAAGGACATTGAACACCTTTTTCTTCATTTTCGGAGTTTCCTCCAGGTAGTTCATTTTGGACTCCATGATCTGAAGCACGGAAGTAAGCAGGTCTCCGGTAACAATCCCCTTGAATGAAAGCAGGATGTTTTCCTTTTCCATTGTGCGATATAAGTTAAAAATGCTACTCAGAACCATGCTTTTACATCTGCGGGCCAGACAAATATAAAAAATGTTTTACACTTGCCGCGCATTTTCGGGTTTTCTGACTTTTCGGGCATGCAGGAGCCCGCGATGGTCCTGTCATTTGCGCATTAAGCGTATATTTGCAACTATGAATACAGACAACTGGTTCGAGTCGTGGTTCGACACTCCTTATTATCACCTGCTTTACCGTAATCGCAATGATGCCGAGGCAGCCCTGTTCATCCAGAACCTGCTCAGTTTCCTGCGTCTGAAACCCGGTTCGCGGGTGCTCGACCTGGCCTGTGGGAAGGGTCGTCATTCGTTACAGCTCAACAAATCGGGCCTGCAGGTAGTGGGAGCCGATCTTTCGAAGAATAACATTTCCGAGGCACGCAAACTGGAAAACGATGACCTGCGTTTCATCGTTCACGACATGCGTAAACCGATCCAGGGCCAGGAGTTCGACGCGGTATTCAACCTGTTTACGAGTTTCGGCTATTTCCCGGACACTTCGGATAACCTGCAGGTCATCGGCTCGGTGCATGAAATGCTCAAAAAGGACGGTCTTTTCGTGATCGACTTCATGAACAGCGCACGCGCGGTGGAGAAGCTTGTGGCGCACGAGAGCAAGACGCTGGACGGAATCCATTTCGAGATCGAGCGCAAGTACGACGGACGGCATATTTACAAATTCATTCGTTTTACGGACCGGGGCCGGGACTACGAGTTCATGGAACGCGTACAGGCGCTCACACGGGAGGACTTCATGGCTTTACTGGGGCACGCTGACTTCCGGGTATTACACACATTCGGAGATTTTAGGCTCAATGCGTACGACGAGCAGAAATCCGACCGGCTTATTTTAATCGCACAGAAATAAGATGAACTTTATAAGCGCATTCCTGTCCCTGTTTGGGAGTGTCATTCTCGGAGGACTGATCGTAACCTTCCTTTCGGCGCAGAACAAAAAGTCGTTAATCAAACTGTTACTGGCATTTTCCGGAGGCTTTCTGCTATCGGTTGCTTTTGTACACTTCCTTCCGGAACTTTACGACTCTTCCTTCCCGAAGATCGGTGTATTCATCCTGCTGGGCTTTCTCGTCCAGTTGGTGCTCGAATTCTTTTCGGGAGGCATTGAACACGGGCACGTGCATGTTCACAAAGGACAGGCGATGCCCTGGGCCTTGTTTATTTCGCTTTCGGTGCATTCGTTCATCGAGGGGATCCCGCTCGGCGCACAATACGCGGGTCAGCAACTCGATCTTGCGCACGGTCACAGCCATGATGCGGATTCCCTGCTTTTCGGGATCCTGTTTCACCAGCTTCCGGTCGCCATTGCTCTGATGACACTCCTTGTAAGCACGCGCGTAAACAGGGTCGAGAGCTGGATCGTACTGCTCCTTTTCGGACTGATGACACCGGGTGGCATGTTGCTCGGTTACCTCAATCTCGGACTTGGAAGCTACTTTGATTTTAACATCGTCCTGGCCATTGTGGTGGGAATGTTCCTGCATATCTCGACGACCATTATTTTCGAGACGAGCGAGAACCACAAGTTCAATTTGCTCAAACTGACCGCGATCGTGATCGGCTGCGGACTGGCCTTCCTCATGCAATGATAGGATTCCACGCCTGAAAGCAGGGTTTACCTGTTAATATCTTAACGTTTTAATACACTATCTATACTTGAGGAATACTGTTGCTATACTCTATCTATACTTGTGCCATACTCGTGGATTATTTTAGAATCCATTAATCGCTAATAATCAGAAACTTACAAAAGGGCATAATCGAGTAATAACCGTTAAAAACGCTTATTTCAGCGCTTGGTGATTTTTTTAGGATTACAAGAATCATCCGTTGCAACGCGGTGTATTGTGTTCGTGTTTTTTGATGGTAGTATTTTGGAACTGATTGCCGATTGCAGCGTGCTTTTGTTTGCTCTTTCCCAGAGGGAGGGGGTGTGCGGTTAAAGCATAAGGGCTTCGGAAGAACGGTTTTTCCTAATATCAACTTATTGCATCCTACTTTTTTTCATTACCAAAAAAAGTAGGCAAAAAAGTCTAGCGCTACGTTGCAGCTGCCACCCAACGGGCATTTGTTCCGGAACATTTTACCAAACTTTCCGCCTGGGGGCGGATTCGGACAAGGTAAAAGTTCTGCGGAACTGTATGCGTTGGGTCCCGGCAGCTACCCTCGATTACTTCGCCTTCCCCAGGCGAAATCTCGGTCTTCACGAGCAGTGCTCGCTCTTACTAAGGCGCGGTGTAAAGTACGCGCGGATTGCTTCGGAGTAAAGCTTATTATGTTTATGGAGTTTTTGCAAAGTGGGATTGCATGTGCGTTTTCGGTGACTGGTTTTAGAATTTGTTTGCTCTCCCTCGATGAGGGAGATACAGAGGGAGGGATTGTAGTTAAAGCATAAAAGCTTCGGAAGACTGTT
>CAYMEW010000008.1:0-103228 GCA_964389755.1 uncultured Flavobacteriales bacterium | reverse complement strand
CTCTTATTTAAGTTAGGCAAAAAGTACATTTGAAACAAGTTACTCCATAAAAAATCACACCCAATCAAACTACTGAGCGAACCGTTAGAAACGGCTATTATTTCTAAGGAACAGTGTGTTATGGGTTTTGAGTTGTTGGCAAAACCGCCTTACCTAGACAGGCCGCTATTCTCTTTGAAACAAAGCAACTTAGGAGGATAGATCGTTCGAACGCATACCTACACCAAACGATCTGCCTGAAAGCTGCTGATTCAAATCGCTGAATTAACCGTTAGAAACGCTTATTCTTGTTCAGAAACAGTGCATTACGAATTTTGAGTTGTTGGCAAAACTGCCTCCGCGCCAAGCAGGCGGCTATTCTCTTTGAAGCAAAGCAACTTAGGTGGTTCAGTCGTTCGCATGCATACCTGCACCAAACGATCTATCTGAAAGCCGCCGATTCAAACCGCCGAATTAACCGTTAGAAACGGCTATTCTTGTTCAGGAACAGTGTATTACGAATTTTGCGTTGTTGGCAAAACAGCCTCCGCGCCAGGCATTGCAGCGGCAGTCGACCGAGGCGGGACTGTAGGGCTGACTTTCACATCCGGTGGCGGCCAGCGGAAGCCCGCCGGGGTGAACATCGTTCAGCCACAGTGCCGCAAGGACGCTATAGCGGAAAGGCCGTCCCCTGAAGAAATCCTGGCAGGCGAATACTTCAGGCCACGGGAGTTCTCAAGAACACTTCAGGGGGGCGCCCAACTGGAGACATATTTGCCGGAAACGAATTTTTTAAAAACTGATTTACTCCAGTTCGAAGGTGCTGAAGGGGTCGAAGTTATTGATGGAATTTACTTCGCGCAGTTTGCCGTCTGAAATGCGGACAATGCGTCCGGGGTATTTTTCGACCATCGACATATCGTGCGTGGCCATCAGTACGGCTGAATGTTCTTCATGAGCCACGGCGCGCAGCAATTTCATGATCTCTTCGGAGGTCTCCGGGTCGAGGTTTCCCGTAGGTTCGTCTGCCAGGATCAGTTTTGGTTTGTTCAACAGCGCCCGTGCAATCGAAACGCGTTGTTGTTCACCGCCCGAAAGGGCGTGGGGCATGGCGTTCAGTTTGTTTTTGAGCCCAACCAGTTCGAGCACGTCTTCGGCGCGTTTGCGCATCTCTGCTTTACTTTTCCAGTTGGTGGCTTTTAGAACGAAGAGCAGATTTTCGAGTACCGAGCGATCGGTAAGCAACTGAAAATCCTGAAATACGATCCCGATCTCGCGCCGGAGCATCGGCACTTCTTTTTTGCGGAGTTTGCGCAGGTCGAAGCCGGCAACGCTGCCTTTTCCTTCTTTAAGGAAGAGTTCGCCATAAAGGGTTTTAAGCAAACTGCTTTTTCCGCTTCCGGTCTTTCCGAGCAGGTAAACGAACTCCTGTTCGCCGAGCGAAAAATTCAGTTCATTGAGCACGAGGTTGTGCTGCTGATAAATTTTGGCTTCCTGTATTTCAATGACGTTCATGATGCAATCTCTCTTCTGTAAAGTTGCAACAAATTATCTGCCTGCACAGTTGGCGAAGCATAATAATCTTAACAGAATCCCGTTTAAAACTTTTAGCATAAAGCCTCTCCCCAAGACATCTGTCCTTTAATTTTACTTAATTAAAAAGTACACTCATGAGTTTCAAACCGGTCTTTTTTGCATGGATCCTGTCTCTTCTTTTTCCCCTTATTTCGATGGGGCAGACATCCGAAAAGTACAATTCGGAATACGCCGGTTTCTACCGTGCCGAGGAACTTTTTGAAAAGGAACAATATAGCGCCGCGCGTTATGAATTCCGTCAGTTCATCGACGGTTTCCAGCATCCGAATGACCCGCTCTTCATCAAAGCACTCTACTACGAAGGGCTCAGCGCATTGGAACTTTACAACAACGATGCAATCGCATTGCTGGAAAATTTCATCCGCCTTTATCCGGAAAGCATTTACAGACCGACCATTCTCTTCAGACTGGGGAATTATTTTTATCAGAAAAAAGACTTTGACGGAGCATTGAAATGGTACAACCAGCTTCCTGCCGCCGACGTGGATCCGGAAGATCTCAGCGAATACTATTTCAAACTGGGTTATGCCAATTTCGAAGAGGGAAACGTGGCAAACGCAAAAAGTGCTTTTTACGAGATCAAAGACGGTTCGTCGATGTATTCCGCCCCCGCACTCTATTATTATTCACACATTTCATACGACGAGGGTAACTACCAGACGGCACTGGAAGGTTTTCAGAAACTCGGAAATGACGAGCGTTTTGAAAAAGTCGTTCCGTATTACATTGCACAGATCTATCATTTACAGGGAAACTATGAAGCTGTAACCGAGTACGCTTCTTCTGTTACCGATACCTCGAATGTGGCGAACCGCGACGATATCAATCACCTGATCGGGGATGCTTATTACCGGACTGGGCGTTACGACGAAGCGGCGGAATACCTCGAGGCATATAATAAAAGTTCAAAGACAACACGCGATGATGATTACCAACTCGGTTATGCATATTATAAAAGCCAACAATATGAAAATGCGATCCGCATGTTCGATCGCGTTTCCCGTAAAAAAGATACGCTCGGACAGGTCGCTTTGTATCACATCGGCGAGTCGTACCTGAAACTCGATGATTACGCTGCGGCACGCTCGGCGTTCGAAGCGGCTTCCCTGCTCAGCTACAATCCGCAGATCGAAGAAGATGCACTCTTCAATTTTGCGATCCTTTCGTATAAACTGGATATTAACCCGTACAATGAAGCGGTGGATGCCTTTGAGACCTACCTGACGCGCTACCCGGATTCAAAGCGAAAGAACGATGTATACCAGTACCTCGTCAATGTATATACGCAGACCAATAACTACGGGAAGGCGCTCAGTTCACTCGATGCGTTACCGGATAAAGACATCCGACTCAAGACCGCTTACCAGATCGTGGCGTTCAATTACGGTGTCGAACAATATCAGAAAGGACAGTACCAGAAAGCCGTTGAAACACTTTCACTGGTGGACAAATACCCGGTGGACCAACAGGTTTCCGCTAAAGCGGTTTACTGGATGGCGGACGCCTACTACCGACTGGCGAAATACCCGCAGGCAATAACTTACTATAAAAAGTTCGTGGCATTGCCCTCCGTGGGATTGAAAGACCTTAGTTCAAAAGCCTACTACAACATCGGTTACGCTTACCTGGAGGACGGCGACCGCATTTCGTCTAACGAGAATTTTCGCATTTTCGTTTCCCAAGAACCCAAACCTTCAAAACTCCTGCTTTTTGATGCGTACATGCGCATAGCCGACAATTATTATGTCCGGAAAGAGAATCTGAACGCCGTGGAGTATTACCGGAAAGCAGTGAGCCTGACCGGGCCGGCACAGGACCAGGCGATCTACTACCTTTCGCGTTCACTTGGGTTCGCAGAACAGGGCAACGAACGTGTCAAACTACTTTCGGACATCATCAATAACTATCCCCATTCGAAGTATATGATCACTGCGATCGGGGAGTTGGCGCTGATCTACAAAGAGCGCGGTGAATATGACAAATCCTTCGACTATTATCAGCAGATCATTCGCGATTATCCGAACTCGCCGCTGGTAAAGGATGCCGAACTTTCCATAGCTGACATTTATTATAAAAAGAAGGATTTTGCAAAAGCAGAAACGAAATACCTCGAGGTGCTTTCGAAGTATGCCTCTGCCGACCGTCAGCTTTGTGAAGATGCCGGAAAAGGACTTTTGGAGATATACCGCGTTACAAACAGTGCTGAAAAAACGGAACAATTGACGGATAAATATCCCTGTACCCAAATCAGTAAGGAAGAGCAGGAGTCGATCTATTTCACACCCGGAAAAGATGCGTACGATCAGAAGAAGTACGAGGAAGCGGTTCCGCTTCTGGAAAAATACCTGGAAAAATTCCCGAACGGGATTTACGCTTCGGAGGTACGAAATTACCTGGCAAACAGTCTGTACAATCTCGAACGTACCGATGATGCCATTGCACTTTACCGCATCACGCTGGAGGGCCCGAACAACGGTTTTACAGAGACGGCAGCCGTTCGCGTATCAAAATACCTGTACAACAACGGTGATTTCACTGCGGCGATTCCGTACTATGAGAAACTGCTTGAGGTTAGTAATAACCCCGAAATTATCTGGAATGCACAGATCGGGCTTATGCGCAGCAACTACCTGATCGAAAATTATACGAATGCCGCGATCTATGCGGACAAAGTGTTGGAAAATAGTTTGACAAAGACAGCCATTCGCCTGGAGGCTGAATACTCCAAAGGGATGTCCAATTTTTACCTCGAGAACTACGATGCGGCAAAATCGTCGCTCGAGTACGTATCCAAAAACACGACTACGGAGATCGGTGCCGAAACGAAATTCAGCCTCGCGCAGTTGTATTACAACCAGGATAACCTCACAAAAGCGGATTCAGAGGCGCGCGCACTCCTGAAAATGAAACCCGCCTACGATTTCTGGATCGCGAAAGCCCTGATGCTGCAAAGTAAGATCCTGATCCGGAAGGAGGATCTTTTCCAGGCAGAACAAACACTCAAATCGGTGATCGATCACTATCCAAACCAGGACGACGGTATCCTGGCGGAAGCGCGACAATTGTACGATGAACTGATGCAATTGAAGGAGAAACCGAAAGAGGTGGAGGATAAGAACAAGCCGATTATTGACTTAAACGGAGAAAATTGATCATGAAGCAAATTTGTCTGATAATACTTAGTTTGACTGGTTTTTCCGGGGCACTATTAGCGCAGGGCGACGAAGTGAATATTGATGCCAATGCGGAAAGGCCGATAGAAAAGGCTTACCGTATTACGGAAGACCCGCGCATCATCGACACGGTCATTCCCACGCCGCAATTTTCGTATCCCCTGCTTGCACTTCAACACGATACGAGGATTGAACTACAGCGGATAGAGGCTGCTTCGTTAAAAACGGTGGATAAACTTCCTCAACTTTATCACAGTTACCTGAAACTCGGCATCGGTACGAAACTCATGCCGCTGGGAGAATTTTACTTCAACAGCACGCGTTCCCGAAAATACACCTACGGCCTTCACGTAAAGCACCTGAGTAGTTTCGGAAATATTCCCGGTTATGCGCCGGCGCGTTTCGACCGCACACGCGTGAATCTTTTCGGAGATATTCACGAACGCAAATATTCACTTGGCGGCGATTTCCACTACAATTCTCAGGGATTCGGGTACTACAGCATCCGGAATGAGAACCTATCGCGTGACAGCATCGCACAACGCTATAATGACGCGGGATTCAGTGCGTACTATTCGGGACACGCAAAGGACAGCGGAAGCGTTAATTTTACATCCCGGCTGACCTACAATAACTTCAGTTCCATGAAGCCTTTGGAAGATAGTTTGTCTGACTGGCGCGGACGGGAGAATTTTGTAGGCGTAAACACCTCGGCCTGGTACCGCATGGGAAAAGAGATCTATTCAGCGGACCTTGATATTCGTTATAACGGTTATAAATATGGTATTGCGGACAGTTCGCTGACACCACTCGACACGGGAATCGTGCTCAACAATACGATCGTCAGCCTGAAACCAAAGATCTCTACCTTCCTTCAAAACAACCGTTTCAAAGCCGATTTCGGGGTAAATGTAACATTCGATTTCCACTATCGAAACAAGGTCTACATCTACCCGATCGCAGAAGTAAAGTATTCGTTGTTCAATGATATCTTTATTCCGTATGTCGGTGTTCGCGGTGGTTTGAACCAGACAACTTACAAGTCGCTCACCGGGATGAACCGCTTTATCCTGACCAACCAGAGGATGCTGAACGAACACAATCCCCTCGATGCCTATATCGGGATCAAAGGGACACTCAGTAAACGCATTAGTTTTGACCTGCACGCCAGTTTTGCGAGTTACAAAAGTAAAGCGCTGTTCATAACCGATACGACCTATTCGATGGGAAATAAATTTGCGGTGATCTACGATACAATGAACATCGCCTCCATCGAAGGATCGATCTCTTATCAGTTACGCGAAAAACTGAAAGTAGATGCGATCGGGAGGTTTAATTCCTATTCCCCGCGGAATAACTCGTATGCGTGGAACCTGCCGGTGGTACAGTTTATCGTTCGGGCCAACTACAACCTGTATGATAAGTTCCTGGTAAACCTCGACATGGATTTCGAAGGCGGACGAAAGGCGCTTGTTTATGCTCCGGGTGAAGATGTGATCCTGGAGAACGGGCAATATGTTTACGATCTTGGATTTATAGCCGATCTCAACCTGGGTGTGGAGTACCGGTATAACAAACGGATCTCCGCCTTTTTGCAATTCAACAACATCGCTGGCGGACGTTATCAACGCTGGTATAATACGCCGGTTCAGTCATTCCAGATCATGGGCGGGATCACAGCGCGTTTCTAAGGTCGAATTGACTTTTTAGGGTTAAGGAATGCGGACTAGCCTCAGAAGAGCGGCTAACCGTTATGAAACGCTTATTCTTTTTGATAATGAGTTGATTGTGTTTCATGTAATAAACGAGTGGCAGCTTTTTTGCGGTTCAAAACGCACGAGGGATGTTATCGACCCTGGTGCAAGACACCTGTTTAGTCATTCCGGGTTACATGTGGAATCACAGTTCGTTTCTGACCATTGATTTATCTTGAAAATTTGGGGCTTCGGGAGAGTTTAGAAAAAGCAGTTAACGGTTATGAAACGCTTATTGTTTTTGATAATCAAGACTTTAATTTTTTGAACTGTCATCGGTTTCCGGAACAGCAATCGATTGCAAAGTTCATTTGAACTTCAGAACTCACATTCGTTTTTAACGAATCATTTGGAAACAACAGACTTCTTAAATGTCCTTTCCTGGCGAATCTGCGTCCTCGTCCGGGTGCTCGTAAGCGCTGGCCTCGGTTTGCACTTTTTTACTTTTACGCGGAAAGTAAGCGCGCTGACGTAGAAACACCATAATTACACCGACAGTAATGGAGGCATCAGCTGTATTCCAAATAGCCGGAAAAACCTCTTCGCCACCGATCCATGGCATCCACTGCGGCCAGAAAGCCTCGAACTTGAACATGTCGACCACATTTCCCAGTAAAAAACCGGTGTGACGCACTTCAACCTCGCCCCAGTAACGGCAGTTTGCAAAAACGCCGGAACCCTGCAGCTGGTTGTACTCCATGCACGGATCGAAAGGAAAGATAAAGTCGTAGAACATCGAGTCGATCAGATTTCCGGTGGCTCCTGCAAGGATCAGCCCGATGGCGATCAGGAATTCAATGCGGGCGCCTTTACGTGCCTGCCGCAGCCAGTAAACGGAAATCAGAATAATGGCTACGATCCGAAAGATGCTTAACGCTAACTTGGCCCATATGCCCGAACCGAAGGTGGTTCCGAAAGCCATTCCGGGATTTTCGATGTATTGTAATTTGAACCAGTTTCCAAGTACCGGAACACTCTCCGAAACTTCAAAGTGCGTTTTAATGTACACCTTGATGAATTGGTCCAAAATTAAAATGAGGGCAATAACTGCCCCCACAATGAATAGCTTTTTTTTCACCTTTTATTTGTTTTGCGCATTCTTCGCATCAATACTGAGCGTGGCATGCGGTACGAGGCGGAGGCGTTCCTTGCGGATAAGCTTGCCTGTCACACGAC
Source organism: uncultured Flavobacteriales bacterium (assembly GCA_964389755.1). Taxonomy (GTDB): domain Bacteria; phylum Bacteroidota; class Bacteroidia; order Flavobacteriales_D; family Crocinitomicaceae; genus JBBSUQ01. The sequence goes on along the minus strand of CAYMEW010000008.1, from coordinate 95,550 downwards.
AAACACCGTATGTTTTGTTCTCGATACGAACCAGTGCACTTTGCAGGTTTGCAATGAATTTTTCCTGGCGGGCAGCCAGTTGTGCCACTTCTTCCCGGGAAAGCGTTTCCGAGCCGTCTTCCATCATGTTAAAAGTGCGGCCGGTATCATCCGTACCGTGATTATCGCTGTATGAAAGTGATCCGCGCAGCAGGGAGAGGTCGTCCTGCGCTTCTTTTAATTTCTGGTTGATCAGTTCTCTGAACTCCTCGAGTTCCTCATCGGAATATCTTGTTTTTTCCTGTGACATTTGATTATCTGTTTTGAGTATATCAATTGCTTTTTTTCTTCACGCGCAAATATAACCTAAAAAACCGAAGCAGGCATCATTAGTTATTCACGGTAAAAGTGAATAAATCTTAAGGAATTCGACAGGTTTTTTAAGCTCTGAAGATCAGTTAGATGCGTTTAAAATTGCGGCCGATACTTCCTGTGTGAGTGCTTCGAAATCACTTACTGAAAGTCGCTCGGGACGCAGCCCGAGGTATTCGGATTCAAATGCAACTCCCCCCAGTATCGACTTCAACGAATTGCGGATGGTTTTTCGCCGCTGGTTGAAAGTGGCTTTTACGACCCGGATGAACAGGACTTCATCGCAGGAAAGTTGTTTGCGTGCGTTACGCGTACAGCGGATAACACCCGATTTTACTTTCGGCGGCGGATTAAACACATGTTCGTCTACCGTAAAGCAATAGTCGATATCGTAAAACGCCTGGAGCAGTACACTTAATATCCCATATTGCTTGGAACCCGGTTTTTCGGCAACGCGCTGGGCCACTTCTTTCTGGAACATGCCCATAATCTCAGGGATCTGGTTGCGGTATTCGAGGCAGCGAAACAAGATCTGCGAAGAAACATTGTACGGGAAATTCCCGACCACGGCAAAAGGTTCTTCACCCATGAACTTTTGAAGATCGGCACGCAGAAAGTCTGCTTTGATGATTCTCCCCGAAAGTTGCGGGAAATGTGACTCGAGGTAGGTGATGGATTCATTGTCCACATCCATGACGGTCAGTTCGGTATTCGGGATTTCGAGCAGGAACTCCGTAAGTGCGCCCATTCCCGGCCCGATTTCCAAAACCTGTTTGCAGTTATCGTGTGCCTGGTATTGCTGAGCAATCTTCCGGCAGATGTTTTTATCTGTCAGGAAATGCTGCCCGAGGTGTTTTTTCGGTGCTACGCTCATTTTCGGAATTCTTCGATAACGGAAAGCATGGTCCGGAAGGCAGCATACCGGCCCGCAAAGCGATCGTTGTGATCTTTCTGTAAACGCGGAGCGTGCTGTTGCTGATAGTCGGCCAGTTTCTCCTTCGTTTCGGCGACATACGAAGTAGCATACGTAACTCCGCCGTCCTCTTCGCCGTGCACGCGGCTGAGACGTGCTTCGATGAAGCAACCCGTTTCCATTATTTCCGGGATATGCGTTTGGCGCATCCAGTTGAGCCATTCTTGCTCAGCTGCCGGGTCGATACTTACGGTCACATTATACAAGATCATTGCACAAAAATACGCAATTTGTATCTTTACCGTCAAACAGGCCCGATGATCACGTACAATCCCAAAAGCTGGTTCAAACTTATATTTGCCCTTCACAAAAGCGATACGCTGCGCATGTTGTGGAAAGAACTCCTGTATATGGGCGCTTTTACAGCACTCATCGCCTTTTTTGCCACGCATTATTTTACGCATCTCGAATTTCTTGAAAAACTCGTTCAGATCTATTCCCTGATCGGGTTTGTGATTTCATTGCTCCTCGTTTTTCGCACAAACACGGCCTACGATCGTTGGTGGGAGGGACGTAAACAATGGGGCAGCCTCGTAAACGATACGCGGAACCTGGCTTCGAAGCTTTCCGTTTTGGTGAAAGATGACAGAGACCGCGATTTTTTCCGGAGAATGATCCCCAACTTTGTAATCGCCATGCGTGATCACCTGCGTAAAGGCGCTGATCTCTCCGAACTGAAACTGACGAACGAAGAACTGCAACTGCTAAAGCGCAAAAAGCACGTACCGCTCGCAATATCACAGATCATGTACGAGCGGCTTATCGGCCTGAAGCATTCGGGTATTATCGATGGACAGGAACTCTATATACTCGATGAGAACCTCAATGCGCTGATGGATCACCTCGGAGCCTGCGAACGCATTAAAAACACCCCGATCCCGTTTTCGTACAGTTTGTTCATTAAGAAATTCATCTTTATTTATGTGATCACGCTGCCATTGGCCTTTGTTACGAGTTTTGGATATTATTCGGCGCTTATAGCGACCTACGTGTTCTACGTTCTCGTGAGTATGGAAGTGCTTGCCGAAGAGATCGAAGACCCGTTTGGTTGTGACGATAACGACCTGCCCACGGATTCGTTAAGCGAAAAGATCAATGAGAATATCGGGGAGGTGTTCGGTCTTCCCTGAGCCATCAAAACAGCTTTTTTTCCGATTCACCGCTTTGCTTTTTTTTAAGGCGTGAAATCCCTTTTCGTAATCACCGATTTTACAACTCCTGAAGAAGCGGCCACGCTTACTGAATACATTGCACCAACATTATGCGTGTATAATAGGATGTTACAGGCGAATTTATCCTGAAAGAAGAGAAAATTAGTTAAAAAATACCGTGTTTGAAGTGTGTTTCGGATTTTTGGAAACCCGCATGACTACTAACAAAAAAGAGAGAAACGGGCGTTCCTCTCTTTTTTCTTAACCTAAACTACTACTACTTATGAAAACTAACTTCTACTTGACTTTGATACTTTCAAATTGTGTGCCAATTGCATTCAATTCATAACCAAAGTCACTTATATATACGCAAAGTAAGAGCCTTTAGTATCGCGCACGATCGCATTTAACAAATTTTTAGAATAATTCCTGAAATGGGTCGTGGAACGACTTACACAAATTGTCAGTATTTTTCCCCGTTCTGGCAGATTTCGTGACAGAAATGCGGAATTGCGTAAATGAAGCAGGATTTTCAAAGCTAACAAATTCTTAACATTCGAAATGCAATTCCTGAAAACGTCCTTTGGTAATCAACAGGACGCTATGGATTATTATTTTTTTGTGCTAAATGATTTATAGCTATTTTCGTGTTCGATGAGTTCCAAAGTTGAAAAATACAATCGCCGGGGCGTACGTACCAGCTATGTATCCACTATAATCGGTATTTCACTCGTGCTGTTTACCATCGGGCTTGTGCTCGGCGGTTTTTTACTGCTTAACAGTGTGCAGACGCAGGCGCGTGAAACCATGCAGGTCGATCTGTTTTTCAAACCCGATTACAACGAAGCCGACATTAAAGAGGTGGCCATGGAATTGAAAACCTGGCCAGAAATGAAAGAAGTGATCTTCGTTTCTCCGGAACGCGCCATCGAGGAGGTGAGCAGTTCGGATGAATCTTCGGAAGAAATCCTTTCGATCCTCGACGGAGAAAATCCTTTTCCTCCTACCATTACGTTCAAGCCACGTGCGAATGTCGCAACACTGGACGGTATGGAGGCCTTGAAAAACAAACTGCTGCAGGCATACCCCGAAAAGATCGATGAAGTCAATTACAACCCGGCGAGCGTTAAAACAGTAAACCTCGGTTTTCGCCAGTTTGTAGCCCTGGCAGGTATGGTCGCGCTTCTGCTGATTGTTGTGGCCGTGGCGATGATCAACAACACGATCAGGCTGTCACTCTACTCGCGTCGCTTTACGATTAAAACGATGCAGCTTGTCGGCGCAACGCACGGTTTTATCCGGCGCCCGTTCCTGCGTCAGTCCTTTTGGCAGGGAATCGTATCAGCTATTCTCGGGATGGCGTTCCTGATGACCTTCTTCTTCGCCCTGAACAACATGATGAACTCGATCGAACTGACCATCAATCCTGAAATTCTGCTTATCCTTTTCGGTTCGTTGCTTATCCTCGGGATTGTTATTACATTTGTTTCTACCTGGTTCGCGCTCAACAAGTACCTGCGCATGAAACTGGACGATTTGTATTAATTTTACGACATGGAAAATAAAAAACCGGATTTCGCCTTTCAGAAAGAAAATTATAAGTTCTTCATCATCGGGCTTGCAATCAACTTACTCGGTTACCTGCTGATGATCGGCGGGGGAAGTGATAATCCCAACGAATTCAATGAGAAGGCGCTCTTTAGCGATGTGCGGATCACCGTGGCACCCATCCTGATCGTAGCCGGATTCGTGGTGATCATGTACGGAATCATGCGCAAACCAAAAGGTAAAAAGTCCGAATAATACAGCTCATTCATGGGATTTCTTGAGGCGATTATCCTTGGTATCATCCAGGGACTGACCGAATTTTTGCCGGTAAGCAGCAGCGGCCACCTTGAACTTGCAAAATCACTATTTAATACGGATCTGGACGGACAAAGCAGCCTCCTGATGACCGTTGTGCTTCACTTTGCGACAGCACTTAGTACAATTGTCGTTTTTCGAAAGGACGTGGCGGATATAATCCGGGGACTCTTTAAATTCCGCAACAACGAAGAGTTCCGCTTTTCACTGAAGATCGTTCTTTCAATGATCCCCGCAGCGTTTGTAGGCGTTTTCTTCGATGATTTTATCGAACAGTTCTTCGACGGTCAAATTCTGATCGTGGGCCTGTTCCTCTTACTGACGGCCGCACTGCTGTTCCTGGCCAATCGCGCGCGGCGGACAGATAAAGGAGTTTCGTTTAAAGATGCATTGGTTATTGGTGTTGCACAGGCCATCGCGATACTTCCCGGGATCTCGCGTTCGGGAGCTACGATCAGTACGGCTGTATTGCTCGGCATCGACCGCGAACGTGCAGCGCGCTTTTCATTCCTGATGGTCGTGCCGCTTATTTTGGGTAAAATGGCAAAAGACCTGATGAGTGGAGACGTACACACAGAATCCATCCACACCGGTTCCCTGGTCGCAGGGTTTATTGCGGCATTTTTAACAGGGATTCTTGCCTGTACCTGGATGATTGCCCTTGTAAAACGGAGTAAACTGACCGTTTTTGCCATCTATTGCCTGGTGATCGGCGTGGTAGCCATAATTTGGAGTTTAAACCGTTAAAAAACGTATGATATTAAATCCGGAGGGAGATACAATTCTGATCGATAAGCCTTACACGTGGACGTCATTCGATGTCGTCAACAAACTGCGCTGGAACCTGAAGCGACAACTGGGGGTTAAAAAGATCAAGGTCGGTCATGCGGGAACGCTCGATCCGCTGGCGACTGGTTTGCTCATCGTCTGCATCGGGAAGCATACCAAACGTATTGAAGAGATCATGGGTGGGGAAAAAACGTATACCGGCACGATCCTGCTCGGCAAAACAACTCCGTCCTTTGACCTTGAAACCGAATTTAATGCGGAATTCCCAACGGACCACATTACGCCGCAACTGCTCGAAGAAGTTCGCAGTTCATTCCTCGGAGACCAGCTGCAATTGCCACCGGTTTTTTCAGCGAAACAAATTGATGGAAAACGGGCTTACGAACTCGCTCGGGCCGGAAAAGAGGTCGAAATGAAACCGAACAGCATATCGGTGTCCGATTTTAAGATCAATACCGAACGTTTTCCGGAAATAGACTTCGAGATCAGTTGCAGTAAAGGAACCTACATCCGTTCGATAGCCTCCGATTTCGGGAAAAAAGCCGGGTCGGGAGGAACTCTGACTGCGTTGCGTCGGACACGTTCCGGAGAATATTCCGTTTCTGCTGCACGTTCGGTCGATGAATGGATCGAAGTGATCCGTGCGCTCTAAAACTTTTCAGCGGTCCTGTTGTTTTAATATGACCGCAATATTTTGTAAATTTGCACTCTTTTTTTATTCTCTGACTCTATTTTGGCAGCCGTATGAACAAAATGAAACTTTCCGAATTCGATTTTAACCTCCCCGAAGAACTCGTTGCCGAGTACCCGAGTGAGAACCGTGATGAAGCCCGCCTGATGGTGGTACATCGTGACACGGGTAAGATCGAACATCGCTTATTTAAAGACGTTATCGAATATTTCCAGGACGGAGACGTTATGATCATGAACAACACGCGCGTTTTTCCGGCGCGTATGTATGGAAATAAGGAAAAGACCGGCGCGAAGATCGAGGTTTTCCTCCTGCGCGAACTCAACCGCGAAAGTTTGCTGTGGGATGTACTTGTGGATCCTGCGCGCAAAATCCGTATCGGTAATAAACTCTACTTCGGGGAAGACGAATCGCTCGTTGCCGAAGTAATCGACAATACAACTTCCCGCGGACGTACACTTCGTTTCCTCTTTGACGGTCCTTACGAAGAATTTAAGGCGAAGATCACCGAACTGGGTGAAACACCGCTTCCGAAATACATCAAGCGGAAAGTAGAACCGCAGGACGAAGAGCGTTACCAGACCATTTTCGCAAAAGAGGAAGGTGCGGTTGCCGCTCCCACGGCAGGTTTGCACTTTTCACGCGAATTGCTGAAGCGCCTCGAACTGAAAGGAATTAATTTCGCAGAGATTACGCTGCACGTCGGCCTCGGTACCTTCCGCCCGGTTGAAGTGGAAGACCTGACAAAACACAAAATGGATTCCGAACAGGTAACCATTTCAGAGAAGGCAGCGGATGCTGTGAACAAAGCAAAAACAAATAAACGCAAGGTATGTGCGGTCGGAACGACTTCCATGCGTGCGATCGAAACTTCGGTTTCCACGGAAGGACTTTTGAAGCCCTTCGACGGTTGGACGAACAAGTTCATTTTCCCGCCCTATGAGTTTAGCATCGCAGATTGCCTGATCACGAACTTCCACACACCGCTTTCAACGCTCCTGATGATGATTTCTGCGTTCTGCGGACACGAATTAATGATGGAAGCATACCAGGAAGCGATCAAAGAAAAATACAAATTCTATTCTTACGGAGACGCCATGCTCATCCTGTAAAGATCTTAGAAAAGATAAGTTGAAGCCGGTTTGCAGAGCCGGCTTTTTTGTTGGAATTCGGAAGTTTGTTAGATGGAAACGCGATCCTTTCCTGCTACCCGGGTAGCCTGAATTCCGGGTTAAAGATCAGTCCGATAATATTACCCCAGGGATCGTATACACTGGCAACCTCGATCGGGCCACCCACATTTTGAGGTTCTTCGTGAACCGTCGCGCCGAGCTCTAAAAAATGATCGAATGATTTCCGGATATCCGCAACTCCCCAGTATGTCAGCACGCTGTCACCCTTCCTGGATTCGTCCGGTTGAAGGCCCAGTTCGTAGCCACCGATATTGAAACCGACGTAAAACGCTTCGTTAAAATAAGGGCTTGTGTTAAAAGCTTTCGAATACCAGGCTGTTGCTTTTTCAAGTTCATTAACGCGGTAAATACATGTTCTGAGTCCGAGTATCTTGTTCATGATCGAAATTTAAAATCGACGTTTTTCAGGCAGCGGTACGCGGTCCGGTTCTCCAGGAACGTTTTCGAATTCATTGTTCTTCCAGCGTTCGCGCGCAGCACTGATCGTGTTTTTATCACTGGAAACAAAGTTCCAGTCAATAAAGCGCTCCTCGGGAAAAGGCATTCCCCCGAAAAGGTAAATGGTTGAACCGGCGGTCAGTTCAAAACTGCAAATTGAGCCGTCTTTAGCCACCAGGATTTGTTTCGGTTCGAAAGTATGTCCTTCGCTGCGTACACTTCCTTCGAGGATGTAAAATGCACTTTCTTCCATTAAATGTCCGCCCAGGTCGATGCTGCGATCTTCAGACGTCTTTATCTCTACCAGGTACAAAGGACTGTAGACCGGTACCGGCGAGCGGTGTTCACGAAATTCACCGGCAATGAGTTTGTAAGATAGCGGACCTTCTTTCCAGGTCGGTAGTTCCGTGTCATTCAGGTGAATGAATTCGGGATTCATGTTTTCAAGTTCTTTGGGCAGCGCAACCCAAATCTGCAATCCGTGGAGTTTTTTTGTAGTGTCTTGCAGGCGTTCCGGTGTACGTTCGGAATGTGCGATACCTTTTCCGGCGGTCATCCAGTTAACGTCTCCCGGTTTGATCTCAACCGCGTTTCCCAGGCTGTCACGGTGCATGATCGTTCCTTCAAAGAGGAACGTAAGGGTAGAAAGTCCGATATGCGGATGCGCTGCGACGGCCAGGTTTTCGCCCGGTGCCAGTTCCGCAGGACCCATGTGATCAATGAAGATGAACGGCCCGACCATGCGTCGCTGTCGGAATGGAAGGAGCCTTCCGACCATGAAATTACCGATATCAGCGGCACGTTCTTCGATGATGAGGTCTATGTTTGACATATTACAGCTTTTCGTTGTTAAGATACTTAAATTATGGCAGGCGATGAATGAATGCGTGCAAGATTTGTCTTTGGACGTCCTGCCATTTTTTGTATACCTCAATATTGAATATCTTTAGCCGATGCGGATTGCAATTAACACTCGTTTTTTACTTCCCGGAAAACTGGAAGGTTTCGGCTGGTATACGTATGAAGTCAGTAAACGCCTGGCCGAACAACATCCGGAACATACCTTTTACTTCTTTTTTGACCGGACCTTCGAAACGCGTTTTGTTTTTGCTGAAAATGTAATACCGGTCGTATTGCATCCGCAGGCAAGGCATCCCGTTTTGTTCAGGATCTGGTTCGACCGGTCAGTGACGCGAGCCCTGAAAAAATATCGCATCGACCTGTTCTTTTCACCGGACGGTTACCTGAGTTTGCGAACCGAAGTTCCCCAGGTTGCTGTGATTCACGATCTCAATTTTGAACATTATCCACAGGATCTGCCGAATGGAGCGTTGCGCTACCTAAAGAAGTTTTTCCCCCGTTTTGCCCGAAAGGCAACTCGCATCGTGACGGTTTCGGATTATTCGGCCGGGGACATTTGCGAACAATATGGCATTGAGCGCGCGAAAGTAGTCACAGCACACAACGGCGCTTCGGAAATGTATCGTCCGCTTGATGAAATCGATAAAGTGGCTATTCGTCAAAAGTATGCCGACGGAAACGACTTTTTTTTATTTGTGGGAAGTCTGCATCCGCGAAAGAACCTTATTAGGCTGTTGAAGGCATTTGAAGCGTACTGCGAAGCGGGTGGAACCATGAACCTGGTGATTGTCGGGGAAAACCTGTGGAAGCGGAAAAAAGCCGTTATAAGCGTTTCTGAAACCGTTAAGAAACGGATATTTTTTACGGGTTACCTCGATCAGGACGAACTGGTGCGCGTAATGGCCGCAGCGGGAATCTTTGTATATGTTCCGTATTTCGAGGGCTTCGGTATTCCACTTGTGGAAGCTATGCGCTGCGGAGTCCCGATTATTTCGGGAAACAGAACGAGTCTCCCGGAAGTGGCGGGTGATGCCGCGTTGTATTGCGACCCTTTCGATGTGGATGATATCTCGGAAAAGATGGTTCAGCTGGCCGATGACCGGACGATGCGCGCCTACCTTGGGAAAAAGGGCCTGGAACGGGCAGAGCAATTCAGCTGGCAGTTTACCGCCGACAAAGTCTGGGAAGTCATTTCGGATGTGCTTAAGCCTGAAAAAGACTAGTGTGTGTAGAAAGGTGAGATCATAAAGTACACGATCACGCCGCTGATCGCCACGAAAAGCCAGATCGGGTAACTCACACGTACCCATTTGCGGTGTTTTTCGAATTTCCCCTGCCAGGCCTGCAGGTACGACAGCAATACGAGTGGAATGACGATCACACTCAACAGGATATGCGTGATGAGGAGCGGATAATAGATAAAGCCGTAAGTTCCTCCGTAAGGCGTGTTTTCGGCTGTCATGTGGTACGCGACGTAAGCTGCCAGAAAAAGCAGGGAAAGCAGCAGGCAGGTACGGATCAGTGCCCGGTGCAAGCTGATATTACGCTTTTTGATCGCTATCAGCGCGAGGATAAGCAAAACCGCCGTTAGACCGTTTATTCCGGCGTAGATCGGGGGAAGAAAGTGAAGGTCAACGCCTTTTATCTTAATTCCGAAAAGCAGTGCTACGACCACTGGAACGATCGCCGAGAGCAGGTAAATCAGCAAGCGTGCGCGGCGAATCTTAGCGGGATCCTGTAATATCATACTCATATTTCAGCAATTTTCGAAGGTCTTTTTCAAGTTGGTCGACCTGTTCAGTATTCGTCCCGGAATAAACCCCGCGCACGTAGCCTTCTTTGTCGACGAGCACAAAAGTATCCGTATGACCGAATCCACCGGCTGCTTCGGAATTGCGTTCGGCACCTGTGTAGAATTTTCGCGCCATTTCATGCGTTTCCGCCTCGTCACCGGTCAGGAATTGCCAGTTCTGAGCTTTGATGCCATGCAGTTGGATGTATTCGCGCAGTCGTGTCGGGAAATCGCGTTTCGGATCAATGGAAAAACTGAGAAACTCGACGTCTTCCGAAAGATCGGAGACCATTGTATTCAGCCTTTTCATCTGTGAGGTCATCGGCGGACAAATGGTAGGGCAGTGTGTAAAAAAGAAATCCACGACCCACACCTTGTTTTTTAGCGATTCTGAGGTCACCCAGGCAGAATCCTGATTGAGGTATTTAAAATCGGGAACTTTCGGATAAACCGTATCGGCAACTTCCTTCCCGTCGATCTCGTAATAGTTGACTTCGCGTTCTCCGACGATGGGCAATACGCGTTTCTTCGGACTATCGTTACACGAAAAGAGAACGAAAAAAAGGACCGGTAGGACAGTGAGTTTAGTTATTCTCATGGTCTTTTCTTTTTAGATCATAATCTTTCTGAAGTAATGCGAGGTGTTCACGCATTCTCCGGATCATTCCTTCTGAGTTTCCGCGAAGAGCCATGCGCAGGTGATTGCTTTTGTCCGCCAGCAGCATGATTTCCTCGAAAGCAGTTCCGTCTGCCAGCAGATTTTCCCCGTTACTGGAAATGTCGTAGAGTTGCTTTACCTCCCCGCTGGCGATGTACCAGATGTCCGGATCGTAATCCTCCACTTCCGTGCGCAGGTAATCGCGGATCTTGCGCAGGTCTTTTACGGGCTTTCCCTGCTCATCCACAACAAATGAAATGATCTTCACTTCATTGCGTTGTTTTTTTGTTTTACGCAGGTTCTGATAGATCAGCTGGTTAAAATGCCAGAGCGAAACAGAGCAGGTGTCCGGGCAGGAGGTCTGCAATACATTGATAAGAACGATCTTCCCGATGAATTCTTTGGAGTTGTGATCTCTTCCGGATGCATCGGTAAATGCGTAGTCTTTTAATGGTCCGTAGTCCTCCGGGGAGCGGAACTTATGTTCACAGCCGCGTGTGGAGATCAGGATCAATAAAAAAGCCGGACCGAATAAAAGCAGGAATGCACCCAGCACTTTTATTCGTCCGGCAGATTTTTTTTCAGACATCGTCTTCTCTTTTACGCTCCGAATGTGGTATTCCAGACTTCGCTGATCGCGTTAGCCTCTGTAAGTGCGATAAAGATCAGGTATACGATAAAGAGGATGTAAGGAACGAGAATTACTGCTTTAAGCGCACGTCGCTCATCGCCAAGGTGCATAAATACCATCACGATGTACCCGGCTTTGAGAAGCGTCAGTGCAATAAAGGTCCATTTTACGTATTCCCATGCGCCGCTCGACTGTTTGATGTATGCCCCGAGCAATACCTCGATAACGGTTACAACTGTGAGCAATACAGTAACGAACAGAATTTTCTTGCGAATTTTCTTACCCTGTTCTTCGCTGTGATGTGCGTCTAATGAATATTCAATGATATCGTCTCTTTCCATTTTCGAGTTATTTCAGGATTAAACAAGGTAGAAGAAGGTAAATACGAATACCCATACAAGGTCTACAAAGTGCCAGTACAAACCGGTCTTTTCTACCATTTCGTAATGACCTCTGCGGTGATAGATACCACGCATCACCCCGATGAGGATAATGATGTTGATCAATACACCGGAGAATACGTGAAAGCCGTGGAATCCGGTAATGAAAAAGAAGAACTGACCGTAGTGCTCGTCTATACCGTATTCGTTACCCTGCAGGTTAGCTCCGTATATAACACGTCCTCTTTCTCCGCTGTAGATTGCTTCGTAATATAATTTCTCTGCCTCGGCACCTTTGATTTCTTCACCACCGACGTGGTATTTGCTTCCGTTTTGTTTGATTTCCAGCTCGAGGTTTTCGTCTTTTTTCTTGTTGATCTCTGCTACCGATCCGTCGTGCAGAGTGATCATTCCGTTTTTGATGTGTCCTTCGGCAGCCGCTTCATGGAAGTGATGCATCATTTCCGCTTCGTCTTCGCGAATTACTTCACCCGCTTTGTGGTGCGAACCGGCCTTCACGACTTTAAAGTTTTCGATCGCTCCGAAATCTCCGTGTACGATGGCCTGTGAGCCGTCTGCCAGCTCTACGCGACCGAATTCCGAACCGTGAATGAAGTGATACCATTCCCAGGCCTGTGAACCGAGGAAGAAAAATCCGCCGATAATTGTTGCGATCATCCAACGGGTTACTCCGCGACGATCCATGCGGTGACCGGCTTCAACAGCAAGCACCATCGTTACCGAGGAAACGATGAGAATAAAAGTCATCAGGGCCACGTAAACCAGGGGATAGCCATGTCCGAGGAAGGGAAGTGAATTGAATGTTTCTTCACCGATCGGCCAGGTGCCTTGCGTATTGTGCCGCACAAATCCGTAGGATACCAGCAATCCGCCGAAAGTCAATGCATCGGATACGAGGAAGTACCACATCATTAATTTTCCGTAACTGGTGCTGAAAGGCGAAATCTTTCCACCCCACAGGGTCTTCGGGCTGATTTCAGTAGAAGCGTGTCCTGCCATTTTAGAAATTTTTTTGCAAGTTTAATGAATAAAAAGTAAAAAAAGCAATAAATAAAGCCACAATAAGCCTAAAAAGTGCCAGAATATAGCGCCCAGTCGCAGGCTTAGTGTATTGTCTTTGTTGTATTTATTTCTAAATGAATTAATTGTGATTTTCAACATGTAGATCATGGTCACAAGTACGTGAAGCAGGTGTAAAATTGTGATAAGGTACAGGAAAGTGGTGGCTGTATCTGCCGCCTCCATGGCTTTGGATTGCAGGTACTTGGACAATGGTTTTCCCTTGTACATAAGGTCCCGGTCCTGATAACTCAATTCGTTCCCTTTAAAGTAAAGGTGAAAATCACGTCCCATTTTTCCACGGGCAAAGAAATCACCGCGTCCGTCGCGCACATGCGTCGCAAAACTTTGCAGTCGCTCCAGGTCAAGCGGTCCGAGTTCTTCTCCGCTTTCTGTGCGCCATTGGCCGTTGATGTGAAAAACAGCATCGTGTTTATAGTAGAGCATAAAAGGATCGCCATAACCGGGAACTGACGGGATCACGGTATCATGGATCCGCGTAAACGGTTCTGCAAAAGCCTGTAGTTTCTGCATGACTTCAGCGGGGACAGGTTTCCCGTGGAGCAGGTATTCGTTTCCGATCACTTCGATGTAGTCGCCTTTGTACTTAATTTCGTAAAAATCACCGTATTTCCCCTGAACAACAAGTATATGATTGTTCACAGGGTTGAGCCCGCGATCGACCAGCGCCTTGTATCCACGAAACTGGAAAATCACGAAACAGATACCGAGTAAAAAGGTAACGGCCATGAAGGCTTTAAGCTGCGGGATTTTATTCTTTTTGGCAGCGGTAATCGCAAGAATGAGGGTGATACTGCTCAGCGCGATGAAGGTCGTACTGATGTAAAAGGCATTCGGGAAGGGGAATTTCAGCCAGAACGAATCGCCCATTGAGACGATGTAGGCAGATGTAAACCCGGCGAAGAACATCATGATAGAGAAAATGGTGATGTACACCAGGTTTTTTTTCATTTTTTCCCGGACCTCGGGGGAAAGTTCTTCAGAATAATCGTTTCTCATAGTTATTGTGGAATTGCACCATCAACAATGTCAAATACATAGGCAAACTGAATGATCGGCAGGTATATGAACGAAGCGAACATCAGTCGTCTGGCATCTTTTGTGTCACAGGTAACGAACAAACGGTATGCAGTCAGGAAAAACCACGCACCCACCGCTGCCGAAATGATCATGGATGTCAGTCCGGTCCAGCCGAGCAACCAGGGCAACAGGCTGAAAGGAATGAGCATGAGGGAATAAACGGCGATCTGGAAAGCAGATCCTTTACTTTTTCCGCCGCTGGAGGGAAGCAATGAAAAGCCTCCTGCTTTGTAATCGTCATACGCAACCCAGGCAATTGCCCAAAAGTGCGGGAACTGCCAGGTAAACTGGATGAAGAAGAGTACGCCGGGGATCAGTCCGAACTGGCCGTCTACTGCAATCGCGCCGAGCATCGGCGGAAAGGCACCCGGAAAAGCCCCGACAAAGACTGCCCAGGGAGTCACCGGCTTGAGCGGCGTATACAAAAATACATAGAGTACGTAAGCGAAAAGTCCGAGCAGTGCAGACTGAATGTTGAGCAAATAGAGCAGGAAAGTTCCGACCGTGAGTGTAATAAGTACAACGATCACTCCTTCGCGAACGCTCATTTCTCCCATGGGCAGGGGCCGCGTCTGCGTGCGCTTCATGCGTTTGTCAATGTCTCGCTCCCAGATCTGGTTGGAACCGTTGGCTGCCGCTGTCACAAGCATTCCGCCGAACATCAGGTAGCAGGCATCGATCCAGGAATGTCCCCCGTTAAAGAGGTAGCCCGACAGCGCACTGACGATCACCAGCGATGCAAGGCGCATTTTGGTGAATACCATATAAGTTCTGAATTTCATACCCAGGGAGACCTTTTCGGAAGTCAGCGATGTCGCTGTGTCAATATTACGACTCATTGCAGGTGCAAAATTAATTAATTCTGCGCAGTCAGTCCAATTTTCACGGCAATATTTAGTACGAACCTTTGGCCTTTATGGCTTTCTGTCCAATATAGACAGCCGAAGGGAGAAATCACGGAGTTTGCCCGCGTCTTTGTTTGGGTTCCAGATATAGATCTTTATGCGGTCATCCGGATGCCTGCGTTCCGGCATTGTAAAAGATGCGGTATACGTTCCGCCGTTGTCCATTGTAAAATCGGGAGCATAGTAAAAGTAGGGTTTTTTGCTTGTTTCCACCGTGAAAACGAAGTATGCCGGGCCATTCAGGGAGTCGAAATCCGGTTTGAATGAAAGGTGGATGGCCACGTCATCCGTGTTGGCCATATAGTCCCCCGTAAAGTCATAAAGCGGTGTGAACTCCTGTTCTGCTGCAATGTTCAGGTCGCCTTTTACAGGGAAAAGTTCTTTTTCATGAATGCGATAGCCCCGTTTGAATGCCAAAGAAGCGGGGTTTTGAAACTGCTCAACCCAGTCCGCAGATTCCCGGTCGATCTCCAGCAGTGTGAAATCGGATTCCGGATAATGCGTTCTTCCCAAAACATGGACATAATGTGCAAAGGTCATGCGGCTTCCATGAATAATTCCGCGCAGGAACTGGTAGGACTGCAAAAAATTCAGGGTGATGAAGAACAGGGACAAGACCGCCACGAAAACCATGGATTTCCTACGGAAACGGATGCCTGAAAGAAAAGCAGCCATGAAAACAGCCCAGAGAGCATACGAATCGGTCATCACCCGCGAACCGTACGACCCCGCATAATACCAGCATTCCCAGGAAGAAAGTACATAGATGTTCAGGATCGCAAATAAGATAAAGGCATTTGCGACCCGCCGATTCGTTTTTCGAAAACGCCACGCACCAATGATCGCGAAGAAAAATACCGGGCTGTAAATGAGCCAGCCTTTGCGGAAGGAAAACAAAAATTTCCACGTATACGGATCGCCCAGGCTCAGTGATTCGGAATGCATGTTCAGCACGAACCAGTGTCCGCCGATAAATTTCCAGTAGAATAACTGAGGAAGATTAAACAGCAGGATACTTGCCGGATAAAGCATTAGTAACAAGAGCGTTCGCCACCTGTTTGTCGTGTCAAAGAACAGGAGAACGAATGGAATAATTCCCCAGATTGCCTGCGTGGGACGGATAGCAGTTGTAAGTCCGAGTATTAGTGCGCTAATCACGAGAAACCGCAGGTGCCTGGTACGGGTGAAAAGAACGAGGTAATACAGGAAAATGGCATTACATGCGAAAAGATAGGCATGCGGCATGAGTTGACTGTAGCGAAACGTGATGAACACATTGGAGGCTAGCAGCGTCAGAAGTAGGGTAAGTGCAGTGATTCGATCGTCAAAAAAGAGAAGGAGCAGTTTCCGCAGGTAAACCAGTCCGAGAACAACGAAAAGCAGCAGGGTAATCCGCGTGGCGAGTTCGTAGGGAAAACTGAGTCCGTTGGCCGGATATCCGAAACTTTCGGCACAGGCGTCTGCGATCAAAAAGCCGGGTAGCTGCACGTATGCGAGCCCCATGTGATAAATGTCGAGCAGGTTGCCGTTTTCCTGCGGGTCGAACTGGTAGAGCGGAGCTCCGCAATTATCTTGGCTTTCTTTCACCCAGTCTTTTTCAAAACGGATGTCGTCGTATTTGAGAACTGCGGGCAGGTATGCGTAATAGCCAAAAGCGTCGTACGAAGCAACACAATTATTCCCCGATTTTGCCGAATGAGAGGCATCGGAAATGACCGTCCACGCGAAAACAAGCAGTAGCGCAACGACCGTCCAGGAAGAAAAAGGATTTTTTTTCAAGCGGGTTGTGTTATTCTACAAATTTAGAAGAACATTTCTCTTTTGCGACGCTTCCGCCAATTTTGTTTCCGGAGTTTAATTTTGCGACAATTATCAGGTTACGGCGGAAATATATTAGCTTTATGACCGTTTTACGCGCATTATGATCCAAAAACTATCGATACTTATCCCGGCATATAACGAAGAAAGCACGATCGAAACCATTTTGAACAAAGTGGCAGAGGTGGAACTTGTCAATGATATTGCAAAAGAAATCATTATCGTCAACGATTGCTCGAAAGATAACACCGCTTCGGTCGTGGAAACCTACATGGCTGCGCATCCCGAAATGGACATTCGCTTTTTTTCGCAGCCCCGCAATATGGGGAAGGGTGCTGCAATTAATCGCGCGATCAAGGAATGCAGCGGAGACTACCTGATCGTTCAGGATGCCGACCTGGAGTACGACCCGCACGAGTACAACCTGCTGCTCAAACCGGTTTTTATGGATAATGCCGATGTGGTTTACGGTTCGCGCTTCATGGGACATCATCCGCACCGTATTCTCTTTTTCTGGCACTCGATCGGGAATAAGTTCCTGACGAAACTGTCGAACATGATGACCAACCTGAACCTGACGGACATGGAAACTTGTTATAAGCTGATCCGTGCTTCAATTGCGAAAGAAATCCGCATCCGTGAGAATCGCTTTGGTATTGAACCCGAGTTAACAGCTAAACTGGCCCGTGTTCCGAAAATCCGGATCTATGAAGTGGGTATTTCCTATTACGGACGAACGTACGAAGAAGGGAAGAAGATCGGGTGGAAGGATGGTTTCAGAGCCATTTGGTGCATCCTGAAATACCGTTTCGTGAAGCGTTAACGTAAAAATCTGCTTCCGGCTGGCAGGTGCTTATAGTAACTGATTTCCAGTGAATTTTTTTAAGAAGACTTAAATCCGATTACCTTCCGGAATTCCATTCGGAAATCCTAAAATGGAACGGACAAAGGGCCCCCGCACTCCGATTTTCAACGCAAATTCCCTGACAAAGTCTGCTTCAGCAACAAAATCCGCCTGCGCAATGCCGAGGACCTTACAGCATCAAGCTCCTTAGTTACAATGGAATATTCCCGTGCTTCTTAAGCGGAAGTTGCTCTGCTTTATTTTCGAGCATGGCAAAACCGCTGATCAGTTTCTCGCGCGTTTCCTCCGGAAGTATCACATCATCCACGATCCCACGTTCGGCAGCGCGATACGGATTCGCAAACATTTCGGCATATTCGGCCTCTTTTTCGCGCCATTTTTGTTCCGGGTCTTCCGCTGCCGCAATCTCCCGTTTGAAAATGATCTCAGCTGCACCTTTGGCTCCCATAACGGCTATTTCCGCTGTCGGCCAGGCGAAATTAAGGTCCGCACCGATATTTTTAGAGTTCATCACGTCAAATGCGCCACCGTAGGCCTTCCGTGTAATGACCGTGATCCGTGGAACGGTCGCCTCTGAAAAAGCGTACAGCAGTTTGGCTCCGTGTGTGATGATCCCGCGCCATTCCTGGTCGGTGCCCGGAAGGAAGCCGGGAACATCTTCAAATACGAGCAGTGGAATATTGAAAGAATCGCAGAAACGGACAAAGCGCGCTCCCTTGCGTGAAGCGTCAATGTCGAGCACACCTGCCATCGAAGCGGGCTGATTGGCTACAATTCCAATGGTTTTACCATCGAGGCGGGCAAAACCGACCACGATGTTTTTGGCAAAATCTTCCTGGACTTCACGAAAAGTATTGTCATCGATCACGCAATCGATCACTTTGCGGATGTCGTACGGCAAGGTATTGTTTGCCGGAAGTATCGTACGGATCTGTTCGTTTTTATGCGCGCTGTAATTCACTTTACTTACCGTCGGCGCGAGTTCGTTCGCATTTTGCGGTAAGAAAGTCATGAAATCCCGGATCTTTTTGAGGCATTCCACGTCGTTTCCGGCTGTGAAATGGTTAACACCCGATTTCTCTGCGTGGGTTTTGGCGCCACCGAGATCTTCCGAAGTAACTTCTTCGTGCGTCACGGTCTTCACGACGTTCGGACCCGTTACAAACATATACGATGTATCTTCCACCATAAAGATGAAATCTGTCAACGCGGGTGAGTAAACGGCACCACCGGCGCACGGCCCCATGATTGCACTGATTTGCGGAATTACGCCCGATGCACGCGTATTGCGGTAAAAAATATCGGCATAGCCTGCGAGTGAAACAACACCTTCCTGGATGCGGGCACCGCCGGAATCGTTCAGTCCGATCACCGGTGCACCGTTTTTCATGGCCATATCCATCACGCGGCAGATCTTCGCTGCATGCGTTTCAGATAAAGAGCCTCCAAGCACTGTGAAATCCTGTGAAAAGACATAGACCAGCCTGCCGTGTATTGTTCCGTAACCGGTTACAACGCCATCGCCCGGAAATTTTTGCTTGTCCAGCCCGAACGATGTGGACCGGTGTTCCACGAACATGCCGATTTCCTGGAAAGAACCGTCGTCTAACAGCAGTTGAACGCGTTCACGTGCCGTGAGCTTGCCCTGGCTGTGTTGCTTTTCGATTCTTTTTTCACCGCCTCCGAGTTGCGATCCTTCTCTTTTTTCTATGAGTTTTTCACCTGAATTCATGTACTGTGCTTAAAAAATCCTTGAAAAAGGAATGTAAAGATACAATTTTTGAAACGCGGACGGGAAGATCTGTGCCTGAATCGTCAGATCGAGCCTTTGGCTTTTAATTCGAGGTATTTGTTGATCGTACTGATTGACAAATCCTCGGGTTTTGTAAGTATGCTTTGGATGTTGTGACGCTTCAGCTCGAGTGCGATCCTTGACTTAACCGTTGTCATGCGTTCGGCAATGGCAGACTGGTACACGTCTTTGATCGTACGAACCTTTTGAAAAGCCATGTCCTCCAGTTCATTGTTTTCGAAAAATACCACCACGAGTACGTGCTTTTGGTTGATCTTTCGCAGCAACGGAAGTGCACGGCGCATCGCAAATTCCGTTTCGAAGTTCGTGTAAAGTAACAGGAGTGATCGCGTACGTACATTACTCCGGATCGTTTGATACAACAGGTCAAAGTTGCTTTCGCGGAAATGCGTTTTCTGATTATAAAGCGTTTCGATGATCCGCCGCATTTGGTTGGATGAGCGCTCCGCAGGGAGTTGGCTACCGATCTTGTCCGAGAAAGTGATCAGTCCCGTACGGTCTCCTTTGCGTAAAGCAATGTTTGAAAAAACGAGTGTTGAATTGATCGCATAATCGAGCATCGTCAGGCCGTCAAACTCCATTTGCATATTGCGCGACTTATCGATGATGCAATATACCTGTTGCGATTTTTCTTCCTGGTACTGGTTTACCATCAGTTCCATTTTCCGGCTGGTGGCCTTCCAGTTGATCGTTTTGAGTTCGTCTCCCTGTACGTAATTTTTGATCTGTTCGAATTCACTGTTATTTCCGAGACGGCGGATCTTCTTAATGCCGCTACTTGTTTTTTGCTGCTGGAAAACCAGTAATTCGTATTTCTTGAGCTGGGCAACGGAAGGATAAACTTCCACGGTTTGCGTGGCGGGCAGTTCGATGCGCCGGTTTACAAGAAATAAGATCGAACGGATGACGAGTACGGGGTTGGAGAAGGTATATTCACCGCGACTTTTCGGAACGAAAGAATAATGGAACACGCGCGTTCCGCCTCCCGCCAGGATGCCCGAATAATGTGCCGAGCGTTCCTGCATTTCTTTGGGATAGCCTTCGAAGAGCGTATATGCGATCGGCTGGAAGGTGTTGTTTCGCAGAACGAGTTCAATGTCGTTGGCGTCCCCGAGATTCATGCGTTTTTCCGCGCGCCGCTCGAAACTGATCGGTTCGCTTGAAAGAAACGAAAGAAACACATCGATTACGGTGATTCCCAGCAGGGAGATCAGTGCCACGTTAGCCACAAAATACAGGCTTTCTACCGAGAACGAAGCCGCGTAGAGCAAAACAACTCCTGCGAATACGACGAAAAAGAACCGGGTAAGGTATATGTTGGCCAACAACTTCATTTAACGCGGTACTTCTATGGTCTGAACTATTTCCTGGATTACATCTTCGGTACGAATACCTTCCATTTCGGCTTCAGGCGTGAGAATAAGCCTGTGGTTAAGCACATGCGGTGCGGCAAACTGGATATCTTCCGGTGTAACGAAGTCACGGCCACGAATAGCCGCCATGGCTTTGGCTGCGCGCATGATGGAAAGTGATGCACGCGGAGAACCGCCGAGAAATATTTTTCCGTGGTTACGCGTTTTGTGGATCACCTGCGCGATATAGCGAATGAGATTGTCCTCAACCATTATTTTTTCAACGACGTCCTGGATCTTTTGAATCTCATCGCGGCTGAAAACGGCTGTAACGCCTTTCAGATCCGGAGTGCCGATACTGTCGCGGTAACGGCGCAGGATATCCGTTTCGGCGTCGAGGTCCGGGTAGGCCAGTTTGATCTTAAACAGGAACCGGTCGAGTTGTGCTTCGGGAAGGTTGTAAGTTCCTTCCTGCTCGATCGGGTTTTGCGTGGCGATCACCAGGAACGGGAAGGTCATCGGGTAAACAGTACCGTCATAGGTGATCTGTCTTTCTTCCATGACTTCAAAGAGTGCTGACTGCGTTTTAGCCGGTGCACGGTTGATCTCGTCGATTAGTACAATGTTGGAAAAGATCGGTCCTTTGCGAAACGAAAAATTCGATTCCTTCATATTAAACACCGAAGTTCCGATTACATCGGTCGGCATCAGGTCGGGTGTGAACTGGATGCGCGAAAAATCAATGTCAAGTGCGCGCGAAAGTACTTTCGAAGACAGTGTTTTTGCCACACCCGGTGCCCCTTCGAGCAGGATGTGACCATTCGCAAAGATTCCGGCCAGCAGTAATTCGACCATTTCGCCCTGACCAATAATGTACTTGCGAATTTCCTGGCGAACCTGGTTCACTTTATTGGCAACCCACATCAGGTCCGCGTTCTGTCGTTCAAAACCGTATCCACCGGTAGGCGTCGTAGCGGAATTTTCGGGTGTTTCGCCGGTCGGTTCCCCTGAAGCAGGTTGCGATTGCTGGGGTTCGGATTCCTGGTTTTTGGGCATATAGGCCGAGAAATCGTTCTGACTGCCCTGGCTTTCGTTTGTCGGTTCTTCGGGTTGCTTGTTCTCTTCTTCCTGCATCATAATTCTACATTTTGAATTCCGGAAATATAGCGCTTAAATTGTTTCTTGTCAAAATAGCTCATTTCCCAGTAATTGATCTTTAATTTTTTGCCGTTCCGCATTTGGAATACGACGCTTTTTTCATGGACGCGGATCCGTTCGATATCCTCGCGCCGGTATGTTTTATTCTTCCGCATAAGCGGGTAAAATGTCAGTTCTTCCGAGTTAATGCTCAAAAGGGGTTTGCGCAACTGGATGATTCCTGCGATGATCCAGATAATCCCGAGTGGCCAGAGTGTAATCCCGATGGCGCGTGACTGCGTCAGGTAATAGAAACCGAACAGGGTGATCGAAATACCGCCAAAGATCAGCAGGGCAGGAAGCCATAATTGACGTCGGAAATCGCGCTTCTTTTTTTCTACACGGCGTGCAGTAAATTCAGTCAGGATACCCGATCGTTCATAGAAAGAGCGTTGCCTGCGGGAAGCTTCGGCTACATAATGCTCATCCACGCTGAATGCCTTTTTCGTTTCGAACAATTCGATCAGTTCCTCTATCTCTTCTGCAGGAATGTTACTTTTTTCCGAAAGACGCATAATCTCACGATTGCCCTCACGGCGGTGGAGATCGATAAAGAAATGACGCGATACGGTGTTATAGAAGTTCTTTTTTAAGACATTGAGCAGGCCGTAGGCATTTCGCTTACTGTAAAAAATACTGGTAATCGTTTCGGCGTAAGCCAGCGTGACGTTCTTTTTCCGGGGAATAACGGGAACCACGGGACGAATACGGCGCGTGCGGAAAAGCAGGAAGAGAATGACGCCCAGGACCAGCGTGAGCAGGGCAGCACGCATGCCGCGATTACCAAGCAGGTATTGCAGATAACTGTTGTCCTGTTTGGAATTCGTGCTTTCGTCAAGCGTGTCGTACGCATCGAAATCGTCCGGAAGGCGACCGAACTCCATCCACAGTACTTCCTTATCGTTCGGTATCTTTGACAGGAAATAGTCGCAATAGGCATTCCCGTCCCGGCGCAGTACCTGGTAATTGTAAAAGAGTTCGGGATTCGTATGCAAAATGACTTTTCCGGAACCAAAACGGATCTGAACGCAGTTATCCAGTTCGAGAAAGCCGGAGAGCGATTCAAAATCGGAGCGACGTAATTCCTCCGCGTCAAAAGCTTTCCACCACTTACTGATGGTGTCGTTTTGAAAAACATTGTAAAATTGATAACGCCGTTTTCCGTTCGTAACGGTTAATTCTTCGGAATAATCGGAATAAAAATATTTTTCCCGGAAGAAATAAGGATAGAGGTTGTCCGTGAGATCCTCGAAAGCCATGACGAGCGTTCCACCGCGATTCACGTCGGCCATTACCGAATCCATTTCATCGGTCTGGATTCCGAAATCACTTCCGACGAACATAAAGGTATGCGTTCCGTCAAAAATAAGGCTGTCAAATTCGTTGACATTGTCAATGCGCTTTACACCGGTTTTCAGGCCGACGTGTAACTTCAGCAACCTGTTAAAATGGTAAAGTCCGTAGGGGTGTTTCTGATCGATTTGGTATCGCGATACCCAGTTGTTTGACGTAAATACGGTTTTCCGGCCGCCCGTTCCGCCACCGGAACTGAACAGCCACACGATCAGGGCCACGAATGCCACGAAGGTGATCAGTAAAAGTCCTATTTTACGCCCGTTATTCACCCTTCACTTCGATTTTTTTGTAAAAACTGGTCAAAGGCGGACGCAAAGCGTCGTAGATCGTGCGATCGATCTGGTAATTTCCGTACCATACCAGGTCATAAATGGTGACACAGGAATTGAATTCGTTGAAATACGGCGAATCGGACAATTCGAGTACGTAATCGTAATTGGTCTTTTCCTTTTTCCAGGTGATCAGTTCACGACGGATGAGGTCTTTCAGAATGAACGTAAAATAGATCCGTACGCATTCGCGATAATCTTCGGTTGCTTCGGCTTCTTCCAGTTTGAGTTCCAGTTCGGTTTTCGTAATAACTTCCGGGTTCCAGTCATTCTCCACATCGTGAATCACTTTCTTGTTGGGCGGACGTACGGAGCGAATAACAAAGTACAGGATAACCACCAGAAGCGCGATCAGGATCACCGCGACGATTATTTTCCAGAGGTTTTCCGAAAGATTCGTCGAACTGTCGTCCGTGTCGGTATCGATGTCTGCAGAATTGTCGGTATCGTCACTTTCCTCCGGCTCATCAAGTGCTTCCGTTTCGGGCAATACCTCCTCCGATCCGTCGTCCTCTGTGACGGAACGCTGTGCTTTGGACCGGTACTTTTTGATTGCCTGCGGATTGTAATGTATTCCGGGCTGCGAATTACTTCCGTAATATACGGCATCGCCCTCATCATCTTCGTTCATCGAAGCCGGCTCGGATCCGTACCAGTTCGACGGGCCGTTGTAATTTTTTTGTTTTTCGTAGCGGTTGAATTTACGCTCTTTTTCAAAATAGTTTTCCGTGCCCTTATCCTGTGAAAAGGAAGCGCTCACTGCGAAAAGTGCGATCAGGAAGCCGACAGTTTTAAACATAATCAGCTTCTTTTTCGTTCGTACGGCTTCGCTTGCCGAAATTTTGGAATGCCTGCCAAAGTCCAACCGCCTTTTCTTTTTCCTGCTCAGAATAGAACTGAACACCGAACAGAACCGGGATCAGCGGAATAAAGAAGAGCAGGAAGAAAATGTACACCAGTTGCCGCACCACGTTACCGATCATGGCGTACGAATCCGGATACATTCCTTTCGTAACCCGGTCGATAAATCCGACAAGCAGGTCAAGCAGGTCGTTCATGGCGGGGGCGGAACCGTAGTCGTGAATGCTCAGCAAAAAGGCAATTGGCTGAGCCGCTATAACGAGAATCGCACTGATAATGAGCATGAGCAAAAGAATCGTTCCGTAGGATGAACCATGCGGCCGAATAAACGATTTGAAATTCCAGCGGTAATCCTCGCTGAGGCCGGCACGCGCGACGTTTCCCCAGAAAAACGGGAAAAGCAGTAAAAGTACGAGTGTAATGCCATAGGGAACAGCAAAGATAATCGCTATGAAAAGTATCAGCGAAACCCAGATTCGCAAAAAGTGTTTTTTCAGATAGCTGAAAAAGTGCCTGTAAGAGAAGGGTTCTTCATAACTGCGCAGGGCATGAAAAGCCGAGGCTGCCATAAGTGTAAACAGGAAGGTCCAGAAAGTCGCGGCGACAAAATCAAAGGGGTTTCTGAATCCGAATCCCATCATGATCTCGAGTTGTGCGTACCAGTCGAACCAGTAATATCCCTGGTTGAGGTCTTCCGCCCGGAACGTGTCCTGCAAAATCGTGAACAATACCATGAGCGGTAACGTGATCGTTGCGTTTACCCGGAATATCCGTGAAAAGTAGACTCTGAAAAAATAAAACCCGTCGGTCAGGATATTCCCGACTGTTTTGATCTTCGTAAAATCAAGCCGGTGCCGGACCTGGAAGGTGTCCGTTTCCTCCTGGTCTACCAGTTCGGGATATTTGCGCGCGACATACATCGGGTAGAACACGTAAAAAAACAGGATGACCGCGAATGAAAAAAGAATGAGCAGCCATTTCGACCAGTCGGGGAGCACGTTGTAATTCCGTGTTACGAAACTTTCCAGGAATCCGGCGGCAATGATGAATGGCACAAGGCTGAGCATGATCTTCAGTCCACGCCTGGCCGACATTTGCAGGGATTGCAAACGCGTGTAACTCCTCGGGAAAAGCCATCCGTTTCCGGCTGTGATGCCGGCGCCTCCGGCTAATACGATTGCCGAGATCTCAAATGCCCCGTGGATCCATATTCCCAGGAAACTTGTGATCAGCAGGCCTTTCGTGTGAAAGAAGTATTGAAAAGAACCGAGCATGACCCCGTTCGAGAATAGTAAAATGTGCGTTCCCACGGTGAAAAAGAAACCGAGGAAAAAGGTCAGGAAGGCCACGCGGATGTTGTTGAGCGCAATGGAATAGAACATGGCTCCTTCTCCGGGCGACTGGTAAATAGCCAGCGGATTCCCGTTCGAAATGTTTTCAATAGCGTTCTCGACGTAACCGTCCCCGAGAACCATACGCGGAAAATCGTTATTCACATACGTGTTTAATACGCCGATCAGCACGTAGATCAAAAAACTGATCAGAGCCATCATCAGGCTTTTGCGTGCGCGGTAGATCTCCAGCGGGAGCGAAATTTTCCAGACAGTGATGAATTTTCGGAGTGATTCGCCTTTTTGTTTGTGAACACCGGTATAAACGGTTTGCGCAAGCTGGTTCAGATATACTTTAACGGTCCTTCGTTTGTAGAACGTCTGGGCATAGCTCAGGTCGTCCGTAATATCCATATACAGGTCACTGAGCTCTTCGGGATCTTTTGACTGGGAAGCGTATAACTGTTCGAACCGGGTCCATTTTTCCCTGTTTTGTTCTATGAAGGAGGTTTCTTTCATGTTAAGCGCGATAAATATAAAAGTTTATCCCGAAAAGCCGGCTATGCAAAGCACGAATATCGCAGGCTTTTTTTGGTACTGCTACCAGTGTACACTGATCTTTCCGGCAGAGTGGCCGCTTTCGAGTAACCGATGGGCCTCCGGGAGTTGATCCGCGGCAAAGTTTCCGCCGTTTACAGGTTTTAATTTTCCGGCCTGGTACAATTGCGCGCAGCCCTGTAAGCAGTGCACGAGGGTTTGCTGCCTGTGATCCGCAATTTTGAGCATGTTTACTCCCAGGATCGATCGTGATTTCATCATGAATGCAATAGGCAGGAAAAGTCCCATTCGGAATACAAAGCGCAGTTGTTTCAGAAAGCCGGAGCCTGAAGAAGCCAGTTCCGATCCGCCGTAAAGGATGATCCTTCCGCCTGCTCCCAGCATGTCCAGGTCTTTTTTAAACGTTTTTCCTCCAACCGGGTTATATACGACGTCAAAGCGCTCCTTTCCCAGGATCTGACGGGCTTGCTGCGTATAATCCGATTGGGTATAAATAAGTACGTGGTCGGCACCGAGTTCGCGGACTAATTGTGCTTTTTCTGCGCTGCTTACCTTTGCAAAAACTTCTGCACCACGCATTTTAAGCAGTTGGATCAAAAGCGTACCCACACCGCCGGCTGCGGCATGAACGAGTACTTTTTCACCCGCTTGAGCCGGGCAAAGTAGTTCACTCATATAATAGGCGGTTCCTCCCTGCGTACAAAGCGAAAGCGCATCCTCCGCGGGCATGTCTCCGATCGGGATCACTGCTGTTGCCGGTGTGACGACCTGGCGTGCATATCCGCCGAAACGCGTAAAGGCAAGTACGCGTTTGCCGATAAGTGCTTCGTTTTCAGGAGACCCGGCTTCGCGGACCACTCCGCATATTTCGTAACCGATCACGGCCGGAAGAGGAGGTGCTTCGCGATAAAGTCCGTGCCGCGCCATAACGTCGGCATAATTGAGCCCGAATGCTTCGGTTTCGATAAGTACCTCGCTCTTTTGCGGTTCTGCGACCGGTATAGCGCGTTTTTCAAAAGCTTTTTCGGCTTCACCGGTAGCCGTTAGTACCCAGGCTTCAGTCGTTCTTTTTTCCATTTTTCAATCCTTCGAGTAATACGACAATTTCGCCTTTAGGTGGATTGGCCTCGTAATAGTCTTTTACTTCTTCGGCGGTTCCGCGTCTGAATTCCTCATGGATCTTGGAGATCTCGCGCACCACGCATACCCGGCGTTCCGGACCGAGTAGTTCGGAGATTTGCGCCAGGCATTTGACGAGCCGGTGAGGCGATTCGTAAAGGATAACGGTGCGTTCTTCGGTGCCCAGTTCCCTGATGCGCGTCTGGCGCCCTTTTTTATGTGGTAAAAATCCTTCGAAACAAAAGCGATCGGAAGGGAAACCACTACCTACCAAAGCAGGAACGATCGCCGTTGCACCGGGCAGACATTCCACCGGTATCTCCGCTTCGATGCAGGCACGGATAAGTAAAAAACCGGGGTCGGAAATGCCGGGAGTACCGGCGTCGGATACCAGTACGACCAGTTCTTCCTGCGCAATGCGTTCGACGGCTGAATTGACGACTTTGTGTTCGTTGTGCGCATGAAAGGGATAAACCGGTTTGCGGATGTCGAAGTGCTTGAGCAGTTTTGCGGTAACGCGCGTGTCCTCCGCATAAATGAATGCGCATTCCTGTAACATGCGTATCGCACGAAGCGTTATGTCTTCAAGGTTTCCGATCGGGGTCGGGACGATGCAAAGTCTGGACATGCCGTTATCTGGTTAGTACCACGTAATCCTGCAGTACGGTTTTTAAGAAATCGAGTTTTTTCGGCGGTGTTTCGGAAAGACCGAGTAAACGTGCTGTTTCGTTCGCAAGTTCGACAGCGAATTTTTTGGTTTCCTCGTTAGGATGCTGATGAACACGTGCAATTGCAGCTTTGATCAGTAACATATCGTCATCGGTGAAGCGAATGGCCTGCGGATAAGTGGGCACGTGGTTATCCTGGTTTTTGATCATGAGGATGTCCCGCAAAAAATAGCGAACACTGGATTTATTCCGGATAATGATCGTTCCGGCCATTACATCTCCCAGCCGCTGGTTGTGATAGGATGTTAACGCGAAGATCATGCCGACGATCCCGAAGATCGGGTAAAGTACAAAAGCCGAGGGGTCAAAGGGAAGCCAGAGCGCACCCTGGTTGATCGAGATCCAGATAAAATCGCCTTTAAACATCCAGCGGGTGAAGACCTCGCGCAGTCCCGGACGTTCGCCGTTCATGGTTACCACACGAATTCCGAGCAGGTATTTACCGAGCGTTTGTCCCTGCATCAGGTATTCGAGTGCCGGGTTGTAAAATATGACCGGTAACTTGATGACCAGTAATATGAAAAAAAGTGATTTTCCGCTAATGCCACTAAAGATCCAGCCGCTTGCGCTAAAAACGACAATGAAATAAATGGCCAGGATAATTCCGTCTATGATCGCGGCTGCGAGACGCAGAACGACAGGGGCGATTTCATATTCGACCTTTACATTTTGTGCGGACGTAAAATCTATTGTCTTCATCGGATCACGGCAGATTGAGGATAAATATACGGCTTTCCGGGTGATTGTGTGATTAACTCGCTAAAATGAACTGCTTTTTTGCCACACATGGTTTCCGGTGTTAACAGTATGTCTTCTTAAAAAGTATTGAACGGCCGACTAAGCGAAGTAAGATAATATCTTATCGGCAAGTACATCGCTCAGTTTGAAATAGCTTTCTGCCGTCCAGCCACCCACGTGAGGTGTTAGAATGACCCGGTCCGACTCCAGCAGGTATTGCAGTTCTGCGGGTGGAGATCCTTCCGTAAAAGATTCGAAACTGCTTTTTTCATATTCGAGGACATCGAGCCCGGCACCCAGGACTTTTCCGCTTTTCAGCGCATCCGTAAGTGCGGCGATGCTAACGATCTTCCCGCGGGACAGGTTTAACAGCCAGAAGTTCTTTTGTACTGAATTAAAAAAATTACGGTTTGCCCAATACATCGTTTCTTCATTTTGGGGAATGTGAAAACTAATGACATCGGAGTTTGCGTAAAGTTCGTCGAGCGTAGTTTCGCAGACGAATTCATCGCCAAAACCGGATTTATACTTGTCATACGCAAGTACCCGGACATCAAAGCCTCTTAATTTTCGCGCGAGTGCGCTACCGTTATTACCAAATCCGATAATGCCCACCGTTTTTCCGTCCAGTTCGATTCCGCGATTATGCTCGCGTTGCCATAATCCGGCGCGTACATCGCGATCGGCGGTATGCAATTTATGGAACAGACTGAGTAACATTCCGAGCGCATGTTCTGCCACGGCATTTCGATTTCCTTCGGGTGCATTAAAGAGCCGGATTCCGCGTGCGTCGCAGTAAGCGACATCGATATTTTCCATGCCAGCGCCGGATCGCGCGATAAACTGAAGTTTGGGGGCATGATCCAGGAAAGCGGCATCCATTGGGAAGCGTGAACGAATGACGATTCCCGTGCATTCTCGTGCGAGATCGAGGCATTTTTCGAGTGGAAGCGTTTCCGCGGAAATACATGTTAAACCGGCGTCGCTAAGTCGTTTGGCAAGAATTTCGTGTACTTCGTCCAGGAAAAGAACGGAACCTTTCATTACCCCGCACTTTCTACTTTTCGAACGGGATCGGATAATTCGATGTCGAGCATTTCGAGCGCTTTGTCAAAAATACCGTAACTATCGAATCCGCAATCTTCCTGCAATTCTTCCGGGGTGCCGTGATGGATAAACTTATCCGGAATTCCGAGCCGTGCCACTTCGGCCTGGTAACGGTTATCCGCCATGAATTCAATGACTGCCGAACCGAATCCTCCCATGATACAACCATCTTCCACGGTTATCACCTTGTTGAATTTGCTGAACACTTCGTGCAAAAGAGTTTCGTCGATCGGTTTTGCAAAACGCATGTCGTAGTGTGCTGCCGAAACACCCTGTTCCCGGAGCATTGCAATGGCTTCCTGGGCAAAATTCCCGGGATGTCCGATCGTAAGGATTGCGATGTCTTCACCATTGAGCAGTTTGCGTCCCGTTCCCACGCGGATTTCCTTCAGCGGGGTTTTCCATTCCGTCATCACCCCTTTTCCGCGCGGATACCGGATCGTGAAAGGTCCTTTGTCCGGCAATTGGGCGGTATACATCAGGTTCCGCAGTTCCGCTTCGTTCATCGGAGCCGAAACGATCATGTTCGGGATACAACGCATGTAAGCGATATCGTAGGCGCCGTGGTGTGTGGCGCCATCCGCTCCCACGAGTCCGGCGCGGTCCAGGCAGAAAACGACATTCAGATTTTGAAGCGCGACATCGTGCAAAACCTGGTCGAAAGCGCGCTGCATGAACGAAGAGTAGATGTTGCAAAAAGGCACCATTCCCTGTGTGGCCAGTCCGGCTGAGAAAGTAACCGCATGCTGTTCTGCTATTCCTACATCAAAAGACCGCTCGGGCATCGCTTCCATCATAAAAGTGAGGGAAGAGCCTGTCGGCATAGCGGGGGTGATCCCCATAATTTTATCGTTCTTTTCGGCCAGTTCCACGATCGTATGTCCGAACACGTCCTGGTACTTGGGAGCCTGGGGCGACTTAGGAACTATCTTTACGATCTCACCGGTTTCCTTATTGAAAACACCGGGTGAATGCCACTTGGTCGGATTTCCTTCTTCGGAAAACTTGTATCCTTTGCCTTTTTTGGTAATGCAATGCAGGAGTTTCGGGCCGGGAATGTCTTTCAGATCTTCCAGGATCTTGGCCAGGCCGATCACATCATGACCGTCTACCGGACCGAAATACCGGAAGTTGAGCGATTCAAACAGGTTACTCTGTTTCAGGAACGAACTTTTGAGTGCATGGCTGATCTTCGAAGCAACGGTTTGCGCATCCGGACCGAACTTGGAAATTTTCCCGAGGAGTTTCCAAACCTCGTCCTTTACTTTGTTATACGTGTGCGAAGTGGTAATATCTGTCAGGTATTCCTTCAGGGCACCCACATTCGGATCGATCGACATGCAGTTGTCATTGAGGACGACAAGCAGGTTAGCGTCTTTTTCGAAGCCGGCGTGATTCATGCCTTCAAAAGCGAGTCCGGCGGTCATGGCCCCGTCACCGATCACGGCGATGTGCTGGCGTTCGCGTTCGCCTTTGTAGTTGTTTGCCACCGCCATTCCGAGTGCAGCACTGATCGAAGTAGAGGAGTGCCCGACGCCAAAGGTATCGTATTCACTTTCGGAGCGTTTCGGAAAACCGGATATACCGCCTTTGAGCCGGTTGGTATGAAAAACCTCGCGACGACCGGTGAGGATCTTATGGCCGTAAGCCTGGTGACCCACGTCCCAGACGAGCTGATCGTAGGGCGTGTTAAAGACGTAATGCAGCGCAACGGTCATTTCCACCACCCCGAGGCTGGCGCCGAAGTGGCTGTTACCGATCTCGGAGATCACATCCACGATGTATTCACGGAGTTCACTTGAAATTTCCGGAAGTTCATCAATGGAAAATTTGCTCCGGAGATCTTCCGGTATTTGGATCTGCGCGAGTTTAGGACCTGGAGTATATGTTTTCATACGCAAAGACGGAACGACAAAATTACGCTATTCTGTCAGTGTTAACAAACTTACGTTTATTTTATTTTAACGGATGTTTAAATTAACAATTATTAGGCAGATTGCATTTGCCGAATGGCTATTTTCCAGCCTTTTTTGACCGCGATCTTATAAAAACTGACGAGTGATGCGGCGTCGGAGAAGTGTTTGGCAAGTTCCTGTAGGTAAAGGGTATCATTTTCGATAACGGCCGTTTTTTCAGGAAGCGGGAAGTGCACTGTCCGATAAGTGTTCGCGGTATCTTCGAGCATGGAGAGCAGGTTTTTTAAAAGGTTGACAGATTCGTTGGCACTCAACGGGAAATCGTTGGCGCGAACAGAAGAACAAAATACGATCTGTTGCCGGGCACGCGTCATAAGCACATTTAGTCTCCGGGCGCCGTTTGCTTCGTTGAGTGGTCCGAAACGCAACGCAAAACGGTCGTTTTTATCTTTTCCATAACCCAGGCTGATGAGCAAAATGTCGCATTCGTCGCCCTGCACTTTTTCAAGTGGTTTGGCAAATGCCGTTCCCGCGTCGATCCGTTCATCGAGTAACAAGCGTTCGGCCGGTTCGAGTTCCGAAAGTATCCGTTCGAGTTGTTTTTCCGAAAATGCGACCAGACCGATGTGCTTATCACTCCGGATCAATTCTGTGAGCCTGTGCGCAACTGATTTTGCTTCAACTGCGTTTGTGCCGGAATCATAGACAGCCTGTGGTACATATTCAAAGATTAACGGTTCGGAAACGGCTAATGCGGCGGGATATGGTTTCAACGCGTTTCCATAAAAGTAACGGTTCGAAAACGCGATCAGGTCCGGGTGTTCGCTACGCAGGTGTTCCCGTAGGGCGCGCGTACGAAAGTAAAACTGTGCTTCGTGGAGCAGGTCCGGGATGTCTTTACCACCACCTTCAAACCAGGCGGAAGGCCCCATCTGGTGTTCATCGCCTGCTACAAGTACGCATTTTGCGCGAAAAACGATTGGAACGGCATTGTAAAACGGTATTTGCGTGGCCTCATCAAAGATCAATAGGTCTTTGTGGTCCGGAATGAGTGGAAATGCAGAAGCCGCCTGTTCGGGATTGCAAAGTATTACCGGAATGAGCAAATCGATCCAGTGCCTGGCTTCGCTGTGAAACAGTTCGTGAACGGCGGGGAATTTCTTCCGTCTTGAAAAAGCTTTGACAAGGATGAGTTTTCCCTGACGCAATTCTCGTTTGAGTTGTTTGTCTTTATCAGACAATTTTCGGGAGGAAGTTCGTAGTAATTCATTGAATTTTGCGAATTTCGTTGCGATGCGGGTGTTAGTTTCTGTCAGAAGTTGTTTGCGTTCCATCCGCTCTTCGCGTACGATCGCTGCCGTTTTAGACAAAAGGTCCATTTCCGTGAGTGTGCTGAAATCGGGAAAACGTTGTTCAAAATGGAGGTAATCGTGTTTTGCTGCGTGAATCAGGAATTTGTCAAAATCTCCGAACAGGGAGAGTTCTTTGATCAGTTTTTTCGGAACGTGGCTCCAGCGTTGTGCGTGCAGACGTAGCAGGGTTTCTTTTTCCTGGCAGGAAGCCAATAATTCCGTGAGTGGTGTTTCCGGTGGCAGGATGAAAAAGCGTTCGAGCCGACGGATGAACCGGTTCAAAAGGGGATTGAGTTCGGCAAGTTCAGGGATTAAGCGCTCCGCTAATCGCGTTTCATGGAGCGGACGCCAGCTTGTAGTGAACGCATGGATCTCCCGTAATTCAGCAGGATCTGTGATTCCCAGGTTGGTAAGTTCAGCAAACAATTTATCCGTTTCTAACCGATACGCTTCCGTTTTTTCGAGGTCCTGAAGTGCATCCTCAAGTTTCCAGGAACGGTCAAAAGCCATTTTTCGAAACAGTCTTTTGGTGCGCCGTTTTTCGCCGCGTGTCTGGGCAGAATATCCTTGAAAACGACATATATCGGCTTCCGAAGGACGAATCTTCCACTTTTTGTTCAGTTCGCGAACCTGTTCCTGGTCCCGCTCTGCCTTCAGCGCACGCGCCTGCAGTTTTTGAATGGTGACGGCTCCTTTTTTGGACGCAAATCGCCTGTATTTTTTTCCGGATACGGTTTCAAGCACCTGGGCTTCCACAGCCAGTTTTCGCAGTCGGTCAACGTCGAATAAGGTCAGTTTTTTATTCGTTTCGCAAATTCCCGTTTCCCGGCACATGATTTCGATTACAGGAAGATTTTTCGACACTTCTTCCGCCATTTCGAAAAGTTCAGGAAGCTGTTCCGTGAAGGATCGCTCGTCGCGCACGAAAGCCAGCAGGTCCTGTAAGCCGCTTTGGAGGATGAATTCCAGTTCTTCGCGGTACTTCAGAACCTGTGTTGTTTCCGAAAGGTCTGCGATGTAAGGAAGATCAACTTCACGTATATTCGGAAACAGCTTAAAGAAATCACTAAAACTCATCCCGCCGATGAGGTCTTCTCTGCGAAATAATTCGAGTTGAAAGTCGAGTTGACGCAACAGGTCTTCGCTTCGTGAAGTCGTGAAATTTGGCTCCGATTCATACGATTCGACCAGGTTCCACGTATCGCGTAAGTGCCTGATAAAAGAGCGGGCATTGTGCGTCGCGGAAAAACAATATGAAAAAGGGGCAAGCCCGGCCGACTGCAGTTTGCCGGCAATGACGTCCAGGGCCACTTTTTTTTCCGAAACGATCAGCGTTTGTGTACCGTTACGCACGGCCTGCGCAGCGCATTCGGCAATAACCTGTGACTTTCCTGTTCCGGGAGGTCCCTGTAATACGACGTGGTCATTTCGCAAAAGATCCAAAACCGCTCGTTGTTCCGGGCTGATGTCAAAAAAATGTGCGCTTCGAAAAGGTAATACGGCTTTGTCGGGATTCACCTCACTGCCCTCAAGCAAAAGGGAAAGAGCTCCGTTCAGCGGAAGTTTCACCAGTTTTGAAAGATCGTGGATAACAGATCGGCGATGATAGTGGAAGTTATCGATTCGCCAGTCTTCGTCAATGGAATAATTTTGTGTTTTCAGGTAAGCAAGGTGCGTTTCGGGAAGCGTATTTTCGGGAGGGATCAGTTCGGGGTATTCCTTCTCCAGGAAGGGGTTGAAGAAATAGTTCTCTTCGGAAAATTCAAAGGTC
The DNA here is from genome assembly GCA_964389755.1 of uncultured Flavobacteriales bacterium. Classification (GTDB taxonomy): domain Bacteria; phylum Bacteroidota; class Bacteroidia; order Flavobacteriales_D; family Crocinitomicaceae; genus JBBSUQ01. The sequence goes on along the minus strand of CAYMEW010000008.1, from coordinate 60,482 downwards.
CGTGTGTCGTGTATCTTTGAAAACGTATGGCTTAAGGGATACAGGTACAGTGGACTTGAAATCCCTTTTTTTCCGTGTTCAAGGTGAATACACCCGTAGGCCAGACAGAGTGTTTCGGAACCTTTTTCGCGGGCGAATGATTCGTCTTCCGCAATTAATTTTCGGAGTAAGCCGTCATTGGCAAGTGTGAAACCGGCGGACGGCCTTTCTGGAAGCGCGATCTGCTTTTTCGGTCGGAGACTAACAAGCGGGTCTGAAACGGTAAAACGCGCAGCTTCCCGGAAGAGTTCTGCAAGCGTTTGTGATATATCCTGTTCACTGTTCATGAGCCGTTTCAAAGAAACAAAAATAAACTGTTTTGAAGGTTTGAGAGGCATGTCACCAGGCTTAATGAAAGGTAAAAATAGTTGAATAGCCGTTTTTAACGGTTAATATTTCTGATATTCATTGTTTTGACTATTTTTAAAATTACTTAAAGGTTCAGGATCTTCATGGCACGAACAGAAGCGTTCCGGTTTGATCATCAGTAATTTAATATCAAAATGTGAAGATCGTGAACTGCGATGCCATACACAAATGCCTGGCGGACATTTTCAGGTAAACCGCCCCGTGTACAATTTGCCCGCGCGAGATTTCATTATGAATATGTTTCTGTCTATTTTTGTGAATTGTCAAATAATTTAAAACAAGACAGATTATATGAAATTCGGAACAAAAGCAATTCACGCAGGAGTACATCCCGACGAAGCAACAGGAGCGATCATGACCCCGATCTACCAGACTTCCACATACGTTCAGGAAGGCGTGGGAAATCACAAGGGATATGAATATTCGCGTACCCAGAACCCGACACGCCATGCACTTGAAAAAAATATTGCCGCACTTGAAAACGGTAAATTCGGTGCCTGTTTCGGTTCAGGACTTGCTGCGATCGACTGTGTGATCAAAATGCTCAACCCGGGCGACGAAGTAATTTCCACCAACGATCTTTACGGGGGAACTTACCGCCTGTTCCGCACGATCTTCGAAAAATACGGAATTAAATTTCACTTCGTACCGATGGGCGATGCCGATGAGGTTCAGAAATACGTTTCGGATAAAACCCGTTTGATCTGGGTAGAAACTCCGACAAACCCGATGATGAACATCATTGACATTCGCAAAATGGCGGAAGTAGCCAAAAAAGCGAACGCCTGGCTGGCTGTTGACAATACATTCGCAACGCCGTACCTGCAAAATCCGCTGGACCTCGGTGCCGACCTCGTAATGCATTCGGTAACCAAATACCTCGGCGGACACTCGGACGTGGTTATGGGTGCGCTCGTTACATCCGATGAGCATATTGCCTCGGAAATGTACCGCATCCAGAATTCAAGCGGAGCCGTTACCGCACCTATGGATTCGTTCCTCGTGCTGCGCGGAATCAAAACACTGCATTTGCGTATTCAGCGCCATTGCGAAAACGGTGAAAAGATTGCGCGTTTCCTGGCAGATCATCCGAAAGTGGACAAAGTTTACTGGCCCGGTTTCGAATCACATCCGAACCACGAAGTGGCAAAAGCTCAAATGCGCGGTTTCGGGGGAATGATCTCCTTTACCCTGAAAGGAAATAAAATGGAAGATGCTCACGCGATCGTCAAAAAAGTGAAGATCTTTTCGCTGGCTGAGTCACTCGGTGGAGTGGAGTCGTTGCTCGGACATCCGGCGACCATGACGCATGCTTCGATTCCGAAAGAAGTGCGTGAGCAGTCCGGTGTGGTCGATTCACTCATTCGACTGAGCGTTGGTGTGGAAGATGCTGACGACCTCGTGCAGGACCTTGAACAAGCTTTATCCTGATAGACTATGAATTACAGTAAGTTTGCCGTGATCGGAGTGGGGCGTTACGGTTCTACGATCGCTAAAAGCCTGGCCGATAAAGGAGCTCAGGTCTTCGCATTTGATGATGATGAAGAAAAGATCGAGAATATCAAGGACGATGTGGCTTTTGCCGTAACGCTCGATTCAACCGATGCCAAAGCATTGCGCGCCCAAAAGATCGAAGACATGGATGCCGTGGTGGTGGCGATCGGTGAGAATTTCGAAGCAACCATTCTGACTTCCGTACACTTACTGGATATCGGCGTGAAACGGATTATTGCCCGTGCAAGTGGAAATCACCAGAAGCTGATCCTTGAAAAGATCGGGATTCAGGAGATTCTGACTCCGGAAGATGAGGTCGCTTACGTAATCCGTGAAAAACTCATTAACCCGAGTATCGTGTCATTCCTGCAATTGCCGGATGATTACGAAATTGCCGAGATCAAAGCACCGAAAGGTGTGATCGGGCGGGAGATCGGGAAGATCGAGTTCAGCCATCGCTACGAGTTGACCCTGGTAACGATCAAGCGCGAGTATACCATCAAGAAAGAAGGGCAGGAATACGTGGAGAGTCACGTGATCGGTGTGCCGAAAGAAGACAGCCTGATTTCGGAAAAAGACACCCTCGTGATCTTCGGAACTGCCAAGAACCTGCAACGCTTCATGGATATTAACGAGTCCTGATGCGCGTTTTCATCACAGGAGTATCCGGCGGGATCGGTCGCGCTGTTGCAGAGGCCTTTCTGAAAGAAGGCTATGAAGTAACGGGGATCGGTCGCCATTTTCCGGAAGATCTGGCCATTGCAAAACTGGAACTGGACCTTTCGGATCCGGTTGCGGTAGAAGGCTTTGAATTTCCGGACGCGGATCATGCTACAAAAGCAATTTTAATAAATAACGCGGGGACGGTCGGAGAGATCGCCCCCGTTTTTAATATGTCCGGAGCCGAGCAACAGGTCATGCAGGTAAACCTGATCTCACCGATGATCCTGTGTCGCAAGTTTGTCCGGCATTTTGAAAACTCTTCGCAGGTAATCGTGAACATCAGTTCCGGAGCTGGAAAACGGCCCATTCCTTCCTGGAGCGCTTATTGTGCCTCGAAAGCCGGGCTTGATCTGTTCAGTGAAACAATCCAGGCCGAAGCAAATGAGGCCACAAAGGATTTGCGTGTACACGCCTTTTCTCCGGGAGTGGTAGACACAGAAATGCAGGCTGTAATTCGCAGCACGTCCCCGGAGAAGTTCAGTTCTCTGTCCCGCTTTCTGAAACTACACGAAGAAAAAGCACTGCGAAGTCCGCACGAAGTGGCTACAGATATTCTGAGGCTGCTGGAAAGGAAATACCCGGTAATTGTTTCCTATACTGACCTTGTGGGTTAATTCACCGATTTTCATTGGAATCCAAAAATACCTCGCTGAAAAGGTGGAATCTTGTCAAAACATCCGAATGTTCGGTCGCGTAGCTTTAAAAGCGCCTTGATTGAGTAAACGGTATGCAGTGACCTCTAAACGGTTCCGTTGAGCTGATCATTGGATTCATATTGATCTGGTTTAATGCACGATTGAGCGAATAAATTTGAACAATCACCAACTTTTTCGTAAATTGTGCCGTTATATTTTTTGTTAAACTATCGAAAAACTGTGTATTAAGTTATGAAGAAATTAAACGCTACGCTCTTATGGCTGGGAACTTTTGCTGCCTCCGTGTCATTTGCACAGACAGGCGATTTTGATCCTTCCAATGCACGAGCAGGTGAAGCCGTTGAGTACTGTCATCAGCACAAGCAAATGGAGAAAGCCATGCAGGATCCGGAGCTGCGCGCCCGTTATGAGGCAGAGCAACTTGAAAGTTCAAAAAATCCTCAAACGGTAACACCCAAAGGAATTGTTTACACCATCCCGATCGTATTTCACGTACTGCACGCCGGGGGGATTGAAAATATCTCCGATGAACAGTTATACGACGCGCTCGCGATCCTCAACCGCGATTACCGTCTCCAAAATGCCGATGCAAACAATGTCAAGGCAGAATTCCAGGGGCTGCCTGCCGATGTGGAGATCGAGTTTGCGCTCGCAACGATTGCGCCGGACGGAACATGCTTTAAGGGAATCACGCGCACCTACACGCAGGAAACCTTCAGCGGCGATGGCCAGGACCAGGTTGCTGCCGTGGTGAACGGAAATGATGTGTACCAGGGACAGTGGCCCCCGGACGAATACCTGAATATCTTTATTTGTGACGATATCGGCGGCGCTGCCGGTTATACATTCAACCCGGGTAACTGGACGGGCTCAAGCATGTTCTACAACGGCGTGTTTGCACTTCACAATTATACCGGTTCCATCGGAACTTCAAATGTATCAACGAGCCGTACGCTGACTCACGAGGTCGGACACTGGCTGAACCTGTCACATACCTGGGGACCGAACAACAATCCGGGGAATGCATCCAGCTGCGGCGACGATGACGGTGTGAGCGATACGCCGAACACGATCGGTGTAACGTCCTGTAACCTCAACGAATCTTCTTGCGGACCACTGGCCAACGTGGAGAATTACATGGACTATTCTTACTGCTCCAAAATGTTCACGCCGGGTCAGAAAACACGTATGCGTGACGCACTTACTTCCGCAATTGCAGGCCGTAATAATACATTTACATCTTCCAACCTCGCAGCAGTGGGGGCAAACGGAGACCTCTCACTTTGTAAAGCTGATTTCAGTGCATCGAAAACGATTGTATGCGCCGGTGATGCTGTTCAGTTCAACGATGAGTCTTACAACGGAGCTTCTTCCTGGAACTGGACGTTTGCAGGCGGAAGCCCGGCAACATCTTCTTCGGAAAACCCGGTGATCACGTATGCAAACCCGGGAACCTACCAGGTAATCCTGACGGCGAGCGACGGTACAAGTTCGCTTACCGAAACAAAAACATCTTTCATCACCGTATTGCCAAACTCTTCGGGGCTTCCTTTCTATGAAAGCTTTGAGCCGTACACGAGCCTCGCTTCATCCGGAAAGTGGTTCGTGGAGAACCAGAACGGGAACCAGGCTTTTGAGATTACAAGTTCGGCTGCTTACTACGGATCGAAATCAGTGAAGTTGCAGAATTTCTCGCAAACAGGGAACAGCACCGACCGGCTTACATCGTCTGGAGTAGATCTGAGCGGTGTAAACTCTACCGATGGTTGTACCATGACTTTCCGCTATGCTTACCGCAAGAAGGTCTCAGCGAATAATGAGACGCTGAAAGTATTCATGACCAACGATTGCGGAAGTTCATGGCAACAACGCAAAACGTTGCTGAATAATACTCTGGGCAGCCAGACGGCATCTTCCAGCTGGACTCCTTCCACACAGGCGGACTGGACTACAGTACACGTAACAAATATCACGTCGCAGTTTTGGGTAGAGAATTTCCGTTACCGTTTCGAATTTGACGGTAGCGGCGGAAACAACCTGTATATTGATGATATCAACATTTATGAAGGTCCGCCCTCGGATCAGGTTGTTCTCTCTTTAGAAGAAGCAGCGTCCAATGTACGTGATCTCGAACTGTTCCCGAACCCGGCCGAAGACGAAATTAACATTCGCTTTGGTCTGGAGACTGCCGGAACCATTCAGTTTACCGTTGTGGATATTACCGGGAAACGCGTTCAGGGAACTTCCGTGAACGGTAACAGTGGTACGAACCTCGTACTGATGCCGGTTAATGAATTGTCAGATGGTGTTTACTTCGTGAAGATCGAGGCTGACGGATATTCAAAAACACTGCAGTTTATCGTTCGATAACATAACAGAAATTAATTTGATAAAGGTGTCCGGAAACGGACACCTTTTTTTGCAGTGTATCTGACATACTCGGTCGGATTGACCGCAAAAGCCCGGATTGTTTGGGCGCTTGCTCAGGGCCTGAAATCAAAGGTTAAACGCCTTTATGCAGTCCTTTAAATGATTTATTTACACCTGGCGACTTCGGGCGGCGCCCATTTTGAGCATTAAAAAACCGCCTGCCATTGCTGACAGACGGTTTCCATTATCGTATATCTTTGAAAAAGTCAGTTATTTGATAATGTACAATTCCATACGGCGGTTCGCGATGTTATCGTCCGGTCCGTTCGGTACCAGCGGCCGTGAACTTCCGTAACCGTTTGTTTCCATGCGTGAGGCACTAACACCTTGTTTTACGAGGTATTCTTTCACAACGCGCGCCCGGTCTTTTGAAAGTGGTATGTTAATGTCGGCATCGCCCTGTTTATCAGTGTGTCCGTCAATCTGTACGCGAATATCCGGGTGGTTGTTCAGGAAGCGCGCACACTCGTTGAGTTCGTCGAACGATTCAGGTTTAATGTTTGCCTTACCGGTTTCAAAATTCAGGGTCAGGAAAATTACCTTACGCCCGATGAGGATTTCCTCGAAGTTCGCAAAGATCACTCCGGTATATGGAGTCATTACCGGCTGCGCAATGTAATAGTATGCTTTGCGGTTATCGTTTACATTTTCCGGGATGATCTTTTCCGGGAAAACAGTGGATTCAAACGCACCGATCGTGAAAAATTTCTCGCCACCGTCCGCGATGAATGTACCGCGAATTTCTGTCCATCCACTGGTACTCGAGATCAGTGTATAAGAAACGATCTGAGGCTGTACATCGAGGAATTCATTGGATTCCTGCATGATCTTAGTAGGTGAAAAGTAAGCACCGAGTCCGCGAACGGCGCGACCGCTTTCTTCACCGAGACTCACTTTGAAAGAGAACTGGTAGGCCTGGCCGGCAACGAGTGGCTCCGCAAGTTGTCCCTGCAGGTATTCCGAATAGCGCTGATATCCTTTTTCCCCGGTAACTTCAAGGTTGTTAACAGTCTGGAACAGGTTTACGCGTTCGTCGTCGTAGTAAGCGATGATCCCGGCGTAATTTCCGCTCGGAATATCTTCGCGTCCCATGTAATTTTCAGGAATACCGGTTGTGTATTTTCCCGATTCTTTGTCAAAAAGGTCTGTGGTTCCACCGTTGGCATTGGACCATCCCGTTGCCTTGTCGATAGAGCCGTAGCTGCATGGCATGCCGTCCGGTTTCATTTCGGGGTTCATGACCATGTTTTGGGCGATGGAGTATGATCCGATGAGCACCGCCACGGTGAAAAGTAACTTTTTCATAACGTCTCTTTTAATGGTTAAAACTTTGTGTATTATTGTCTTAATAAATAAAACACTCACTTCAAAAAGTAGTTCGGGCGTTAACGTTATTTCACAATCGGAAAACTGGCCTTTCAGAAGAAGCAAAGGCGTATTCCTCCCCAGCCGTGCGGGCGGCCGTACATAAAGCGTTGGGTAATGAAACCGAAATCCAGGCTGGCATATACGTGTGGTACGGATACTACAAAACCAATGTGCTGCTCGGCCACGAGTGGTTCCATATTGATTTGACTGATGATGTACTGACTATTTCGGTTGAACAGGCCACCCTCGAGCGTAGCGTCGTAGCCCACGGCATGCATATAACTCTGGCTGTAGAAATACCATTGTATTTTATTCTCCGTGCCGGTAAAGAGGTTGTTCTTACGTCCCACCGACAATTCAATTCCGAGCGACGCTTCGGTGAGGTAATTACCAGCCCTGACCTCTGCAATTGCGCCGGCAGAGAAGCGGGAACGGCTTTCAAGCACCTGCTGTTCCAGTCGCAGGGTATAATTCAGGAACGGCTCATTTTGGATCTGGTATTGCCAGCCCTGCGGAGGATCCATGTTCAGTGCTTCGTGAATACCGGTTTGCATTTCTTTTCCAAGTGCCGCAGGCCCGATAATCCCGATGTCAAGCGCAGAACTAACTTTCCGGTTGGCTTTCGGAGCGTAGGACATGCGAAAAAATTCCAGGTAAGCCACTGCAGAATACGGGTGGTTCCGTGTTAGAATGCTGTCCGCCGAAATGTCAGTTGGCGTGTATACATCGGACTCGATTCGCAGTCCGTACTTTTCGTAGTCCGCGTTCCGGTCGTGGAAAAGCACTTTATTGACAGGATTTTTACGAAATACGGGGAAAATACCATCGAATGAGAATCCCTGGGTATAATAAAAATCGTGTCCCTGGAAAAAGTCGTTGTCGTAACTCAGGCGAATGTAAGAACTGTCCGGTATTTCAAACAACGTTGAGTACGGGTCGATGTGCTGAGCATGCAGGGCACTCGCGAGTAAAAAAATTATTCCGGTAAACAGCGATCTCATGTCCATACAAACAAGCATGGGCCTCTGGTGTTCATTCAATCCGTTCGATTACATACGCATAATCCGGGTCGTTCGCATCCAGTGTGGGTAACCGGGGCTTTAGCTTTCCGAAGAAATTGGCTTCCAGAACCTGCGTCTCTTCGGGTGCTTCCCTGAATTCGCCGTTCTGAACGTGATAAAAGGTAATTCGGTAGCGGCATTTGCGACCATCTACACGTCGCTGAACATTACTGATCTCAAAAGTAGTCCCGTTTGATTTCGGCAGGTCGATGTTTTGTTGTGTGTCCGAATAAGCGTCCGTATACCGCGCTCCCTGGAAAGATTTGTTTTGTTCCCGGTTAAGGTCGTAGTTCTGCTCAACCATACAGGCTGTGCTCAGCGTACTGCTGTCCAACAGGGATTGCATACACTGTGTTTCGAGATTTCGCCAGTAATAGGCTGCATTGTGTACCCAGCCGAGTATGAGTGTCCCGGAATCGTTTTGCAGGGCGAAATTCTCAATTGCTGCCCGGTAGAGCAGGTCTCTTCCGGCAAGCAGGTCGATCGGGTTCCGGGAGCGGTCAATCCAGCGTTGTGGCGTAAAATGAGCGTTATGCAGGTCGAAGCGCTCCGTAAAGTTCCGGACACTTTGCAGGTCGCGAATGTATCCGAAATCATGAACACCACGATTCCACCACCAGTCCAGCGCGGTACCGGCGCTTCCGGAGAGTGTCGAGGACCAGATCTCATTGTGAAAATCGATGCCCGTACAACAATAGATCTTCAGGTGATCACCGTTGATACCGGCCTCTTCGAGCAGCACGGGGCGTTGATATTGTTCAAAAAGCAGGTTGACGGCATTGTAGCGTTTGATCGCGTTTACACTTTTGGTCTCCTCGTAAACGTGAATGGAGATCAGGTCGGATGCCGCCAGGAAACGATCGGCTCCGTTTAGTTCTGCCTGCGGAAGGCTCGCATATGAATTCGTCGCCATGAACCCGACGTGAAGTTCGTCCTTCATATAGTCTTGAAGCCGGCTGTACCAGGCATACATCGTATCGAGGGCCTGGTTCTCACTAAAACCTTCCTGCCGCTGCATCGTTCGATACCAGTTGTTGATCTCTGAAAAACCGAAAAATGCGAATTTAGGACTGTAGCCCCAGCGGGCGTCCATGTAGCGCAGGCAGTTCTTCTGCCAGACAAGGGCATTTGTGTCTGTAAAATAGGCGATCTGGCGCTCCATACCAAAGGCTTTCCGGTAAGGGTTTTCGAACCAGCTGACCCCTTCCCAGGATGCTTCCCCGATGTGATCCGGATCTTCAAAAAGTTCCACGTGATGCCTGAAAACCGTAAAGTAGATCTCCTCTTGCGTACAATATTCCACGATCTCGTCAAAACCGTACATTTCGTCCAGTTTACCGGTGTAATTATCGTATACGGGCCAGTCGGGGAGACCGGCCTGCGCAGGAAGTTCAAAGCGCGTAAAGGTGCCACCGGATCTTTTAAGTTCTTTGACGCCGTTGAGTTGATGTTGTTGCTGGGAAGGTTTGTAGGTGACGAAGCCGCCACTGCTGATATTGTCCCCGATGATCGTAAAGGGAGAACCGTCCGGAAAAGCGAGAATGCGATTCGGACGATCGTAGACGCGCGGGTTTTGGAGCCTTCCTTTGTGCGTTCCGGCTACACAGCGAAAATAAATGGTTTGTTGCGCGTAGAGCGGGAGTCCGTTTCGAAGTACGCGAATATCCGCTGCCCAGTCGCCGGTTTGGTCCGGAGCAAAGCGCACGCGCCACGGGTAGGAAGTGCTGTCCGGCATCCAGAAGTCTCCGTTTTGTTCCATGCGAAAAGGCTGATAATAGAAACCGTACCGTGTTTTATAGCGTCCGCCTGCCGAACGGAAAAGTACTTCGATACTGATCGCTTCGGGATCGTACGGGTTTAAACCGCCGTTGCTGTTGACCAGGAAATTCTGGATCTCGCGTTGTAAATTGTCCGGGAGGGCAAGCCCGATCTCGAATTTCGTATGCTGCGGTACCGAATCGCGCTGTGACGGCGTGTACAGGGCGATGCCCGGTTGCTGATTGCTTTTCGGGATAAGCACCAACGGACCGCCGGCCGAGGCCGAATGTGACAAAATGATTAACAGGAGCAGGTAGAGAAAACGCATGACTTTTTCTTACAAAATAAAGAACTTGCGCCGAAACGGTCCGGACACCTGCTACTTTTAGGCTTTTTTAGCGTCCTTTTTTGCGACGTTCTGCCAGCCAGCGAGGCACTTTTTCAGCTTTATCGCCTCCCGCTTTCTCCGGGCCGAGCAGTTTGTCGGCCAGTTCGGGACGGTTAAACTTATTCAGTCGTTTGCGGATCCATTGCTTATTTTCCGGTTTGTACCAGAAAAAGTACCGGTTCTGATTTTGTTTTTCGGCCTTCGTCTTAACCGTATTCACAGGTTTGAGCGTGTACGGATGCACGCCCGAGTAATAGATCACTTCGGCTACCGTCATCGGGGTAGGAGTGAAATCCTGTACCTGCTCGAGTTGGAAGCCCATATCACGCGTTTCCGCTGCCAGGTTGGCCATGTCTTCTTCCTCGCATCCGGGATGTGAAGAGATAAAATACGGAATAAGTTGCTGTTTCAGGTTATGTTTGGCCGAAATACGGTCGTATTTTTCCTTGAACTTGTGAAAATAACGGAAAGACGGTTTTCGCATCACGCGCAGCGTGGCATCGGAGGTGTGCTCGGGTGCTACTTTCAGACGGCCGCTGACATGGCGCGTGATGACCTGTTCGATGTATTCGTCGTGGTTGCCGTCCTCGTTGTTCTTATTGAAATCGTCAACCAGCAGGTCGTAACGGATTCCCGAACCGATAAATGCTTTTTTTACTTTCGGGTGTTCATCAACCTTCCTGTAAAGTTCCGTCATCGGTTTGTGGGAAGTATCGAGGTTACTGCAAATCACCGGATGAATACAACTCGGGCTGCTGCAACGGGCACAGATCGCCTCGTCCTTGCCCTTCATCTTGTACATGTTGGCCGAAGGACCTCCCAAATCGGAAATATAACCGCGAAAGTCCGGGTGGGCGGTAACCTCCTCGAGTTCGTTAAGGATCGATTGTTCACTGCGTGATGCAATGAATTTTCCCTGGTGCGCCGAGATCGTACAGAAACTGCAGCCACCGAAACAACCCCGGTGCATATTGATCGAAAACTTGATCATGTCGTATGCCGGGATAGCGCCGCGATTTTTGTACTTTGGATGCGGAAGCCGCGTATAGGGAAGGTCGAAACTCTGGTCGATCTCTTTTTCGTCCATGGTTTTGTAGGGCGGATTGATAACCAGTGTTCGTTCTCCCGTCTTTTGGATAATCCTGTTGGCTTGCCATTTGTTACTTTCAACCTCAACGATCTTGAAGTTGGCGGCATATTTGATCTTGTCTTCCAGGCAGGTCTCATGACTGGCCAGCTCCACCGTTTCCCAGTGTTTGTTTTTGGGAAGTTCAATGTCCGAATCCTGCATAAAAGCGACCTGTTTGATCGTATGCAGGTTGGAGAAAGGAACACCGCGTTTGAGCAGTCTTAAAAGTTCGCGAAGCGGTTGATCACCCATGCCGTACACGAGCAGGTCGGCGCCCGAATCCTCGAGGATGGAAGGCATGAGTTTGTCCTGCCAGTAATCGTAATGGGTCACGCGTCGCAGTGAAGCTTCGATCCCGCCGATGAGCACCGGTACATCGGGGTAAAGTTCTTTCAGAATGCGCGAATAAACCGTGGTTGCGTAATCCGGACGGAAGCCGGCCTGTCCGCCGGGAGTGTATGCGTCGGTCGAGCGCAGGCGTTTATTGGCCGTGTAGTGATTCACCATCGAATCCATGCAGCCGGCCGTAACGCCGAAAAAGTACTTCGGCTTTCCGAATTTTTTAAAGTCGCGGAGGTCGTCCTGCCAGTTGGGCTGGGCAACAATGCCGACGCGAAAACCTTCATCTTCGATGATGCGCCCGATCACCGCGGTCCCGAAGGCCGGATGATCCACGTATGCGTCACCGGAAATGAGCACTACATCGAGTTCTTCCCACCCGCGTTTTTCCACTTCCTTGCGGGTTAGTGGGAGCCAGTCCGTTATCGGTCTGTTTTCAATCATTGTGCAAAGTTACGGTAAAATTGAACGAATAAAAAAAAGCGCTGTAATCGGGTTCCCCGGAATTTAAGCTGCATTTTCTTTCAGATATGGAAATTAACGGTTATTTTTCCTGATATTTTGCAAAGAACGGTGAAATCAAGGTACGAAAAGTGGCTGAAGGTCGGGGCAGGAGTTCTGATACCCGCCTTACTCCTGTTTGCCTGTGGCGGACAACGAAACAACGGACCGCGCATTCATCACGATAAATTAAATGCCCACCTGCTGAACCTCGCGTTCTTTGCCCCGGACGACGACATTTTTCTTTCATTCCCGCTGTGGTTCAACGATTCCCTGATCCGTGCTAAAAAGATCGCTTCGATCGAAAGGCGCATTTATCCGCGGAAGAACGCGAGCGAAGCCGAAGGGTCGGAGGAAGTGATACCCGTTCCGCGGGAAATCCGGAAATATACCTTCGATGCGCAGGGAGCAGTGAGTTCGGTAAACATCACGACTTACCTCGATGATCGAAAAGTGAGCGAATATTATTTCGAATACCCGCAAAAACTCTCTGAAAACGGGTTCGCACACCCGGAAGAACGCAAAACCTTCGACCTGACAGATAATTACCGCGAAGGGCTGAACAATTTTCGCGAATCCGAACTACCGGCGCGCATCAGGGTACACCGCGCACTGGGGCGTAACAGTGCAGGCGTGCTTACCTACGAAGATGAGGTGAGCGGTGACTTTATGTATTTCCTGGAAGAACCCGGAGACTGGCGCAATACGCATGTTTCAAAACTGGTGAAACCCAATCCGCAGGACTGGATCGTATGGGGAAAGCCCGGACGCCCGGTTCGCAAATACCACCTTGCTAACCTCGTGCGTGAATCGGCAGTCACTGACTTTACCTATTTCGAACTTTCCACATTCCCGCTACGCATTGAACGTCGCCAAACTCCTTTCACACAAAAACGAAGTTTCAATTATTCGAAATACGGTTTTTGTAACGGTTATGTCGATTCCACGTTCTCCGGGAAAAAATACCTTACACGGGTAGAAACCCGTTTTTATCCCGAAGATTCAGCCTACCCCGACCGGATCGTTCACCGGAAAGAAAATCCGGATTCTGACTCGGGAAACAGTTATTATGAAACATTTACGTATAGCTATTTCGAATGAGTAAATTGATAATTGCGGTTTTTGCCGCGCTGTCACTGGGTACTTTTGCCCAGGAAACCTATGTTTATCCGTATCGTGCGGAGATCACACTGCGAGAAGATGCCATTTTGCTGATGAAGGAACTGCCGGACTCCGTGGTCTGGCTGCTTACCGATTACTACTTTCACCAGATGGTGGGGGATGAACGTTATTTCTACTACGAGGATGAAGAAATCACGGATGAGGCCGAAAAACGAAGAATACGCAGAGACGCCGTTCTGAAAAACTGCGAACTAATGCGGGACCATGAAAATCAAATGGACCTATTTAAAGATCGGCAGGTCAGCACCCGTAAAATCAAAAAGGTTTTCCGGAACAACTATGATATGTTTCTGCATGCAAAGCTACAGCCGCAGGTTACGCCTTACCTGGACTCGCTGCCGGACGGACACTACGTGCAGTATTACAAACCCTTTCCGAAAGTATTCCCGGACGGATCCGTCACCATTGTGCGCGACGCGGTAGCCTGCTCTTTTGAATTCCGGAACAATAAAATGGAAGGTCCCGCGACCTGGTATTACCCGCTTGGGGAAATTCAGGCGATTGCAAGTTATAAAGGCGGCTTTTTGGATGGACGCATTACAACTATAGAATACGACGACGTGAACTGGATGGGCTTGCCGAAGTGGAGATATCGCATCGCTGCGAAGAATAACTACATCATTCCCCGCTACCCGGATTCGGTGATCTGTGAGTACAAAGGCGGTGTAAAGAACGGAGCGTATTCAGTTTACGAACACAACGGAATGTGGCCTCGAGAGTCGGGTTTCTTTGTGCAGGGAGCGCCCTCCGGGACCTGGACTAAACGTAGTTATTCACAGTCGCTGGGTGAAGATTCCACGAAATTCACAGCACGTTTTACCTATGCGGATTCTGCCATTGTTTGCCGGGAGCCGGTCATCCTGCGCGATAATATTTCTTCGAGTTATTACGTGTCCGATTCGAAGGAATATTATTTTGACAGAGAAAATCACGCTTCGTTTAATTTCTCCCAACTTTTCGAACCTGCTTTTCCGCCGGATTCTTCTGATAACCTTGACCTGGAGGAAGAAAAAAATCTGTCGTACGAAGAATTGCACCAGTTCGATGGTGCTTACTTTACAAATGACATGAACCGTGAAGCGGCAATCGATAGCTTTGGCGTATATTACAAGTTCCAGGGGCCGTACGAGGTCTATTATACCGACGGAACGCCAATGTACCGCACGCGTTTCGAGAATGGATGTAAAGGCGCGTTCGATACGCTGTATTACAAAAGCGGAACACCCTTCCTGTTAACGCAATACCGGGCCGATTCGGCTGATTTGACAGCGACGATCTACGACATGCATGAGAAGGTCGTTAACCGCTTCTATTTTGATTCGACCGGCCAGTATAAATATTCGGCGCTTGACCTGGAGGCTCCGGAAGGAACACAGATAAACGGCTATCCGTTTGAGTACGACCAAGAAATGAACCGCTTTACGTATGAGATCGGCAAAAACTGGCAGGATTCACTGCTTCGCGACAGCGTGCTGCTTGAAATGAACCTGAATTTCAGAGATTCGTCTGTGACCTTTGCAAGGTATTACTTCCCTCCCGAAAAAACGCTGCGTGTCAACGCATTTACCTTATCCGGCAAAACGCTCTACACTACCGAATTCGTCTTCGGTGAAGATTTCGAATACTGGAACGGTTCGGGAAACTCGACATTCGGTGAGTTTTCGCAGAAATACACGCTTTCCGCAACCTATGATGCCAACGAACGCATCTTTATCCCCTGGAATCCCTCTTTGATGAATGAAAGTCAGCCAGAAGCGCGGATCTTCCAACCTTATGACGATTATGACATAAACTCCGAAGTGCAATTGTTGAGAGAGGGCATTCCTTTCTCGGGCAGCTTTGAACTTTCCTTTACAGGTTCGCGTTACAAATTCCGGTCCGGGGCGGATGCTGTAAGTGTCAGGGTACCGGTGAACCGTCGTTTCCAGGTCAAACTCGAAAAACAATACAAGCGCTTCCTGAAAAACGGGAAACTCCCGGAGAACAGCCTGCTTAACGAACTTTCATTCGACATTTACCGGAACAATTTCTACCACAATCGCCCGGTCTCATTCTTCTTCATGGACTTTCACCAATTTTCAAACTTGCCCGAACTTGAATCCGTTGGATTGGAAGATCGTGATTTCTACGACGATCCGTTTTTCGGATATGAGAAAATGAACCCGCAACTCATCACCGGCTCATACCTCGACGGAAAACCGACCGGAACCTGGCAAATTCGAAATGCCGACGACCAACTGCTTTCCGAAATAAACTATGAAAAAGGAGAACTAAACGGGACCACAAGAACCTGGCGACTTCAGCCTGGTTACGAATCACTCAATGAAACGGATTATATCTTTGATATGAGGGTGATCCCGGACAGTTTGCCTCAAAAGGACCTGTTGTTCCTGGAGCAGGAAGATCAGTTCCGGAACGGGATGCTCGACGGGACCTCGCGCTCCTACAACTGGTATGGCAAGGTCCTGAAAGAAAAACACTACAAGAACGGGCTGGAAGAAGGTGATGCTTTCGAACGGAACAAATATGCGCGTACCGCCATGCACTTTCAGAACGGGGAACTGGACGGCATCGTGCAAACCTGGTTCTACCCGCTTTCAGGAGACTCGATTCTACTGTATGACCTGAATTTCCAGAACGGAGCCCTGCAGGGAGAATCACGCTCCTACCACACCAACGGAAAACTGGCCAAGCGCGGATTTTTCCTGGGCGGCAGGCCGATCGACGATTACGAAGCTTACGACAGCCTGGGCTTTAAATACCAGTATGTTAAGTTCAAATATACGTTCCCGGTCGAAGAAAAGGTCTGGGAACTGAATGAACTCAGCGTACGCTACGAATTTGACTGGCGCGACTCAATCTACTTTGAACCCTCCGACATTACCAGTGTCGAATCACTCAACGGCATGCTGGCTGAACTCGGAATGGCTGATTATTACGAAATGTACGGTACTCCATACACAGGACGGCCGCGACTGATCGACAAAACGGGCATCGACTATCACATCACGAAATATTATCCCAACGGGCAGGTAGCCCGCGATGGCTACATTTCCAATGCGCACAAAACCGGCTGCTGGAAATACTTCGATTACAACGGGGATTTTCTCTACGAGATCGCCTACAAAGACAGTATAATCGCACTGAATGATTCCATCCGTTTTCGCTCAAAGGGCATCTGCTACCGCTACGACGCTTCCGGCAACCTGCTCAGCAGCAGTCACGTTATCGAGAAATTTGAGAAATACGATTGCAGCCATACCGATCATTACGAGATCAGGCAGTTTTATACCCTTTACCAGTCGCCTGCAGATACCGTGGATCGCATGAACGGTCCGGTGAAGAACTATTACGACAACGGCGTGCTGCAAAGCGAAGGCATGATGAAGAACGGACTTCCCGACGGTGTGTGGAAGTTTTACGATCCTTTCGGAAACCTGAACCAGGTCGGTACGTATGTGCTCGGCAAACGCGACGGTCGCTGGTTGGGAGGTGATCTTTCGAAAACGCGCTTCCTCGGCGAGATCTGCCTCAACCCGAACCTGCCCAACCTCGAGGAAGAAATCGCGTACCGGGAAAAACAACTCAACATTGTCATCACCAACTACCGCATGGGGCAGGCGCTCAATAAAGAATTTTTCGATGTCGACCTCAATAAGATCATAGAAGAATAAGTTCACGAAGGATTGTTAACTTTGTTCCGCAAAAGAGCGCTTGTCTATGGAAAAGGAGAAAGAAAAAGAACAGGGACGAAGTACCACCGTACGCGTGGGGATTTCGATCGGCGATGTCAACGGGATCGGTCCGGAAGTGGTGATCAAAGCACTGTCCGACAATCGGTTGTTGCTCGACTGCACTCCTGTCATCTATGCCAATCCCAAGGTGATCTCTTACCATAAGAAAACGACGGATGCCAACGACTTTAACTTCAACTCGTGCAAAACGGCTGACGAAGCCAAGCCGCGCAAAGTGAACGTGGTCAGTGCCTGGAACGAGGATGTAAGCATCACCCTCGGTGAAATGAACGAGACCGGTGGGAAATACGCTTACCTTTCGCTTGAAAAAGCGACCGAAGATCTCGCGGCCGGGAAAGTGGACGTACTTGTAACGGCACCCATCTCCAAGCAGGCTATGGCCAAATCAGGCTTCCAGTTTCCGGGACATACCGAATACCTCGCACACCTCGCAAAATCGGAGGATGCGCTCATGATGATGGTGGCCGGGAACCTGCGTGTGGCACTTGTAACAACGCACATTCCGCTCAACGAAGTAAGTGCGAAACTAACGCGTGAGAAAATTCTTCAAAAGATCCGGGAGGTCAGCCAGAGTCTGATCCGTGACTTCGGCATCGGGCGTCCGCGCATCGCCGTTCTGGGACTGAACCCGCATGCCGGTGAGAACGGGAAAATGGGGACGGAAGAGCAGGAGATCATTACGCCTGCGATCAACCAGGCCAAAAATGAGAGTATCCTCGCGTTCGGTCCTTTCCCTGCAGACGGATTCTTCGGATCGGAAGCACGCAGCACTTACGACGCGGTAGTAGCGATGTATCACGACCAGGGACTTACAGCCTTCAAGGCGCTTGCTTTTGATGAGGGAGTAAACTTTACGGCGGGCCTTCCGATCGTTCGGACTTCCCCCGATCACGGTACGGCCTTCGATATTGCAGGGCAGAACAAAGCTTCCGAAGCCTCCACGCGCCAGGCGATCTACCTCGCCATGGATATTTTCCGGCAACGGCAGGCCTACAAAGAAATGAATTCAAATCCGCTGCCCGTCGGATTGTCTGATAAACGGCGCGGAAACGACCGGGATAACTGATCCCGACGAAAAAAAAGAAATATATCGGCAGATATTAACAAGTATCGGTTTAAAATGTTAACTTTGCCGTCCAATTTTTAGTGAGTGCGGAAATCGAATCGTGATTATATTATTCCTTTTGCGGGCTTGAAACTGGGGTTTCACGACTTTGAGTTTGAGATTTCAGATGCGTTCTTTGAAGACCTGGAGTATTCGATCATTCACAGCGGATCGGTTCATGTGGACCTGAAGCTGGAGAAGAAAGAAATAATGCTCCTGGCCGATTTTTCGTTTTCCGGGAAGGTCTTTACCTCCTGTGACCGGTGCAACGATCCGATCGAAGTTCCTGTAAGCGGCGAATACCGCTACATTTACAAGTTCGGAACCGGGGAGAGTGATGATGAATCACTCATCATAATTTCCCCCGATGCATTCGAGTTGGACGTACGCGAACAGATCTATGAAATGATCACCGTGTCGCTGCCTGCCCGATGCGTGCATCCCGAAGGGGAATGCAACCCGGAGGTGCTCGAAGTCCTGAAACAGTATGAACTGACAGAAGATGAACTTCCGGAAGACGATGATGAAGATACAGAATGGGACGATCCGGAGGATGAGGGAGATGATGATCCTGATACCGATCCGGACGATAACATAGACCCGAGGTGGTCGATTTTGAAAAATTTGAATTAAGAATAGATTAAATAAAGTAAAATGGCACATCCTAAACGCAGACAGTCCAGTACACGTCGCGACAAACGTAGAACGCATGTGAAAGCAGTTGCAAAAAACATTGCGACTTGTCCGACAACCGGACAACCTCATTTGTTTCACCATGCTCACTGGCATGAAGGAAAACTTTACTATAAAGGTAAAGTAGTTGCTGAGAAAGAGGTTGCGGTTTAAATAACTGCGTCAGAAATTTTTATTCTTCATGAGGATAGGAATTGATGTTTTAGGCGGAGATTTTGCTCCGGATGCAAATGTGTCCGGGGCTGTTCTTGCTAAGAAAGAACTTCCTCAGGATGCAACGTTGGTATTGGTAGGCGACCGGGATCAGATCCTGAGTGGCCTTTCTGCATTGGGAGAACGTGAAACCGACTACGAGATCGTACACGCTCCCGATGTAATTACCATGCACGACCATCCCACGCGTGCGATCCCGCAAAAACCGAATAGCAGTATCTCGGTAGGCTTTGACCTGCTCGCTGGGAAAAAGCTCGATGTGTTTGCCAGTACCGGCAACACCGGCGCCATGCTCGTTGGGGCGATCTACAAGATCAACACCATCCCCGGCATCATCCGCCCGTGCATTACATCCACGCTGCCCACTGTGAACGGTTCTCAGAGTATCCTGCTTGATGTCGGTTCCAATGCCGATTGCAAGCCGGACGTGCTCTACCAGTTCGCCATTCTCGGAACGCTCTACAGTAAAAATGTATATGGCGTCGAAAATCCGACCGTCGGCCTGCTGAATATCGGTGAAGAAGAATCCAAAGGAAACCTCCTGACGATCTCAGCCCATAAATTGCTGGCCGAATCCGATGATGTAAACTTTATCGGGAATATCGAAGGTCGCGACCTCTTTACAGGAAAGGCCGATGTGATCGTATGCGACGGATTTACAGGAAACGTGGTGCTCAAAGAGGCCGAGGGTATCTACAGCCTCATGAAAAAACGCGGCATCTCCGACGAGTACTTTGATCGCTTCAATTATGAGAACTACGGCGGAACGCCCATTCTCGGAGTGCGCGGAAACGTGGTTATCGGTCACGGGATCTCCAATGACATCGCTGTTAAAAACATGATCATTCATGCATACGACGTCGCCCGTTCAGCACTGGCAAGCCGTGTAAATGAAGCATTTAATTAAATTATGGGAAAGATTACTGCTGCTATTACAGGAATTCAGGGATATGTTCCCGAAGACGTCATGACGAACGAGGATCTGGCGAAGATCGTCGATACCTCCGATGAGTGGATCACCACACGTACAGGCATCAAAGAACGCAGGATACTGCGTAACGGGGCGTCTTCGGACATGGCAGCGGAAGCCGTAAAAGGACTGCTGGCCAAAACCGGTACCGATCCCATGGACGTGGACCTCGTGATCGTGGCTACCGTAACACCCGATTATCCTTTTCCAAGCACCTCCAACGTATTGTGCGATAAGACCGGTATGAAGAACGCATGGGGCTTCGACCTCATTGCCGCCTGCTCCGGGTTTATCTATGCACTCTCAACCGGTTCACAGTTCATCGAGACCGGTCGTTATAAGAAAGTAATCGTGGTAGGGGTCGATAAAATGAGTTCGATCCTCGATTACGAGGACCGCACAACCTGCGTTATCTTCGGAGACGGTGCCGGTGCAGCCCTGCTCGAACCGAACGAGGAAGGACTCGGAGTTATGGACTTTATTCTTCGTGCAGACGGCTCCGGTCGTCAGTACCTTGTTCAACCAGGAGGCGGAAGCGCCTGTCCCCCAACAATCGAATCCGTTGAGAAACGCCTGCATTTCGTGAAGCAGGAAGGAAAACAGGTTTTCAAATTCGCCGTGACCAACATGGCGGAAGTATCTGCAGAGATCATGGAAAAGAACCAGCTTTCCAGCGAGGATGTGGACTGGCTGGTGCCACACCAGGCGAACCTGCGCATCATCGATGCAACGGCTGACCGCATGGGACTTCCCAAAGAAAAGGTGATGATAAACATACAGCGCTATGGCAATACCACAGCGGGAACCCTGCCGCTTTGTCTCTGGGATTATGAAAAACAACTCAAGAAAGGAGACACACTTATACTCTCCGCATTCGGAGGTGGTTTTACCTGGGGCGCCGTTTATGTAAAATGGGCTTACAATTCGTAAAAAATAGTACTTTTAAGAACTCTTAATCGAAAAATTATGAATATTTCAGAAATTCAGGACCTGATCAAGTTCGTTTCAAAATCGGGTGTTCACGAAGTGGAGATCGAAAAGAAAGATTTCAAGATCATCATTAAGGCGCAACCGAAGAACAAAGGGAACGATCAGCAGCAGCCGATCATTGTTCAGTCGCCTGCTCCGGCACAGATGCCTGCGGCTGCACCTGTAGCTCAACCCGTACAGGCAGCGGCTCCTGCAGCAGCACCTGCAGCTTCCACAGAGAAAAAAGAAACAGCAGACGATTCCAAATACATCACGGTTAAATCCCCGATGATCGGTACGTTCTACCGTTCTTCCGGACCGGATAAAGATCCGTTTGTATCCGTTGGAAACTCCGTTACTAAAGGAGATACCGTATGCATCATCGAAGCCATGAAGCTCTTCAACGAAATCGAAGCCGAAGTATCCGGTAAGATCGTAAAAGTACTCGTTGACGATGCCACTCCGGTAGAATATGATCAGCCACTTTTCCTGGTAGATCCGTCTTAATTGGTTTTCATGGCCGGTGAATAGTCACACGTCCCGGCACGAAAGGTTGTTAACTAAAACTACGAAAGTATGTTCAAGAAAATTTTGATTGCCAACCGCGGCGAGATCGCGCTGCGTGTAATCAGAACCTGCAAGGAAATGGGAATCAAAACGGTTGCGGTATATTCCACTGCCGATAAAGAAAGTCTCCCCGTGCGCTTCGCTGATGAAGCAGTGTGCATCGGGCCTGCAGTAAGTGCAAAATCGTACCTCTCCATCCCCAATATCATCGCGGCAGCGGAAATCACCAATGCCGACGCCATTCACCCCGGATACGGGTTCCTCTCCGAAAATGAGAAGTTCTCCAAAGTATGCCAGGAACACGGCATCAAGTTTATCGGTGCACTTCCCGATCAGATCGCAAACATGGGAGACAAGGCCACGGCCAAGGCAACCATGCTCAAAGCGGGCGTTCCCTGTATCCCCGGATCTAAAGGACTCCTGAAAGATCTCGACGATGCTAAAAAGATGGCCAAGACCGTCAAATACCCGATCATTCTCAAGGCAACCGCCGGCGGAGGAGGAAAGGGAATGCGCATCGTCTGGAAAGAAGAAGAAATGGAACACCAGTGGAATTCCGCACGCCAGGAAGCCGGTGCCGCTTTCGGAAACGACGGGATCTACATGGAAAAATACATCGAAGAACCACGTCACATCGAGATCCAGATCGCGGGTGACCAGTTCGGAAATGCCTGTCACCTCTCCGAGCGCGATTGCTCCATTCAGCGCCGTCACCAGAAACTCGTCGAAGAGACACCGTCTCCGTTCATGACCGACGAACTCCGCGAGAAGATGGGTGAGGCTGCCGTAAAAGCAGCGAAAGCCGTAAAATATGAGGGTGTGGGTACAGTTGAGTTCCTCGTTGATAAGAACCGCGATTTCTACTTCATGGAGATGAACACGCGGATCCAGGTGGAGCACACCATCACCGAAGAAGTGATTAATTACGACCTCATTAAAGAGCAGATCAAGATCGCGGCCGGGCACAAGATCAGCGGAATGAACTATTATCCGCAGATGCACGCCATCCAGTGCCGTATCAACGCCGAAGATCCCTACGCGGATTTCCGTCCGTCACCGGGTAAGATCACCTCTTACCATTCACCTGGTGGCCACGGAGTACGGATCGATACGCACGTGTACGCAGGATATACCATCCCGCCGAACTACGATTCGATGATCTCCAAACTGATCGTGGTAGCGCAAACGCGCGAGGAAGCCATCCTCAAAATGAAACGCGCCCTCGACGAATACATCATCGAAGGCATCAAAACCACGATTCCCTTCCATCAAAAGCTCATGGAAGACCCCGACTTCGGCAAAGGAAACTTCACGACCAAGTTCATGGAGACCTTCAAATTCTAAAACCAGTCAGAAACACATACAAACCCCGGAAGTGAAAACTTTCGGGGTTTTTTCGTTTTGAGAGGAAACGATCACTTTACTTCCGCGATCTCCACCTTTACAGGATACGCCGTTTTCCCGAATCCCGCTTTGAAGAGGGTGACGTCTGTGTCATACCCGGTTCCGCTGATCTGCAAACTTCCTTCCGTAATGGGCGAGAGAACATACGGGGCACTCCACACCTGTCCGTTTACGACAATGGCCAGGGCTCTGTTTACATTCTTTAAAGTCATTTGTGCCAGTTTTTCACGACCTTTCTCGTTCATTTCGAGCGTGATTACATCGGTTGCACCCGACTGATCGAATACCAGGACGGTTTCGATGTCCGCATTTGTGATCTGTTCCCGCTGCGGACTCAGGTGAAGTGCATATAAATAGCGGCCTGCCTCATCCGGTGAAAGCGTATTATGTGTACCCGTTCCCCACGCAAAACGGAGGTCTTTCGGGAAGTGACTGCGAAAACGGTCGGATTGGAGCATTACTTTAACCGACTCGAAGTACTTTTCCGGTACAAAAACGGCGTCATTCGTCCCGGTTTTTTGAAAGAATGAATACCTGGTTTGCGCCTCGTCAGAAGTTGCCGAAGGATCGTAATCCTGCAATGCTTCCCGCAGCGTTTGGTCCATTTCCTGCCAGGGGTATACTTCACACATGATTAACTGTGCCTGTGCCGAAAGGGCTTTTTCCAATAATTGGGGATCGTGTATGCCCTTTACCTTCACACGAATGCTTCCCGCGGTGTGCGAAAGGATCTCCGGATTGGAGCGAGTTTGTCCGGAAACACGTTCACGCAGAGCTTCGATCACCGAACTGCCCGTTTGCATAACCTGGCGGCGCAGGTAATTTTGTAATTCCGCGGGTGAACACCCAGGTGTGAAGTCCTTTGCCTTTTTCAGATCAATCAGGCTTTCGATATCCCGGTCGGGGAAGAGCTCTTCAAAGCTGTCTAAAAAAAGCGTTAAGGCATCTCCTTGTGGCTCGGCAGCGAGTTTTTGAAGGTAATAAGTCGTCGTTTGCAGGAAAATGCTGTGATCTGTATACATCACTGCTTCAAGCGCGTCGGGCACGGAATAACGCAAAGTGATCGTGAAACTATGATTACCGGAGTTCGAAGGCGCATTCCCGCAGGTAGAAAGACTGACTGTGAGCAGGATAAGCGGGAAACAGAGCAAATATTTCATAACTGTGATCGGGTGCTGCTTTTTGGAGCGGGAAGATACGAATTTCTGTTTCCTGTTAGCCGTTTCTTAACGGTTAATTATGGCTTTCTTATCCCGCAGAGAACTTTACCACATCCGCAATTGTTCGCTTACCATGCACAAACTGACACTCATAGTCCTCCTCACAGCATCACTGTTCGCACGGGCACAAAATGCCATCCCGGAAAACGTGAAGTCCGGCAGGGTGCATATTAATAAAAGCGGCATGACCGTTCTCGGTAGTTGGGCGCTCGCAAATACGGCTTTCAGCCTCATCCGTTATCGCAATGGCTCCCTCGGGCAACAATATACCTACGACATGAACATGATGTTCAGCGCAGTTAACCTCGGCATTGCCGGACTCGGTTACCTCGCAGCCGTCAAAGAAGAGCGCAGCGTACTGACCACTGATCAGAACCTGCAGAACCAACTGCGCATGGAACGTATACTTGCCTTCAACGCCGGGCTGGATGTGGCCTATGTGACTTGCGGCTTTTTGCTGCGCGAAATGGGTGAACGGCGAGATTCGGACATGCTCCGCGGTTACGGGACCTCCGTCATTTACCAGGGCGGATTCCTGCTGCTTTTTGATACCGTGATGTTCATGATGCATCGAAAGAACGGAAAACCGCTGCTCGGGCAGTCGGTGCAGTTAAATCCGTCCGCTACCGGCATCGGCTTACAACTGAACTTCTGAGAATGCCATGACTCAGCGAAAACGAAGCAAAAGACCCTTGAAACCTCCTTCGGGGTAACAAAATCAACTTTCCCGCGTTTTAAATAGATACACCTTACCTGCCGAAGCGAATTCAAGACAAAACCATTCCCCGAAACAAGGATGTGCGCAGGCAATATGAAAGTATGAGCCGTGGTTGATCCGTGGTTGTACCGTGTTTAAAGTATGCCTGAAGTATGGCACAGGTATAGCGTAAGCATAGATAATGTGAAGACAGCGTAATTCCAACGCTGTGAATTCGTGATGAAAGCATGCGCTCGCTAAGGAGCTCACAGCCCCTAACCCGCTGGACAAATTTATCTTCCCTTTCCTGCAATCTTAAAATAAATACTGTATCTTTGCACCCAAAATTCAGATTTCAATCAATAAAAGGCACGAAAATGTCAGGTATTAAAGGGAAAATTTCGCAGGTAATCGGTCCTGTAGTGGATGTAAGCTTCGAAAAAGGAGGTGCATTGCCAAACATCTATGATGCGCTTGAAGTTCGCAAGGCGGATGGTTCACGCGTTGTTTTGGAAGTTCAGTCTCACGTGGGTGAAAACGCCGTACGTGCCGTTTCTATGGACTCCACCGACGGATTTACACGTGGTATGGAAGTTGTTTCCACCGGAAGCGCGATCAAAATGCCTACCGGCGACAAGATCAAAGGACGCCTCTTCAACGTGGTTGGTGAAGCGATCGACGGGATCAACGAAGTAAGCAACGAGAACGGATTGCCGATTCACCGGGAAGCCCCGAAATTTGAAGACCTCTCAACAGCTACGGAAGTACTCTTTACAGGTATCAAGGTGATTGACCTGATCGAGCCCTACGCAAAAGGAGGTAAGATCGGTCTCTTCGGAGGAGCGGGTGTAGGTAAAACCGTACTCATCCAGGAGTTGATCAACAACATCGCAAAAGCATATTCCGGACTCTCCGTGTTCGCAGGAGTAGGGGAACGTACCCGTGAGGGGAACGACCTCCTTCGCGAGATGCTCGAGTCAGGAATTATCAAATACGGCGAAGGATTCATGCATTCTATGGAAGAAGGCGGATGGGATCTTTCGAAGATCGACCTCAAAGAACTCGAGGATTCAAAAGCAACCTTCGTGTTCGGTCAGATGAACGAGCCTCCGGGAGCACGTGCACGTGTGGCACTCTCCGGACTGACCATGGCGGAATACTACCGCGACGGTGAAGGCGACGGGCAGGGGAAAGACATCCTGTTCTTCGTGGATAACATCTTCCGCTTTACACAGGCGGGATCGGAAGTGTCCGCACTTCTCGGGCGGATGCCTTCGGCAGTAGGGTACCAGCCTACACTCGCAACGGAAATGGGTGCGATGCAGGAACGGATTACTTCTACAAAGAACGGTTCCATTACTTCCGTACAGGCCGTTTACGTACCTGCGGATGACCTTACCGATCCGGCACCGGCAAATACCTTTGCCCACCTCGATGCTACAACAGTACTTTCACGTAAGATTGCCGAGCTCGGTATTTACCCGGCTGTGGACCCGCTCGATTCAACTTCACGTATCCTTACTCCGGAGATCGTCGGTGAAGAGCACTACAACTGTGCACAGCGCGTGAAAATGACACTGCAGCGTTACAAAGAACTCCAGGATATCATCGCCATCCTCGGTATGGACGAACTTTCCGAAGAAGACAAATTGATCGTACACCGCGCACGTCGTGTACAGCGTTTCCTTTCACAGCCCTTCCACGTGGCGGAGCAGTTTACAGGGATCCCGGGAGTACTCGTGGATATCCAGGAAACGATCAAAGCGTTCAACGCGATCCTCGACGGAGAATATGACAAGTACCCGGAAGCGGCCTTCAACCTCAAGGGAGGTATCCAGGACGTGATCGATGCCGGAGAAAAAATGCTTGCCGAATCCTGATTGTGAAACCCGGCCCGTCCGGATAAAAGACGATAAAAATGCATCTGGAAATTATCACACCTGAAATGAAGATCTACCAGGGAGACGTACATGCCGTACAGTTCCCGGGTCTCGATGGTCTCTTCCAGGTTCTTAAAGGCCACGCTCCGATCATTTCGGCGCTCACCCGGGGAACGATCAAGGCAAACCTCGTGAACTCCTTCGAACGAACCGAAAGAACACCGGCTTCCGTGCGTGAGGAAGAAACCGATAACCGTGTGATCCATGTCGAGATCAAAGGCGGAGTGGTGGAAATGCAAAACGATAAGATCATTGTTCTTGCCGAATAATGAATAAATACACTCGTGAAAGAGGGATCTGGTCTTCCATTTCCCTCTTTTGCGTTAAATAAAAGATCGTTCCCGACCGGGAAATTTGACCGGCCTTATACGAATCTTTACTTACAAACGTTAGAAGAACAACTTAAATGAAATTACTGTCCGAAATAGACTTAACGCGAACCCCGAAGCATGTGGCCATCATCATGGACGGGAATGGGCGTTGGGCAAAAAAACAGGGGCGCATGCGCCTTTACGGACATAATTTCGGGGTGGAAAGCGTGCGTGAAGTACTCAAGGCCGCCAAAGAACTGAAGATCGAATACCTCACCCTGTACGCTTTCTCTGCAGAGAACTGGAACCGCCCCAAAGAAGAAGTGGACGGGCTCATGGACCTGCTCGTACGTACCATTGCCAACGAAACGGACGAACTCAATGCAAACGGCGTGCACCTGCACAGCATCGGTGACGTCAGCGGATTACCCGAAAGCTGCCGCGACGAACTGCAACGTGCCAAAGATAAGACCGCACACAATACGGAGATAAATCTCGTGCTGGCGCTCAATTACAGTGCCCGGCAGGAGATCGCCTGCGCCACCCGCCGGATCGCCGAAAAAGTGAAAGCCGGAACACTGGATCCCGAAAAAATCGACGAAAAAATGCTCGCCGAACACATGCAAACTGTAACTTTTCCGGACCCTGAACTGTTAATCCGCACAAGCGGTGAATGCCGGATCAGTAACTTCCTGCTCTGGCAGATTGCCTACACGGAACTGTATTTCACGAACGTGCTGTGGCCCGACTTTAAAAAAGAAGATTTGTACAAAGCTGTTTTGAACTACCAGAATCGCGAACGCCGTTTTGGAATGGTTTCGGAACAAATTACAAAGATACTATGAGAAAATTGAACCTGCTTGTGATCTGTTTATTGCTGAACTTCGTGGTCAACGGAGTGCTGGCGCAAACTGATACCACACAAACAGAAGCAACTTCACTGAGCGACCTCAACTTCGATTTTAAGAATCCGAAGAAATACGAAGTGGGCCCCATTCGCGTGGAAGGAGCTGATAACTTCGATCACCAGGCCATTAAACTCATCGCCGGCCTGCGCCCCGGTCAGACCATTACCGTGCCGGGTGAGGACATAACCAAAGCCATTCGAAATCTGTATAAAGAAGAGATTTTCTCCAGCGTCGAAATACTGGCTGAAAAAGAGATCAGCGGCATTCTCTACCTCGTAATTCGCGTCACGCCACGTCCGAAACTGTCACGCTTCCGCTTTACCGGGGTCTCCAAACGCGAGGCGGATAAAATCCGTGAGGAGATCACGCTCTACAGTGGAAAAACGATCACTGAAAACCTCGTTTTTGCTACCGAGGCGAAGATCAAGGGGTATTTCCGGGAAAAAGGATACTATACCGTAAAAGTGGACATCGACCGCGAAGTGGATACGATCATGAACAACTCCGAGATCTTTTCGATCAACGTGCAGAAAGGCAAGAAAGTGAAGATCGGAGAACTGACCATTAACGGCAACGAGTCCATCCCGGACTGGAAACTGAAAATGGCCATGAAAGATACCAAAGAGAAGGCTTTCTGGCGTTTCTTCAAACGCTCCAAGTTCTCGCAGTCTGCTTACGAACGCGACAAGAAAGCGATCATCGACAAGTTCAATGCCATCGGACTGCGGGATGCGATCATTGCACACGATACGGTCTTCCTGGCCGATAACAAGAACCTGCACATCATTATCGACATCGATGAAGGAAATAAGTATTATTTCGGGGACATCGAATGGATCGGGAACTCCAAGTTCCGTTCTAGCTTCCTCGATACCATCCTCGGTATCAAAAAAGGCGATGTGTACAACAAAGCCCTGCTCGAGCAACGCCTCTTCATGAGCCAGGACGGCCGCGACATTTCTTCCCTTTACATGGACCGCGGTTACCTCTTTTTCCAGGTAATCCCCGTGGAAACTTCCGTGACCGATAATCACATCAACTACCAGATGCGTATCATCGAAGGGAAAGAAGCCCGCGTCAAGCGCATCATCATTAAGGGTAACACGAAAACAAACGAAAACGTGATCCGCCGCGAGATACGTACCAAGCCGGGCGACCTGTTCAACCGGAACGATATTATCCGTACGCAACGCGAGCTTGCGCAGCTGGGCTACTTTAACGAACAGGCATTCCAGGTAAATCCCATCCCGAACCCGCAGGACGGTACCGTGGACATTGAATACGTGGTGGAAGAAAAATCTTCCGACCAGATCGAACTTTCGGGTGGTTACAGCGGACGAAACCAGCTTACCGGCGCACCGGGTATCATCGGAACGCTCGGACTAACCTTTAATAACTTCTCCACGAAAAATATTTTCAAAAAAGGAGCCTGGTCGCCGCTTCCTTCCGGAGATGGTCAGCGCCTTTCGATCCGTGCACAAACCAACGGTCGTTATTACCAGGGATACAACTTTTCCTTTACCGAACCGTGGCTGGGTGGAAGAAAACCGAACTCCCTGACGTACTATTTCTCGCATACGCAGCTCGGAAACGGTTACCTTCCGCACAATGCGAATTACCAGGGTCTCCAGATCACCGGAATGGGCCTCGGGCTCGGTCGTCGTAAGAAATTCCCGGATGATTACTTCTCGGCTTATTACGAACTGGCTTACCAGTATTACTCCGTAGACAATTACGCGATCATACCGCTTTTCGAAAAAGGGTATTCGAACGACATTAGTCTGAAATACGTATTGAGCCGAAACAGCGTGAGTTCCCCGATCTATCCGCAGGAAGGATCAAACCTGAGCTTTACGGCCAAGTCGAGTCTTCCGTATTCGCTCTTTGACGGACGTTCTGATTACTCAAGCCTGAGCGACCAGGAGCGTTACAAGTACCTCGAATACTACAAGATCAAATTCACCGGTTCCTGGTTCCTGCCGCTCACGACCGATAAAAAACTCGTGCTCATGCCGCGTATCGGCTTTGCATTCCTCGGTACTTACACGCAAGGTAAAGGTGTGATCCCGTTCGAGCGCTTTAACCTCGGAGGTAGCGGACTTACCGGTGTGAACCAGATCGGTGGCCGTGAAATTATTGCACTTCGTGGCTACGAGGACAACGCGGTTTCTTCCACGCAGGGTGATCCGCTGATTGCCAAGTATACGATGGAACTCCGTTACCCGATCTCTTTGAATCCGCAGGCTACTTTCTATGTGCTCGCCTTTGCGGAAGCAGCGAATACCTTCCCGTCCATTAAACAGTTCAATCCCTTCAACGTGAAAAGAAGTGCCGGGGTCGGGCTGCGCGTATTCCTGCCGATGTTCGGGATGCTCGGTATCGACTATGGTTGGGGCTTCGATTACCTCAGTCCGTGGGCCAGCGGTTATCGCAATGCTGCCGGAAGCGACGGCGCGATCGATACGAAGGGGTATAACGGTAAGTTGACCTTTACGATCGGAATGAATCTCGGAGAATTATAGTCAAAAACAATATTTTTATTAATTTCGGCGTTTTGCCGCGTAAAAATACAAAGCATGAAAGCACTACTTTTCACTCTGTTCGTTTGTTTTGGCACAACCTTTGCCATTGGACAGAAGTATGCCTATATCGATTCCGATTACATCCTGGAAAACGTTCCGGAGTACAAAGAGGCAAAAGACAAGCTGGATAAGATGGCCGAGCGCTGGACGCAGGAGATCGAAGATCGGTACAATGTGCTTAAAATGAAAAAAGAGAATTTCGCCCGTGAAGAAGTGCTCTTGCCTGCAGAGGAAAAACAAAAACGGGAGGAAGAGATTAAAAAGCTTGAAACGGAAGCGATGGAGATGCAAAAGTTGCGTTTCGGGGTGAAAGGCGATTATTTCCAGAAACGCCAGGAACTCATCAAACCGATTCAGGACCGTATTTATGAGGCCATGCAGGCAGTGGCGTCGAAAAGGAATTACTCGTTCGTGTTCGATAAGGCAAACCAAAGTAACCTGATCTATGCGGACAGTAAATATGACATCAGTGATGAAGTTTTGAGAGAAATGGGAATCAGTGTCAGGTAAATTTTAAATGTAACAAAACAGAAAAATGAAAAAATTAGTAGTAGCGTTTTTATTGATTTTTAGTTCAACCGCCCTTACGGCACAGGTGAAGATCGGTCACATCGATTCTCAAAAGATCCTGGATACCATGCCTTCCCGGAAACAAGCGATGACTGAACTGCAGAAATTCCAGGCAGATGGCTTCCGGGAACTGCGCGAGATGGATTCGGCTCTACAGGTGGCGTACACAAAGTATGAGGCCGAACGTGCACAATATCCGCCGGCACGCGACAAGATCGAACAAAACAAACTGGTTGCCGCGCAACAGCGTCTGCAGGAGCGTCAGCAATCTCTTGAGGAAGAGATCCAGATCTATAGCCAGGAACTGAACAAACCGATCCTCGACCGGATCAAACAGGCTGTTGAGATCGTGGCACAACGCAAGAAACTGAACTACATCGTGGACGAAAGTTCGTTGATGTATGCAGACCCGACCCTCGATTGCACAATGGAGGTGATTGCAGAAGTCATGAAATTGGAAAATTCCGCGGCTGTAAAGCCTTAATTCAAAGTATTTATAGAAGGAAAGGGCCGGTAAAACCGGCCCTTTTTTCATGCAATATTTTTAAGTAACCTGAATCCGTTCGACGATAGCTGCCTTTTGAAAGTTTAAACGGCTGATTCCCGTTAACTTTACATACATTTAACGCCTGTTTAATTAAAACAACTTAATTTATGCGAAAAAAACTACTTTTTAAACTGCTGGCCATGTGTCTGTTCGTTGGGACGGCAAATGCTCAGTTGAGTGACTTTTATGAAGAAAGCTTTGAATCGATGACTTTTCCACCTACCGGCTGGCAACAGGTTTCCGTGGCGGGAACGGGCACATGGATTCGTTCCACGGACCTCGCGCAAAGTGGTGTCGCTTCGGCATTTATTTCATACGATGCTACTGCCGGCGAAGACTGGCTGATCACCCCGCAATTCGATGTAACGGCAACCACGGATTCACTGATCTTCTGGATGGCGGCGGATTTTTCCGGTTTTGCGCCGGATTCACTCATCATTCGTCTCTCTACAACCGATGATCAGTTGAATTCATTTACGAATACCCTGCTTTCACTGGAGGAAGGTGTGAACTACCCGACAGCAGCCAATACCTGGGTGCGTTTCAGTGTTTCCCTCGAAACATATGTCGGACAACAGGTATATATTGCCTTTTCCCACTACAACGAAGACGGAGATGGTGTTTTTGTAGATGACGTTGCGATCGGAACACGGCCGGATAACGATGTGCTCCCATATTCAATTGATGTGGCTACCACTATTGCAGCTGCTGCATTCACGCCGCAGGGTACAGTTAGAAACACCGGGTTGCTTGCACAAACATTCGATGTGCAACTCTCGGACGGTGCTTCTTATACTTCCGTAAAAACGGTTACGGCCCTTGCGCCGGGAGATGTCGCTACGGTTACTTTTGATCCGTGGACGCCTGCTGTCGGAGCGAATAACCTGGAAATGATCACACAACTTACCGGTGACGAAATACCGGAAAACGATACTCTGACTAAAGCGATCAACGGCATGAAGCAGTTCGCGAGCCTCGGTTGGAGCGCTGGCCCGAACCAAAGTTCACCAACCTGGGCAACGGCTCCGGTATTTTCTGATCCCTGTGTTTCCGGTGCAGATACCGGCCGCATTTTTGTAGTTTCAGGAGCGGACGCTGCTTTCAACAATTCCACGGCAAACTCATCATACAATCTCGTAACGAACACCTGGGAAACCAACGCACCGATCCCGACGAGCCGTACGCAGATCACCCCGATCCAGGCCAATGATAAAATCTACGTGATTGGCGGTTATGGTGGTTCATTCTCACCGGTAACGAATGTGGACATTTACGACATCATGACAGACACCTGGACTACCGGAACAGCTTTGCCTTCCGCAGTTGGTGACTACGGAGCATTTTTGTACCAGGATTCACTAATCTACATTGTCGGAGGATATTCCGGGTCCGTGGACGTGAACACCGTTCAAATCTATAACATCAACAGCAACAGCTGGACTACCGGAACTGCAAAAACGGGAACAGCCGTGAGTGGTGGTCGTGCAGGTGTTTCCGGAAATACAATCGTATTTGTTGGCGGTTATAACCAAACGTTTGGACAGCTCGCTGATTCATACACCGGTGAAATCGATCCGGCAGATCCCATGCAAATTACCTGGACAGCGATCGCCGATTATCCGGCAGGTCCGGTTGGGCGTCACGCTGCGGGAACAACCGTGCGCGATAACGGAATGGTATACTTTGGCGGTGGTGACCCGGACGGTGCGGGCGTTTCCGTACTCGACAGCGTTTACGCCTATAATACGCAAACGGATCTGTGGGAAGTTGGACCTTCCATGCTGCATGCCGTAAGTAATATCAGCGCGTTTACAGCGGTAGTTCGCAATGATACTTCCTTCCTGGTGACTACAGGCGGGTATGATGGGATCGGAGTTCCGGGATACGTGGAATGGCTGGCCATTGAGAAAATGAGCTATATGGAAACAGCGGATACGACGATCTGTTCCGGAAGCGACGTGACCCTTTCTGCTATGAACGGGACATCTTATACCTGGACGGCTGACCCGACATTGAGCAGCACGACGATCGCAAACCCGGTGGCATCACCAACGGCCAATACAACTTACTATGTACAGGTTCAGCCTAAATTCGGATGTCCGGTAATGGATTCGGTAAGCGTTTCCCTGGTTGTAATTACAGCCACTGCCGAAAACGACACGATTATTTCCGGCTGTACAGGTGAACTGATGGTTTCGGCTACAGGCGGATCGGGTCCGTATACCTACCTGTGGGACGATCCCGCATCGCAGAATACGCAAACAGCCGTTTTACTTTGCGAAGGTGAATATTCGGTAATCGTGACGGATGCGGGCGGTTGTACCGATACAGTGACTGCAGAAGTGATTACGTTTGTGGGAATTACAGAGAACGGAGCAATAAATGTTTCGATCTACCCGAACCCTGCAACGGATGCGATCACTGTTCGTCTTCCGCAAAACTCCGGAATTGAGCAGGTGAGTCTGAAAGATGTTAGCGGCAAAGCATTGCTGACGAAGAACATCAGCCAAAGCGTTACAGACACGCAACTGGACCTCTCAACACTTCCTGCAGGAATGTACTTCCTGGAATTTGACGGGGTGGCAGGTCACTTTACACGCGCAATCACAAAACACTAAAATTCCATTCATAAAGGATGAGGAGGCGTACCCCGGTACGCCTCTTTTTTGTTTGCGTTTTTCGTTCCGACTTCGAAATATTGTATTTTTACTTCGATGAAAGAATATGCGCCGATCGGTATTTTTGATTCGGGCTATGGCGGGCTTACCGTCTTGCACGAAGTTATAAAAGCCTTGCCGGACTATGACTTCCTGTACCTTGGGGATAACGCCCGGGCTCCTTACGGCTCGCGCTCTTTTGAACTCGTGTATAATTTTACGCTGGAGGCCGTGGAAGAGTTGTTCAGTCGCGGATGTAACCTCGTGATACTCGCCTGCAATACGGCTTCGGCGAAAGCACTGCGCAATATTCAACAGAAGAATCTCGCTGTGGATTACCCCGACAAACGCGTGCTGGGAGTTATCCGTCCGAGTACCGAGATCGTCGAAACACTTAGTAATACGAAACACATCGGTGTACTCGCCACCGAAGGTACGGTCAAATCGAACTCATACCTGATGGAGATCGGTAAATTTGCCGAAGAGATGATCGTGACACAGCATGCCTGTCCCATGTGGGTTCCACTGATTGAAAACAATGAATGCGATACCGAAGGAGCGAAATATTTTATCAAGCAGGAAATCGATCGCCTGTTTCACAAAGACCCGCTGATCGATGCGATCATACTCGGTTGTACGCATTATCCGCTAATCGAAGAACAGATCCGGAAATTCGTTCCGAACCACGTGAAAATTATCTCACAGGGCCCGATCGTGGCTGAAAAACTGGTCGATTACCTCAGGCGTCACCCCGAAATGGATGAACGTTGCTCGAAAAACGGAACCGTAGCTTATCTAACCACTGAAAACCGCGAAACGTTTGACGAAAAAGTATTTGACCTGACAGGTCAGCGTGTTAAGAGTACGAAGATCAGGCTCTGACAAAGATTTAACGATTACTTAAACAGCTTCTTTTTATTATCCGGAAATGATGTCCTATCTTTGCGGCAGTTTTTGGTTGATATCCTTGAGGTTGCCCGTCGGGTGCAGAACCGAAACCAGCTGGAAACGTAATATTAGTTTAACGGATGTATGATACACAGAATCCTTGTTTTTCTGTTTGCACTGTTTTCCTTCTTCTCACACACCCAACAATTAATCATTAATGAAGTGTCGCAGGGCACCGGTACCGCCGAATATGTCGAATTTGTCGTGATCGGTACCCCGGGTTGTCAGACACCTGCACCGTGCATCGATATCCGGCACGTAATCATTGATGATAATAACGGGTACTTTCAATCAGGAAGCGGAGCCGGAACAGCGCCCGGTGCCGTTCGCTTTTCAAACGATCCGTTGTGGTCGTGTGTACCACAGGGAACATACATCGTGATCTACAACGAAGCTAACCGTAATACGGCCATTCCGCCGGATGATATTTCCCTGAGCGACGGGAACTGCCGGCTTATTTTGCCTGCGTCTTCTCCGCTGCTCGAAGGAACACCGAGCGAACCCAATAATTCAACGCCGCTTTATCCGCCTGCCGCCTCCTGGACAGTGGGTGCCGGTAGCTGGAGTTCACTGGCTATGAATAACTCCAATGATTCATTCCAGATCCCGAATCTTGCGCAAAACGGAACACCACTGCATGCAGTCAGCTGGGGAAATAATTCGAACAATACCATCATTTATTTCAGCGGAAGCGCCTCCGGAACAGTCTTTTCATTTACCAACGATACGAGCAACGACTGGAACCTGCAGTCGAACTGGTCATCCGGGAATGTCGGGACTGATGAGACACCGGGCGCGGCCAATTCTGTTGAGAACGACGCATTCATCGCGTCTATGAATCCACAGTGTGGGATTGCACCATCCTTGCAGGTCAGTTTTAATGTGACTGACGAAAGTTGTACCGGAACCTGCGACGGGAGTATTACGGCAACAGCCGGTGGCGGAAACGCTCCGTACACTTATTCCTGGTCAAACGGCATGTCCGGCGCAACGATTACGGGTCTCTGCTCCGGAACTTACACCCTAACCGTGACAGACAACAGTGGCTGCACATATACCGAAGCCACACAGGTGAACAGCGGAAGCGTTTCAGGCGATCCGACTATTACCGATCCCGGAAATTTATTGAATACCCAGAATCCTGTTCAACTAACAGCTGCAACGTCAGGCGGAACCTGGTCTTCGGATTGCGGGTCCTGCCTGACGTCGGGCGGCGTTTTTGATCCGCAGACTTCCGGCGTGGGGACCTTCCAGGTTTGCTACACGCTCGGCAGCGGAAACTGCACCGTTCAGGATTGCATCGATATAACGGTTAGCGAAGATTGCCAGCCGCAACAAACCAGCGAAACACGCACCATCTGCCCCGGAAGTTCTACCGTGATTTTTGGGCAAACGGAAAGCACCGCGGGCGTTTACAGTCAAACTTTTACCGACGTGAACGGGTGTGACAGTACGCATTCCGTGACGCTTACTTTTTATGCACCGCAACAAAGTTCCGAAACCATTCAGATCTGTCCGGGATCAACCACCGATATATTCGGTCAGCAGGAAGGAAATGAAGGTGTGTATAGCCAGACCTTTACCGATGTACATGGTTGTGACAGTGTTCACGAGATCACACTGGTGCATTTTCAGCCGCAAAATACGATCGAAAGCATGCAGATCTGCCCGGGAAGCAGCACCACGATTTTCGGACAGGTAGAAACCGATGAAGGAACGTATACCCAGCTATTTACGGATGCCAATGGCTGTGATAGCTCACACGCGGTGATGCTCTCGTTTTACCAGGTTTCCGACAGCTACCAACTGAACCACTTTTGTGCGGAAGATTCTGTCGCACTGGGTGGCGTGGTACTTACCGCAGATACGATCGTAACCGTTACGGAAACGGATAATCACGGTTGTACGTATTCGGCCGTTACGGAATTTGTGCTGGATGATTGCCAGGAAGAAGAGTTCGCCCTGTACATCCCGAACGTATTCACCCCGAACGCAGACGGCATCAACGATCTGTTCACCATCGAACTGCTCGGAGCATTCCTGGAGGAAGGATATATTTTCAATCGGTGGGGAAACCAGGTGCACAGTTTTAGCGACAGCGACAAGTCGTGGGACGGTACCTTTAACGGGCAGACCGTCTCGGATGGCGTCTACACCTATGTGATCTACTTTACACGCGCCAATGGCAACCGCGACAAAGTACACGGCTTTGTAACCGTACTGCGCTAAGGAATTCAGTTCATCTTCGAAAGTATCGTCCAGCCTACCCAGGATGCACGCTGTTTGGCCGCTTCCGCTCGTTCACCGGTGAAATGCGCATCAATGGTTTCACCGAAAAGGAATAACCAGCGGTCCAAATGTTCTTTGCGAATCCGAAAGCGAAGGTGTTTCTCGATCACATTCGTCGTGTAACCGGGTTCATCCAGCAAGGCGAAACTCCAGAAACGAACCATCAGAGGCTTATGATGTTCGAAATCCAGGTTCTTGAAGAAGGGACCGATGAGCGGATCTTCGAGCACTTTTCCATAGAAGCGATCTACCAGTAACACGAGGTCATCGCGCGTTTCGATATCTTTATTCATGACTTTGCGTATTTTCTTTGAACCAGCCGGAATACATGACGTAGTTGTTGGCAATGCGCTGTACTTCGCCGGCAAATAGTTCGGGTGAGAGCGTTTTTACCTTTTTGGCCGGAACGCCCGCATAGATACTCCATGATTCCACCCGCGTTCCCTCGAGTAAGACGGCGCCGGCAGCAATGATGCAGTTTGCTTCGATATAACAATTGTCCATCACGATCGCACCCATGCCGATCAGCACATTATCTTCCACCGTGCATCCGTGCACCAGCGCATTGTGCCCGATCGACACGTTATTTCCAAGTAATACCTTCGTTTTTTCATAGGTACAGTGAATCACCGCACCGTCCTGTACGTTCACTTTATTTCCCATCCGGATGGAATTGACATCACCGCGAATAACGGCATTGAACCAGACCGAACACTGATCTCCGAGGACCACATCCCCCACGATCGTTGCGTTTTCAGCCAGGAAACAGTCGTTACCGATTTGCGGTTCATTCCCGCGACAAGTTTTGATAAGTGCCATGTTTGTCTGTTTGATGATAAAATTCCTTTTTTTCAACTGTAATTCCAAGTTGTTGCAGCATTTTTGAATTAAGATTATTCCATCTGCGATCGCTTACTATTTCCCAGGAAAGCACCGGGCAGTTATTTTCTAAAACCACCACGCGGTCACGCGACTCCCGGATTTTAATCAATGCATCCCGCTCGCAGCGATAACCGTTGCCCGAATGCAGGTCGGCCATCGAAAAAATAAGGAGCATAGCGAGCGGACAGGCCACATAAAATTTTCTCGTTCGCGCGGAAAGAGAGTTCCACACGCGAAACGTTCCCGCTGTGTAGAGATACATCAGGCAGACGGTCACCGGAATAAAACTATCGTAACGGATCGTGTAAGGCCGGTAATCCCGATATCCGCCCAACGGCAATAAAAGGATGTACAGAAGTATAAATAAGGCAATGTATTTTGAATCGCGAAATGCAGAATGGTGTTTTCGAAGAATCACAAAATTGAGCAGGATAGCAGCGAATAGGAATAAAAATCCGGGTTTCCGTGTCAGAATATTGAATAATCCGGTCGGAAGTCCGGCGTAAATTTCAATAAGCGATTTGGCCTGGCTGACGGAATTGAACTGACCGACAAAAAGACTGTAGAGAGCCAGGAAAGCACATGCAGTCAGTAGCCATTCGCGACCTGTGAAACGGAAATCCTTTTTTCGGATTCTTTGAATGGCGTAAATAAATAATATGATCAGCATGACTCCCGGATTCAGCGGGCCGCTCAGGGCGCTGATACAGGCTAAGAGGATGATCAGTAAAAATCGTGGCGATCCCGGCGGTTCAGCACTGTTAATGAGTGAGAGAATAAGTCGAAACCAGATCAGCAATAACAGGATCGGGAAGGCATAAAAAAAGACATAGGTGATCGCCGGATCGATGATTCCCATATAAGTCCGGTAACCTTCGCTTTGGAATAGCGGAACGATCAGGAGAGCTGCAAATATTAACCCCGGAAAACCGCTGCGTTTTGAATTCCGGTCCCTGATAAAACTTCCCATCACCAGTATCAGTCCGAGCTGAACAAGCCATTTGAATAAGGCTGCTGAAAAGTAAAGTGAATGAATCGGCGATGTAAAAGTCTGGAATACGAAGGGAACACTATGAAACCAGGTATAGAGTACCGCATGACTAAAAAAACGATTGGGGTTCGGATAACGCGCACCTTCGCTCCAGGTACTTACTCCAAACGGATCCCGCAGGATCGGGCGAACGTCCTGTGCGGGAACAACACCTCCTGACAGATCTCCGTCAATAGGAGTTTCATAAAACTGAACGAACGAATAGAAACCATCAGCCAGCAGGAAAAGTATTCCGAACCAAATAAATGCTTTCCTAGCCATTGGGTGAACGAAGACTCGGCTTTTCAATGTACCAGACCAGGCCGATAAATAATAAGATCAGCAGGTTGTTAATGATCAGGTTGAAGGTGAAACTATCGCCGTCCAAACCGCTTGCGATAAAGAAAATGAGCAGCGCAGCACCGAAGTAGAGCCAGAATTTACGGAGGTTGTATTTGATCGGGTAGTATTTCTGGCCCAGGAAATAGGAAGCTACCATCTGTGCGCCGTAAACGATGAGCGTGGCCCAGGCAGAGGCCCGAAATCCATAAACGGGGATGAAAAGCACGTTGATCAGGATGGTTAAAACCGCTCCGCCGATCGCAATGTACGCCCCGAAACGCGTCTGACCGCTCAGTTTGTACCAGATGCTCTGGTTGAAATAGATCCCGAGGAATACGTTTCCCAGTAACAATATCGGAACCACGTCGAGGCCTGCCCAGTATTCATCGCGTGTGATGAAGTACTTGAAAATATCGATATTGAGCGAGACAAGCAGGAAAATTACGCAAACCGCAGCCACAAAAAAATTCATGACCCGGCTGTACATTTTGTTCTTATCCGGCAGATTCATCTGGGAAAAAAAGAACGGTTCCGCGGCATAGCGATAAGCCTGTAAAAAGATGGTTACCAGCATCGCGAGTTTATAGCATGCCGAATAGATTCCAACCTGTGCCTCTGCGTAGTTCAGGGATGCCTCGGTGCCTTTGTACAGCAATTGTTTCAGCAGGATACGGTCGAGCGTTTCGTTCACGATACCCGCAAAACCGGCGATCACCAGTGGAAGTGCATAACGCCACATGCGTTTTAATAAAGCAGGGTCCAGCCGCAGGCGAATTCCCAGGAAATCTTTGTAGAGCAAAGCGGGTTTGAGCAGGGAGGATACCAGGTTCACCACGAAAATGAACAACACGCCCTGCTCCGGATGCTCCGGATCAAAGAAAGCGTAGAAGAGAACGAGATTTAGTAAAATATTCGTCCCGATCGAACTTAGTTGGATCATCGCAAATTTGCGCGGACGCTGTTCGGCGCGCAGTTTCGCCAAAGGCAGTGCGCTACAGGCATCGGCGACCACGATCAGGCTCAGCAACACGATGTATTCCGGGTGATCGGCATACAACATGGCGTCGGCAATCGGGCTGAGAAAAAACAGGATCACCAGCAGGAAAACGACGTTCAGACCGAGAATCGTCAGGAAACTCTGGTTGAAGACCAGTTTGGGACTGAGTTTATCCTGCAGG
Organism: uncultured Flavobacteriales bacterium; assembly: GCA_964389755.1. GTDB lineage: Bacteria > Bacteroidota > Bacteroidia > Flavobacteriales_D > Crocinitomicaceae > JBBSUQ01. The sequence goes on along the minus strand of CAYMEW010000008.1, from coordinate 19,268 downwards.
AAGCGGAAAAAGGTCGTTTCCATCCCGAAGGTCAGGAAAACGATCAGGAAAGCAACATACGCATACAGTTCGGAAACCACTCCATAGTCCGAAGGATTGCTGAAAAAATGCGTATACAGGGGAACAAGCAGGTAGTTCAGCATGCGCCCGAGGATGCTGGAAAGGCCGTAAATAGCCGTTTGTCCCGCCAGTTTCCGGATCGAACTCAATTATCCGCGGAAGTTTGGTTTTCGTTTTTCGAGAAATGCTCCCGTACCTTCTTTGAACTCTTCCGTTCCGAAACAATTTCCAAATTCTTCGATCTCGGTATCAAAGCCGTTCTTTTCGGTGTCGAACCCTGCATTAATCGCGCGAATGGCCGAAGCGATGGCCGCCGGCGAATTGTTCAGGATCTTCCCGGCTATTTCTTCGGCTTTTGTCAAAAGGTCGTTCAGATCGGTCACGTAATTAACAAGTCCCCATTTTAAGGCATCTTCGGCAGAGATCATTCCGGCGGTGAACACCATTTCGTTCGCTTTTCCACGTCCGACCAGTTGCGCCAGACGCTGTGTTCCGCCGTATCCGGGGATCACTCCGAGCGAAACTTCAGGCAATCCCATGCGCGCGTTCGCAGACGCAACCCGGATGTGTGCGGCCATGGCCAGTTCGAGTCCGCCGCCGAGCGCAAAACCGTTGATCGCGGCAATAACCGGCGTGGAGAGGTTTTCTATGAAAGAGAACAGGATGTCCTGCCCGTTTTGAGCGAGTTTACCGCCCTCGGCTACCGAAAAGTCAGCGAATTCTTTAATGTCCGCCCCTGCAACGAATGATTTTTCTCCCGAACCGGTCAGAATGATCACGCCCGTGTTCCGATCGGTATCGGCGTCCTTCAGCGCTTCGTGAAGTTCTGAGATCGTTTCTTTGTTCAGTGCGTTCAGCTGTGCGGGCCGGTTGATGGTGATTAAGCGCGTCTGGCCGCGTTGTTCTTCGAGTATGTTGGAATATGTCGCCATGTCGTTAATTTCAATTTCAGGTAAAGATAACGCATCTTTCAGGTTTTGGAGATAAAAATCCCCGTGGATTTGCCGGTTGAAAGCGCTTTCTGTGTGAGAATTACTTCGGACTGAAGTGCGGCAGGTAGCGAACATACGGCAGTCCTTTCAGTTCTTCGGGTAATCGCTCGCTTTCATGCAGCGAGATCGTATACCCTTTGTGCTGCATTTCCCGGAGTTGTTCCAACGAGGGATAGAAAGGATAAACGATATCATCCTCGTAATACATCCAGGCTATTTGCGGATATGCCGAACCATCGAAGCCGAAGACGAGTGATTTTCGGTTGTGTAAACTGTGCTCAGCGGCATACGCTTTTAATTGCAGGGCATAATTCTGAAAGCCGGGTTCGTGCGTATCACTGATGCCAAGCCGGTTATCGACAAGCCGAATGTGCAGCATCCAGTTTGTAAGAATACAGGTCGCGATAACCGTTACGGAAACGGCTACGGCTCTCCGTGAAAAAAAGGATGCAAGGGTGGAAATTCCTCCGCCAATGATCACCAGTACAAAGGGAACAGCGGGCACGATGAAAGAGGGCATTTTCGTAGCTGCCAGGGAAAAGAAACAGAAGATAAACGCGATCATCAGGAGCATGTATGCCAAAAAGCGGTTCGTGTAATGACGAATCCCCACGATTAACAGGGATATAACCAAAACGAGCAGGAAGTCGAAACGATGAAAAAAGAGATCGCTCAGACCGTCATAATAGTATAGGAAGTTCCCGGAATGCCCTTCCACCGGCACCGAAAAATGAAGCGCATTGTACTGCATTTCCGAGGCGGCCAGTTTGGGGAAGCGTATGAAAGTATAGATGTGCCACGGTAAAACGACCAGGAGACACACCCCGAAGGCGAGCAAAGCGGAGCGAAGGCGAACAACAAATTCCTTCCGTCGCAAACTGCTGAGGACCCAGACGCCAAAGGGTAGAAAGACGAGCAGACCCGTCAGCCATTTCGTGAGAATGGCACATCCGGCAAAAATCCCGATCCAAATCAGCCATTTTCGCAAATTTGAATTTAAAAAATGGAAAAAGGCCCACACGGAGAAAGTTGTATACGCTACAAATGCCAGGTCATTGTGATCGATTCCCTGGTTTCCGCTGACAAGCAGAAGCAGGTAAGCGGCGTGTGTGATCAGGAGTGCGCTGATAAATCCGGCACGCCGGTCAAAGGCAATTCGCCCGATGTCGTAGGTGGCAACACTTAAAAAACCAAATAGTAAAACGGAGGGAAAGCGCACCGCGAACAGCGTATTTCCGAAGACTTGAACGCTGGCGGCCATTTGCCAGGTAAAAAGCGGTGGTTTGTGTAACCAGACGTAGGATGAAGCCCAGTTTCCGTTGAATCCCTTAAACTGATGGATCGGGTACAGTTGCGGGTGCAGGAAGTTCCAACCGGTGTTTTTTGCCACTAGCGCATGAAACTGTTCGTCCCACGGAAAAAGGAAGGGGAAAAGCCCTGAAAAAAGCCATGCGATCGAAATGGCAGTTGCGAACAGGGAAACCCCGAAAAAACGCGACTTCCGGTAAAAAAGGAAACAACTTAAAAGGAGGAAGATCACCCAACAGGAAACCGTAACCCACTGAGAGGTCGTAAGCTGAGTGAGAAATTCGCTCATCTGCGGAATTTTTTATAGAGCCGGATCAGGATCATGAGGCCGATCGCGGTTGCGAAAAATCCGATTACGCCTTTCCACCAGTTCATTTGTCCTTTGGTCACCACGATAAAAACGATGGAAACAAGTGCGAGCGTTGCGACTTCATTCCACATGCGTAACCCTTGGCTTTTCCAGCGAAAAATGCCTTTTGCGAGGTTCTTCAGGATCCGTTGACAAACGAAATGATAAACGAGCAGCAAAGCTACAAAGCCAAGTTTAAGGTGAAGCCAGGGCATTTTCAGCAGGGCCGGGTTTAACCAGACCATCCAGCTTCCGAAAAGCAAAGTCAGAACCATGGCCGGGGTCGTAATGATCCACCACAGTTTGCGCTCCATCACGACAAATTGTTCGGAGAGAATTCCCTTTTTCGGTTCGGGGTCTTCCTGCGCCTCCGTGTGGTAGATGAAAAGCCTCACGATGTAAAAAAGTCCGGCAAACCAACTTACCACGAAGATAATGTGCAGGGATTTAACGAGATCATACGGGTTCATAGCGCAAATTTAGTGAATACCGACCGAAGTTCATCAGAGGTATTTGGATGCTTCTCTTCGGGCCAGCCCTGACAGTTCGGTGGAAGCTATAAAAGCAGACACAGCTTCCGGTTCATACTTTGAATATTGCCGGAGCGACCAGCCGATCGCCTTCTGGATAAAAAATTCTTTTTCTCCGCGAAATTGTTCGATCAGCGAACAGAGCAAGCCGAAATCCGTATCGTTTTTATAACGCAACTGGAAGATGAGGCAACTGCGTTTCAGCCAGAGATTGTCCGAGTTTCGCCACCGTTCGATCGTTGCCTGCTTTCTTTCGGGAAAACAGGTAAGCCAGGTGCCCACACAATTCGCCGCAAGCGGATCCACACTGTCCCACCAGCTTTTGGAAACGAGGTACTTTTCTAGTTGTGGGCCGTCCGTTTCTTCCCAGCGCGCCTTTTTCCAGTTACTCATCCAGTCGATGGCCAGTTGCTGGTATTCGCGCTCCGGTTTTATCCACAGGGCTTCCACGAGTTCCCATTTCAGTGCCGGTGCGATGTCCTTCAGTTGGTTCGACCAGTTTTTTTCAATGGCGTGGCGCACAGGAGCCTTGATGCCCGCAAAAGGGAAGATCCCGCGCATGTAATTTGACTGTTGCTGCGCAATTTCAGGATTCCGGTACCGGTCCATTGCTTCATCCAGCAGCAAGAACACCTCCTGCACGTCGGACATCAGAATTGCAGCTGGTCGAGCGTATCCAGTGAAGAAGCGTCGCTCAGGCTGATGTTGAGATCCCGGATCAGTCCGTCACCAATTCCGTAGACCCAACCGTGAACGTGCAGTTCCTGTCCGTTTTGCCAGGCCTGTTGCACGATCGTTGTGCGTGCTGCATTGCGTACCTGTTCCTTAACGTTCAGTTCCACGAGACGGTCGAACTTTTTCTGGGGGTCCGTAATTTCGTCCAGTTCCGCTTTGTGTTGGCGTCCGACATCTTTAATGTGCCGGATCCAGTTGTCGATCAGCCCGATGTGCTGATTACCCATCGCTGCCTGCACACCACCGCAGCCATGATGGCCGCACACGATCACGTGTTTCACCTGGAGCGCATTGATCGCATAGTCCATTACAGAAAGCAGGTTGACATCCGTGGAAATCACCATATTTGCAATGTTACGGTGCACGAAGATGTCACCCAGACCGGTACTCGTAATTTCCGTAGCCGGAACGCGGCTGTCTGCGCAACCGATCCAGAGTACTGGCGGGCGCTGACCTTCGGCCTGTTTGGTGAAATAATCTTCCTGCTGCGCGATCTTCGCCTTTGCCCAGGTCTTGTTGTTCTCGAGAAGCGACTTATAAAACTTATCCATATTATTCGTTTAACGGGTTCGGAACTTTTTCGGAAATACGCCTTAACCGATAAGGTATGTATTTCGTGCCTCAAAGTTATGTTTTAAAATCAAAAATAGGGAATAATTGAGCTACTCCTCTTTGCAAGTAAGTTGATTTATCATTCTTTATTATATGGGCACCCCTTTCAGGCCCGGCTTCCCACTGTAGTTCGCCTCCGGCGAAGCTGCCGTTTAATCTGTGGTGCGCTTGCAACGTGTTTTTAGATCATCACGCTGCTTAGCCAGCGTTCCATTTCTTCCGTGGGAACTCCTTTTCGCTGCGCGATGTCTTCAACCTGGTCCTTTCCGATCTTGCCCAGCCCGAAATATTTGCTCTGCGGATGCGCAAAATACCAGCCGCTCACCGAAGATGCCGGGTACATCGCCAGGCTGTCAGTCAGTTCAACGCCGGTGTGTTTGGTAGCATCGAGAATTTGAAAGAGGCCGCGTTTTTCGGTGTGGTCCGGGCAGGCCGGGTAACCCGGTGCCGGACGGATGCCGCGGTATTTCTCCCGGATCAGGTCGTCGTTTGTCAGATGTTCGTCGTGCGCATATCCCCAGAGTTCCCGCCGCACGATCTCGTGCATTTTTTCGGCAAAAGCTTCCGCTAACCGGTCGGCAAGCGCTTTGAGTAAAATGGAACTGTAATCGTCGTGGTCGGCTTCGAAACGCTGAATATGCGCCTCGATTCCGTTTCCGGTTGTTACGACGAAGCCGCCGACGTAGTCGTTTACTCCTTGCGTTTTCGGAGCCACGAAGTCGGACAGGGCCAGGTGCGAAGCTCCCTGTGTTTTCTGGGTTTGCTGACGTAAGGTGTGCTGTACGTGCAATACTTCTTTGCGCGAGTCATCCGTATACAATTCGATATCGTCCCCAACGGCATTCGCCGGGAAAATCCCCACCACTCCGCTTGCCGTGATCCATTTCTCGGAAATAACGCGCGAGAGCATTTCCTGTGCGTCTTTGAACAGCCGCGTGGCTTCCTGTCCCACAACGTCGTCAGACAAAATGGCCGGGTACTTTCCATGCAGTTCCCAGGTTTGGAAGAACGGTGTCCAGTCGATATAGTCCGTCAGTTCACGGAGGTCGAAATCAGTAAAAACATGAATTCCCGGCTTTTGAGGAATGGCAATGTTCTCTGGGGAAAAGTCTGCCCGGAACTGCTTTTCACGTGCCACCCCGATCGGCACGATCTTCTTGGCTCCGCGATGCTTCTCATGATGGACCCGAAGGCGCTCATAATCCGCGCGTATGTCTTTCACAAAGTTTGCTTTCTTTGGTCCGAGTAAACTCTCCACAACCGTTACCGAACGGGAAGCGTCTAAAACATGTACGGTCTGATCGAGCTCGAAATGCTGTTCGATCTTCACAGCCGTATGGACACGCGAAGTGGTGGCTCCGCCGATCATCAGCGGTATCGAAAGCGCCGCGCGCTGCATTTCTTTGGCTACCGTTACCATTTCATCAAGCGAAGGTGTAATCAGTCCGCTCAGCCCGATGATGTCGACACGCTCTTCCACAGCCGTCTGGATGATCTTTTCAAAAGGAACCATCACTCCGAGATCAAGTACCTCGTAGTTATTGCAACCGAGTACCACGCCCACGATGTTCTTACCGATGTCGTGCACGTCACCCTTTACAGTTGCCAGCAGTACTTTCCCGGCAGCTCTGCGTTCACCGGATTTTTCAGCTTCGATATATGGCAGCAGGTAGGCCACGGCCTTCTTCATGACCCGGGCTGATTTTACAACCTGCGGCAGGAACATTTTACCGCTTCCGAACAGGTCGCCCACCACGTTCATGCCATCCATCAGCGGACCTTCGATCACTTCGATCGGGCGTTCGAACTGTAAGCGGCATTCTTCCACGTCCGTCTCGATAAAATCCACGATGCCTTTCACGAGTGCATGTGTGAGGCGCTCGTTGACGGGAGCTTCCCGCCAGCGCAGGTCGGCTTCTTTCTTTTTTCCTTCGCCTTTGACCGTTTCGGCGTATTCCAGCAAACGTTCGGTCGCATCCGGACGTCGGTTTAAAAGTACGTCCTCCACGTATTCCAGCAGCGTTTTGTCGATGTCGTCGTACACTTCCAGCATCGTGGGGTTCACGATTCCCATGTCCATGCCGTGCCGGATACCATGGTACAAAAATGCGGCGTGCATGGCTTCGCGTACCACGTTGTTTCCACGGAAAGAAAAAGACACGTTCGAAACACCGCCACTAACGTGCGCACCGGGCAGGTTCTCGCGGATCCACTGTGTGGCGCGGAAAAAATCCAGCGCATTGTTATTGTGTTCTTCCATACCGGTTGCCACCGGGAAGATGTTCGGATCGAAAATAATATCCTCCTTCGGAAAGCCAACCACGTTCACGAGGATGTCGTAAGACCGTTTGCAAATTTCAATACGTCGCTCGTAAGAATCCGCCTGGCCCTGTTCGTCGAAGGCCATCACGATCACCGCGGCACCGTAGCGCCGTACTTTTTTAGCCTGGCTGATAAAATTGGCTTCCCCCTCTTTGAGGGAAATCGAGTTGACCACCCCCTTTCCCTGGATGCATTTCAGGCCCGCTTCGATGATCTCCCACTTTGAACTGTCGATCATGACCGGAACACGTGCAATGTCCGGTTCTGCTGCGATGAGGTTCAGGAACTTCACCATGGCTTCGCGTCCGTCGATCATTCCTTCGTCCATATTGACGTCGATGATCTGTGCACCGCCTTCTACCTGGTCGCGTGCCACCGCGAGTGCAGCTTCGAAATCTTCTTCCCTGATCATGCGCAGGAACGCGCGGGAACCGGTTACGTTCGTGCGTTCCCCGATATTCACAAAATTGCTTACGGGCGTTACGATCAGTGGTTCGAGGCCCGAAAGTTTAAGAGTTGCCTGGTTCTTCATAGTTAGTTGTGCGCGGGAATTTTTCGGGGTGAATAATTTTGAGCCAGTTCGGCGATCGCGCGAATGTGTTCGGGTGTGGTACCACAACATCCGCCGATGATATTTACAAGTCCCTCGTCCAGGAACTGCCTGATCTGAACAGCCATCTTTTCGGGCGTTTCGTCATACTCTCCGAACTCGTTGGGAAGTCCGGCATTAGGATGCGCACTTACTGCGAAAGGTGCGTTTTGATCAAGTACCTGCAAATACGGTCGCATCATGGAAGCCCCGAGGGCACAGTTGAGCCCGATGGATAACAGGGGCATGTGTGACACGGAGATCAGGAAAGCATCCGTTGTTTGACCGGTAAGCGTGCGCCCGCTCTGGTCGGTGATTGTACCTGAAACCATAACGGGAACTTCCGCTCCGCGTTGCTCAAGAACTTCGTCGATCGCAAAGAGGGCAGCTTTCGCATTCAGCGTGTCGAACACTGTTTCAACCAGCAGCAGGTCCACGCCGCCGTCGAGCAGGGCATTGACCTGTTCGCTGTATGCTTCCACGAGCGCATCGAAATCGATCGCACGGAAACCGGGATCATTGACGTCCGGAGAAATGGAGGCCGTGCGGTTGGTCGGACCGATCGAACCTGCAACAAAACGCGGTTTGTCGGGCGTTTTTGCCGTATATTCATCGGCGGCTTCGCGAGCCAGTTTCGCCGAGTGGTAATTGATGTCGTAAACGGCACTTTCGAGGCCGTAATCTGCCTGCGCAATGCGTGTTCCGGAAAAGGTATTGGTTTCGGCAATATCGGCCCCGGCCTCAAAATACTGACGGTGAATGTCACGGATGATCTCCGGACGCGTCAGCGAAAGCAGGTCGTTGTTTCCTTTTAAGGACTTGCTGTGTCCTTCGAACCAGCCCTTGCGGAAATCGTCCTCCGTGAGCTCGTGCCGCTGGATCATTGTTCCCATAGCGCCGTCGAGCACCAGGATACGTGTATTGAGAATGTCTTTGATCGTGTTCATTGTTACCTGTAAATGTTCGTTTTTCTTACACACTTACAGCAGGAATTTTCCTTTGATAAACTTATCTTTTCCGTCAGCCGACGGATCGGAATTGGCACCTTATTTCAGTAAGAACAGGTTGCCAAGGTTTCACAGGGCCAGTCCCTCCACCTTTCTGTATAAGTGTATTTGAATGAACGAGCCACAAAGTTAAGCAGAAGATGAGAAGTTGCAAAGTTTTTCTTTCTTTTGTCGTATGCTCCGGCTCCTACGTGCTTTTCGAAATGCTTTTTGCGGCTTGTTCGGCCTTCTGCGCAGCGAACTGAACTTCCGCATTCATGTCCTGGCCCTCGGGATCGTGGTTCTCGCGGGCTTTTACTTGCACGTTTCGGCCACTGACTGGGTTTTGTTATTACTGACATCCGCACTCGTGCTCGGCCTGGAAGCACTCAATTCCGCCCTCGAAAAACTCTGCGATTTCATCACGACCGACAGGCACGAAGGCATTCGGAAGGCCAAGGATTTTGCGGCGGCCGCTGTTTTGATCGCCTCACTGATCTCGATCGTGATTGCCGTACTCGTCTTTTGGAAGTATTTCTGATTTTTTCGGTGTAGACCAATCCAAAAGGTCACTTACATCGTATTTTAACAAAATTTGTTGATAATTGGTGGGTTGTGCGTCTTTCAAAAATGATTGATGCATAGCTTTGTCCGCGACCAGTATACTATGTTTGAAAACCGACGTATCGCCTTCTTGTTGTTTAGCCGTTCCCCCGAACAGGAAGCGCACTTCAAATTGCTCGATCCTTCTATCGGACGTCGTCAGAATGTAAGGCTCTTCCAGGCACTGATCGCAGCCAATGAGAAAATGATCCGTAACGAAGGTCTCGAACTCTACTGCTCCTATAAACTCGGCATCACTGAAAAACAGGCTTCTTTCGGGGAGAAACTCAGCGCCGCAATTACAGCACTTTTCGAAAAAGGCATCGATCAGCTTGTGGTGATCGGGAACGATTGTCCGGATTTGAACAGGGAATTGCTTCAAACGGTTCATAAACAACTCCGGGCAGGAAACGAATGCATCGGACCTGCGCGTGATGGCGGCACGTATCTGTTTTCACTTTCGAAAGAACTCTACAACGAACGGGAGTTTCAGAATCTTCCCTGGCAGACCGCATCATTAGAAGGAGCGCTGGAAGATTATCTCCGGACAAAAGGTTGCATTCCGGATCTCCTGCCGGTACTCGAAGACCTCGACTCACAGGCCGACCTGCACCGCTTTCTCAGGTCGCATGACCCGCATAATTTCATTTATCACCTCATAAAGTCCTTCAGGACACATCGGTTTATCACCGCTTTTCGCTTTTTTATCCAGGAAGACATTCCCGGGCAATGGAGAAGCATGCGCGCACCACCCGCCATCCGCTAAGGAAAAGCGTTCCGTTCAGGACAATAATACAAGGTTATAAATCACCGGCTAAGGTGCCGGACATTCACTTTTTATGATAAAAAATTTACTTGCGTGCGTTTTTACAATCGCTTCGCTGGCTGCTTTTGGTCAGCTGAAAAATGTGACCGGCGTCGTGTCTGATGAAGAACAACATCCGCTCTTCGGCGTAAAGGTCTTCCAGAAAGGATCGCGGAACGGAACAGTTACCGACGAACTCGGGCAGTTTAGCCTGAATGTGACGGCCGACTCTGCCGTACTTGTCATCCGTGCCGAAGGATACAACGAACAGGAACTCACCGTCGGGAACAGGTCTGTCATTAACGTGACGCTCTCCGCAGCCGTACAGGAAGAAGAAGGAGTGGTTGTAACCGCTCTCGGGCTCGAACGACAAAGCCGTGACCTGGGTTATACCGTGCAACGACTCGAAGCCAAAGACGTGTCGGATGTGAAAGCACCGAACTTTATCGACAACCTCGCCGGAAAAGTGGCAGGCGTAACCGTTACGCAGGGACCAACCGGTGTGGGATCGAGTTCAAAGATCACTATTCGCGGGGAATCATCTTTTACGAACAACAATCCGCTCTTCGTGGTAGACGGGATCATCATTAATAACAATACGGTTAACAACCTTACGGACGATGCAGCAGCCGGTTTCCAAACTGTGGACTTCGGGAACGGCGCCATGGAGATCAATCCGGATGACGTGGCTTCGGTATCCGTACTCAAAGGTCCGAGTGCCGCCGCCCTTTACGGGACGCGCGCATCGAACGGCGTGATCATCATTACGACTAAGAACGGGTCGCAGGCAAAAGGAGTCGGCGTAAGCATCAATTCCACAACGTATTTTGAACAGCCGTTCAGGTTGCCGAAGTTCCAGAATAAATACGGACAGGGTAACTCCGGACAATTCGAATACGTCGACGGACTCGGAGGCGGGATCAACGATAATATTTCCTACAGCTGGGGACCGAAACTCGATGCGGGACTGCTCATTCCGCAGTACGACAGCCCGGTATATACTGCAAACGGCACCGTGCGCGGGGGAGATATTTATACTTACGACGGCGAATCGATCACACCGACGCCCTTCGTGTCCCATCCGGATAACCTGAAGAACTTCTACCGCACCGGGATCACAACGATCAACAATGCCGCCGTGTCAACCGCTTTCGATAAGGGAAGTTACCGCCTGTCTTTCACGGACCTGCGCAGCGAATCCATTATCCCGGGAACGGATCTGAAACGAAAGACCGTAAGCGGTCACCTCAACTTCCAGCCGACGAACCGGCTCAAAGTGGTATCGTCGATCAATTACATGAATTCAAACAGCGATAACCGTCCCGCGAACGGTTACGGATCGGAAAACGTGAACTACGCACTCGTGGCCTGGGGGCCGCGCTCACTGAACATCGACAACATGCGCGATTACTGGCAACCCGGCCTCGAAGGACTGCAACATTATTCGTTCAATTACACCTATTTCGACAACCCGTACTTTACCTTGCTCGAAAACCGCAACTCCTTTAACCGCGATCGCCTGTTCGGAAACGTGGCAGCTACTTACACGGTTAACGAACACATCGACGTAACGCTACGTACCGGGATGGATTACTCCAACGAATTGCGGCAGTTCCGCAGGGCATACAGTTCCAACCGGTTTAAAAAAGGAGCTTACGCAGAGCATACCGTATTTTTCCGCGAGAACAATACGGACATCCTCATCAACTACAAAATGCCTTTCGAGAACTTCCGGATCGATTATTCGGTCGGGGCCAATCAAATGGATCAGCAGGTCGGAACCACGCAGATACAGGCGCTTACGCTGGCACAGCCCGGTGTTTTCCAGCTTACCAATGCCGCTTCTCCGCTGGAGGTTTACAACTACGACGGGCACAAGCGCATCAACAGTGTATACGGACTCGTAAAATTCGCCTGGAAAAATTACCTCTTCGTGGATGTAACAGGCCGAAATGACTGGTCAAGTGCCCTTGCAACACCGTATTCCGCCGATAACATTTCCTTCTTCTACCCATCCGTATCGGGCGCATTTGTGTTGTCAAACGTGGTAGATCTGCCGGATGCTTTTTCCTTTTTGAAGATCCGGGCGAACTATGCGCAGGTTGGGAACGATACCGATCCGTATCAAACGAGCGGGGCTTTTGTATCACAAACACCTTACCTCAATCAGCCCACGTTCAGCGATCAGAATACGATCCCGAACCCGGGTCTGAAACCCGAGAACAAGGCAGCTTACGAATTCGGTGCGGACATTCGCTTCTTCAACGACCGGCTCAACTTCGACCTGACCTATTACAATTCGTTGACACGCAACCAGATCATCAGTCTGCCCGTGCCGATCTCTTCCGGCTACACGCAGCAGATCGTAAACGGGGGAGCCGTGCGTTCACAGGGTGTGGAACTCATCCTGAATGCAGTTCCTGTGCGCAAAGACAATTTTACGTGGAACACGACCTTCAACTTCAGCCGGAACCGCACCACTGTGGAAGAACTTCCGGAAGGAGTGGAAAAACTCACATTGGCCTACAACAGCGTCTACGATAACGTGAACCAGACCGTTTGGGTACAGGTGGAACAGGGCGGACGTATCGGGGATCTCTACGGAACAGGTTACCTGAAAAACGAGAATGGGGACTTTGTGATCGATGCCAACGGGAATTACATTGCCGATAACAACCTGAAAAAGCTCGGGAACTACAACCCGGACTTCATCCTGACCATGACCAATGGCTTCGAATACAAGAATTTCAGCCTCGGTTTCCTGATCGACTGGCGCCAGGGAGGAATTCTCGTGTCGCGCACGCTGGCACTTGCCGGGGTTGGCGGACAACTTATCGAAACGGAAGACCGGCCGGAAGGCGGGATCGTAGCGGACGGCGTCGTAAACGTCGGAACGGCAGATAATCCGGAGTATGTGCAGAATACCACGGCCATATCCGCGGAAAGCTATTACCGCCAGTATTACGACCGGAACCACGAAGAGAATAATACCTACAACGCATCCTACGCCAAGCTGCGACAGGTTTCGATCGGTTACACTTTCCGCTCCAAAAGCGGAACAGGTTATTTCTCCGGAGGTCGCTCACTCACCGTCTCGATCATCGGGCGAAACCTCTTTGCACTCAGCTACACGCCGCACTTCGATCCGGAACAATTTGCCGTGCAGGGACAGAAATTCGTCGGTGGAGTAGAGGACATGTCCTACGCTTCCACACGCAGCATCGGTATCAAATTCGGGTTTAACTTTTAAAAGAAATGAGGATGAAAAAGATAATGATAATCTGCCTGCTGGGGATCGCATTCCTGCCCACAGCCTGCAAAAAGAAGTTCAGCGAACTCAATACCAACCCGAATGCACCGCTTGAAGTGGAGCCCTCGTTCCTGCTCCGGCAGGTCATCTACGATTACGGGGAAGAAATGTCCTACGAGGGCTTCGTCGCGGGAAACCTCCTCGGACAATACTTTACGGAAGTGGACTTTAACCTCTTCGACCGGCACGATCTGTCTGCACCGCAATACGGTGGAAATCCCTGGCCGGCGATCTACACGAACCTGCGCGATAACGAGATCATTCTCAAAAAAGCAGACTCCAAACCCACGTATGCGGTCTACAAAGGTCCGGCGCTCATCCTGAAAGCGTACATGGCCGCAGCGCTTACCGATATTTACGGGGACGTGCCCTACTTTGACGCATTTAACGGGAAAGAAGGCGTGGTGGCACCGGCTTTCGACAGCCAGGAGGCGATCTATACAGGAGAAGGCGGGATCCTCGATAACCTCGACAAAGGCATTGCAGCCATCCAGGCCTATAACGGTGCTATTCCGCTCGAAGGAGACATCCTGTTCAACGGAGATCTCAATGCCTGGGTCACATTTGCCAATTCCCTGAAAATAAAAGCGCTAATGCGTATTTCGGACAAGGTGAATGTGTCTGCTCAACTGCAACAGATCTACAATACCGGGAACTACATGCAGGCAAATACACAAAACGCCACGTATGACTTTACCGGGAGTTTGCCCAACAGTTTTCGCATGGCCGCTCTCAAGCAGGGAGATTTTAACCTCTTTATCATGTCGCTCACCAGCGAAGAGATCCTCAAAGGACTCAACGATCCGCGCATGCAGGTGTTCTTCCGCCCGGTGGGGAACGATCCGACTATGAGCGAATACAAAGGACTGCTCAACGGTCCCAATGCCGCTACCACGTCTATATCCGTCGGTGATTATTCACTTTCCGGCTACGTTTTCCGGGAAAATACAGCCGGCCTGCATGCGAACTTCCTGACAGCCTGGGAAACACAGTTTCTACTGGCCGAAGCGGCGCAGAAAGGACTAATCGCGGCAAGTGCCCAGGTGCACTACGAAACAGGCGTTCAGCTTGCATTCGAATACTGGAACACCGAAATGCCGGCCGATTACCTCACCACGGGTGCCGCAGCCTACAATTCGGGAGGGGCCGATCCGGTGGAACAGATTATTACACAAAAATGGATCGGGAACATCATCAACGGTTACGAAGGATGGATCGAATACAGGCGCACCGGCTTTCCACAACTCAAAACGGTTCAGGCCAGCCTCAACAACGACCTGATCCCGGTCAGGATGCCTTACCCCGGAACCGAAGCAGCACTCAACGGCGCGAATTACGTCAGTGCGGCAGCTAATACCAACGGGAATAGTATTAACGTAAAAGTGTGGTGGGATGCCTTTTAAGAAATGATAGCGAATACCACGACCTGGCAGTGGATACTGATCGCGGTGACCAGTATCCTCTTTTTTATCTTTTCACCGCTCGCTCGAAATAAACGCGATTTCTTTCGCGGCTCCGAACGCGCCAAGCCCGTCAATACCTGGTTGCTTACCAGTAGCCTCGTCATTTCCTGGATCTTTGCGAAATCCATTTCCAATGCAGCAAACCTCGGTCGCGATTTCGGACTACCCGGAGGATTGGCCTATGCAGCTTATTACCTGTCTTTCCTCGTGGCCGGCATCGTACTGGTGTCCATGCGCGTGAATGGAAAGTTCAAAAGCATTCACCACTTTTTAAACACGCGTTACGGTCGTTCTGCCGTGGTGCTTTTCAGCGTGCTCATCGCTTTTCGCCTCTTTAACGAGGTGTGGTCCAATACCATGGTCATCGGTTCTTACTTCGGTCCGCGCGATTCGGGTTCCTATTACCTCGCCATCATTGTTTTTACACTTACAACACTGGCTTACGTGCTCAAAGGTGGTTTGCGTAGTTCACTCTGGACGGACCTCGTACAAATGCTTCTCTTCGCCGTGTTGCTCGTCGTCGTACTCGGTGTTATTATCCCGCGAACGAACGATCCTGCAGCATTTTTAACTTCCGGCGAATGGACCTTTTCCGGCGGACTCAACCTCCTGCTCGTGGCCCTTGTACAGGTAATGAGTTATCCCTTTCACGACCCGGTGCTTACCGATCGCGGATTCATTGCAAAACCGGCTGTAACCCGGAAAAGCTTTTTCCTGGCCACGCTAATCGGCATCGTGTGCATCACACTTTTCAGCTTCGTGGGGATCTATGCCCGTACCGAAGGTCTTCCGGGAACTGAAGCCGCGTTTGAAGTCAGTCGCTCGCTCGGGCCGGTCATGATGCTTATCATGAACATCATTATGATCACATCGGCTACATCCACACTGGACAGTACCTTTTCGTCATTCTCCAAACTCGCCGTTGCCGATCTCGGCCTTCTGGGGAAAGTAACCCTGTCCAAAGGGCGACTCGCCATGGCGGTGCTCACCCTGCTCGGCACGATTCCCGTATTCTTTAGCCCGGAGATACTTTCCGCCACCACCATCAGCGGAACCATGGTAATCGGACTGGCGCCCGTCTTTTTGCTGTGGAAACTAAAAGCGCCCGCGTGGACTTTTTACTGGAGTGTTTCAACTGGTCTTTTAGCCGGCTTACTGTTCGCCCTGGGTCTTTTACCCGCTTCCTGGACCTTTTTCCCCGGGAAATACGGAGACCTGCTCTCCGTAAACCTGGTCGGTACCGCGCTTTGTTTTTTAGTATATTTCACCGGAATTCTATGGAAAAGAAACAACCCCACGTAAAAGACATCGGTACCCTGAACGGAAAATTATTCGTTTTCGGCGGAGTATACAGCAACCTGCAGGCCTTACAGGAATGCATGGAAATAGCTGATTCGTTGGGGATTTCACCGGAAAACAGGATCTGTACCGGCGATATGATCGGCTATTGCGCACAACCCCGCGAAACTATAGAATGGCTGAAAAACTCATCGGTAAAATGTATTGCGGGAAATGTGGAGATCCAGCTTCGCGAAGGGCAGGATGACTGCGGGTGCAATTTCTCCGAAAATTCACGCTGCGACCTTTTTTCCAGGCAATGGTTTCCCTATGCGCAGCAGCGAATTACGGACAGCGACCGGGCGTGGATGCAGGATCTGCCCGAAATACTCACCTTTTCCTACGCGGGTAAACCCGTTTGCGTTTTGCATGGCGGCTACTTTGAAACTGCCGGCTATATATTTGCATCCACCGCCTGGGAACGCAAACAGAGCGACTTCGAAGCAAGCGGATCCGAAGTGATCCTCGCCGGACATAGCGGGATTCCCTTCCAGGATGTGCACGACGGCCGCTACTGGCTCAATGCGGGGGTGATCGGCATGCCGCCCAATGACGGGAAAACGGGCGGTTGGTTCCTCTTACTCGATGATACGGACGGCTTTACCTTCTCTTTTCACCGTTTCGAATACGATCACAGGCAGGCAGCAAAACGCATGCGCGAAGCAAACCTGCCCGAAGCATATGCGCACACCCTTGAAACCGGGGTTTGGGATAACTGCGAAATTCTTCCCGAAACAGAGCGCCGTCAACAGGGAATCCCTATTTTGCTCTGATCTGCCTCGCTTAAAAACGGTGTTTGCGCGGAATCCACTCCGTAAATAGCGCCGCCAGCAAAAGCAACAAGCCCGCTGAAATATGCGGAAGAAACATCTTTTCGCTAAAATCGAAGATCCAGGGCGAGAGCGCCAACAGGATTCCCAGAAGCGCATCCAGCAAAAGGTGCGCGGGCATCGGGATGCAGTCAATAACCCCCACCTCGTAGATCGTACACACGCTGATTGTTAAAAGTAAAAGTCCCGAAAAGAAAGGGATCAGGACAACCGGCCCGGGAATCGGCATTGGGAAAAACCACAGGCAACCGATTAAAAGGAGCGCGATCACGTAATCCAGGATTCCGTGAACCTGAGTAGGAATGAGTTTCATTTGTTTTCGTTTTGGGTGCTTTTTTAAACCCTACTAAAATATATGCCAGAATCGAATTCCCGGCAACTTTATCGCTTTATAAAAACAGGCGCATTCGAAATGGGTAGTTTTTTCCACAGGTGATTGGGGAGCAGGGAAACAGACTTTAAAAATCGTTGCAACAGCGGGAAAGAAAGCACTCCAACAGTGTATATACCTAAAGCGGGCTGAATCGCTAAATTTGTTTATTTTGATATCTGTTAAAGTTTAGAGCAAACGGTCGGTGAATTGTTCTCGAACCCTCAACTTGCTTCTATTTGAGCTTTTGGTGCATTAGAACAAACTCATTTTTAAAACTATAAATATATGAATACGAAAATCGTCAAACTTTTTTTGCGACTGGCAATTTCATCCGGATTTTTATCAGCAGTAGCTGACAGGTTCGGAATTTGGAGCAAAGATATTTCTGTGTGGGGAAATTGGGAAAGTTTTTTGAGTTATACCCAATTAATAAACCCCTGGTTTCCAGATTCAGTAATTCCGATCATCGGGGTGTTAGCAACCGTAGCTGAAATTATTTTTGCCATTTGCCTGATCATTGGATTTAAAACGGAACTATTCGCAAAGCTAAGTGGTTTTCTTCTTTTAATATTTGCTGTGTCAATGACATTTTCAACCGGGATAAAAGGAGCATTTGATTTTTCTGTTTTTAGCGCTTCTGCCGGAGCATTCGCATTGAGTCTTATGAAAGAGAAATATCTGGAATTGGACAATCTGATTTTTAAACCGAAACACCATAATGTATAACACAAGGTATAAGTAAAATCGTGGATGCGTTTTCAATATGAATGGCTTTTCAGTGAGTATAACACGTACTGCGCTTGTTTGATACGGGACGCACCCCTAATTTAGAAGAGTAAGAAACGTTGAACATTTTTTTCGACTGACTCAAATGGATGCCTAATCCCCAACAAGTGGCCTTGATCCGTTTTTGAACTGATCCACGAAATCGTATAAGGTCCGGGCAGAAAATTAAATGAAGCATGTATAGTACATGCAGGACTTAATGAGTAACCTGTATAGCTATAGCCGGACGAGTCAAACAAATAAGTTTTATGCATAACCATACTCCGGCAAGTAACACGCCAGTTGCAGGTAGTCTTGATAGAGGCACTTTGAGAAAAATGGTCTGCGGATTCTGGTTTAACTTTTTGGGTCGGTAGAGTAGAGAGCAATGGAACTTTAATGTTAAATTTTGTACTGTTAATTTTAGCGTATTAATAGATTCTCAATCCTTTAAAAATGCACATTAGATTCGCACTGTATATATTGTTTGGAGCTATAACATTTATAGCATGTTCAAATATTGAAAAAAAACAAGTTTCTAAAGATAAAAACGTAGAGATCGGTTTTTGGCAGGAATATATTTCAAAAATTTCAGAGTACTTGCCTAAAAAAATCAATTCGCATGACTTTTGGATTGTATATCGTTTAGGTAGTGTCGAATATTCAAATACGGCTACTGTACTCGCTATTCCCAAAAAATCAATTGCCGATAAAAAAATTTCCTGTTATTATTATAGTATCAATATGTATGAAGACCATAGGGAAAGTGAGCCGAATTTATTTAGTTACGAATTTGTTTTGACCCGGGATTCGCTTAAGCATCTTCCCCAAATTAACAATCTGAATAAGCTGAATTTTTCTTCATTAAATAATTATATTAACAATAGAAAACATCCTAATACAGGAGAATGGCATTGTGGGAATATATTTCTCATTAATCCAGAAATAAATTCTGACTTTTATGTGCTAGACCATAATTCGCCGATTGAAGAAAAGCAATTCTTTTTAAATTTATATAGGCAAATCTCCCCATCTGAATATTTCCAATCGTTTACTTTGGAAAAATCTTGTTCGGACCAGCAATTACTCATGAACCAATTGAAAAGCGATTATTTTCAGGACTCTTTAAAATTTAAGATAAAGTACGATCTTCCTGAGTATTGGTAAAGTCTAAAGTGATAGTAAACTATTTAGTAAGAGTGAAGCCTTCCCCTTTCCCGGCAGAAAATTAAATGAAGCAATGTATAGTACATGCAGGACTTAATGAGTAACCTGTATAGCTATAGCCGGACGAGTCA
>CAYMEW010000007.1:0-112014 GCA_964389755.1 uncultured Flavobacteriales bacterium | reverse complement strand
TTTCTTTTTTTTGCCCCGGAAAAAAAGAAATATGCAAATACTTTATATCAGGAAAACGGTTCTTCCGAAGCCTCACTGAGTGCTTTACCCCCTGCAACAACTTCATAAACACTGTAAGTTTCGATCCGAAGCAATCCGCGTGTACTTTGCAAGCGCGCTTCAGTGTAAGCCATTGGGTACCCGCTGTACGCCGTTCCGCCAAAATTTCTGGCTGTCTGACGACCAACGGAAGGAGTTTTCAGAAATTTTAGGAACAAGTACATTAGCGGGTAATGGCTGCAACGTAGCGCTAAAGCATTTTTGTTCCTTTTTTTGCTTCGGAAAAAAGGAAGTCTACAATAAACTGTATAAGATCAACAGATCGAACCGGGAAAGGCGCAGGAAAAGAATCCGGCAAAGCCAGACAAAAAGAGTTTTCTCCAAAAACGATTTCCCCCGGATTTATCTCTTAAAAAGCCCTAAAAAGCAAAAAGTTTTTACGGGGAAACGCGGGAGTAACAAATTCTTTAATTAATTTTAGCCACGTTATTAAAAAACAGAAAATCCCTAGAATAAAATGAGCGAAATTGCAAAAATCGAATTAGACGGGAAAACATATGAATTCCCCGTTGTAGAAGGTACCGAAAAAGAAAAAGCGATCGACATCAGCGCCCTGCGCGGAAAAACAGGTTACGTCACGCTGGATACCGGGTATAAAAATACCGGCGCTACCACGAGTGCAATTACATTTTTGGACGGGGAAGAAGGGATCTTACGTTACCGGGGTTACCCGATCGAGCAACTTGCCGAAAAAGCAACCTTCCTCGAAGTGGCCTACCTCCTCATTTACGGAGAACTTCCTACAACTGCACAACTCGAAGAGTTTACAGGAAGCATTACAAAACACACCCTCGTTCACGAGGATATGAAACAGTTCTTCGAAGCATATCCGGCCAAAGCACACCCGATGGCCGTGCTCGGATCAATGGTATGCTCGCTCTCTACATTCTACCCCGAATCACAGGAGCAGAACCGCAGTTCAGAGGCGAAAGATCTCACCATTCACCGCCTGCTGGCAAAGTTGCCGACGCTCGCGGCATGGTCTTACAAAAACGCGATCCGTCACCCCTTCATGTACCCGAAAAATGAATTCGAGTACTGCAAGAACTTTATGTACATGATGTTCGCCATGCCTACCGAAGATTACAAGATCGACCCGGTAGTCGTAAGCGCTCTCAATAAACTGCTCATCCTTCACGCCGATCACGAACAAAACTGTTCTACATCGACCGTACGCATCGTTGGATCATCACAGGTAAATCTCTACGCTGCAGTTTCAGCAGGTATCTCTGCACTTTGGGGTCCGCTGCACGGCGGTGCAAACCAGGCCGTGATCGAAATGCTTGAAAAAATTCACAACGATGGTGGTGACGTGGACAAATGGGTAGCCAAAGCGAAGGACAAAGACGATTCTTTCCGCCTCATGGGCTTCGGTCACCGCGTATACAAAAACTTCGACCCGCGTGCAACGATCATCAAAAAAGCCTGCGACGAAGTACTCGAAAAACTCGGAATCAAAGATCCGATGCTCGACATCGCCAAGAAACTCGAGAAAGTGGCACTCGAAGACGAATACTTCAAGTCGCGAAACCTCTACCCGAACGTGGACTTCTATTCAGGAATCATTTACCGTGCACTCGGTATCCCGACTGAAATGTTCACCGTGATGTTCGCACTCGGACGTCTCCCAGGATGGATTGCACAGTGGAAAGAAATGATCGAAAACGGAGAGCCGATCGGACGTCCGCGCCAGATCTACACAGGTTCGACAAAACGCGATTATGTCGACATCGAAAAACGCTAAATTGTTACTTAGATAAAAAAACAAGCCGGTGGTCCTTCCAGATCACCGGTTTTTTTTGAAAGAACAGTTCCTGAATGAAGCAACATCACGCCGCCTTCTTTCGTTTTAAAAAGACAAACTCACTTTCTCAATGACTTCCTGATGCACGGCAAAGCATGTTGACCCGTGGTTGATCCGTGCCTGGATCGTGTTTCCGCCGTGGCAAGAGCATAGTTCCCGTATGTATGTCGCGTACGAAAAGCGATGTACATGTATGCTTAAAGCATGTAAAGGGATATGTTACAACTTCCGCAAAGAGTGTAGGCTATCCGGGCACGATCATCCGGGAAACTGTCCAGCCCCACACTTCGATAACTCCGCATTCCGGACTTAAAATACCCCACAGGTTCTCGGCTGCCGGTCCCTGCCGCTGCGATCCCGAAAAATAACCGTTCCTGCAAAACCGGCGAAGCGCTTTTTCCATTAGTTTTGTTACCGGAAAATAATACCCTCCGCAATATGGAAACCCTCGCAAAACAATATATTCAGTTTGACCGTTCCGGCTTCGAAAATGCCGAACTGCTCGAGATCTATAAATTACTCATCCGTCCGCGTCTCATTGAAGAGAAAATGCTGATCCTGCTCCGCCAGGGAAAGATCAGTAAGTGGTTCTCCGGGTGGGGACAGGAGGGTATTTCCGTGGGAGCGGCCTATGCCATGAACCGCGACGAATACATCCTGCCGATGCACCGCAACCTCGGGATCTTCACAACGCGTGGCATTCCGCTTCACAGGCTCTTTGCACAATTCCAGGGAAAAATGTCCGGTTTTACCAAAGGCCGCGACCGCTCGTTTCACTTCGGAACACAGGAGTACAAGCTTGTAGGGATGATTTCCCACCTCGGTCCGCAACTCGGGATCGCAGACGGGATCGCACTGGCATCCAAACTCCGGAATGACCGCAAGTCGACCCTCGTGTTTACCGGCGACGGTGGTGCCAGTGAAGGCGATTTTCACGAAGCGCTCAACGTGGCTTCCGTATGGGATCTTCCCGTGATCTTCGCGATCGAGAACAACCAGTGGGGACTCTCCACGCCGAGTAAAGAACAGTTCAACTGCAAGCAGTTTATTGATAAAGGAGTCGGGTACGGCATGAAAGCCGTGCAGGTCAACGGTAACAATATCCTCGATGTGATACGTACCGTGCGTCAGCTTGCCGCCGAAATGCGCGAGGATCCCAAACCCGTATTGCTCGAATGCATGACTTTCCGCATGCGCGGACACGAAGAAGCGTCCGGGACCAAATACTACCCGGAAGGCCTGCAGGACGAATGGGCAAAGCAGGATCCGATCGCAAACTTTCAACACTTCCTGCGCGAAAACGATATTCTGACCGAAGAACAGGACAAAGCGTTCCGCGATGCCATCAAAGAAGAAATTCAGCAATCCTTCGATACCGCACAGGCAGAACCGGCTATTACCGCCGATCTTCAGCGCGAACTTGACGACCGCTACGCACCTTTTACCCAACAGCCCGTAAAGGCTTCGGGCATCAAAACTGAAAAAAGACTAATCGACGCCGTGCAGGATGGCCTTCGTCAATCGATGGAAAAATACCCCGAACTCGTGATCATGGGGCAGGACGTTGCCGAATACGGCGGTGTTTTTAAAGTAACGGAAGGATTTGTGGACCAGTTCGGGAAAGAACGCGTGCGAAACACCCCCATCTGCGAATCCGCGATCGTCGGCGCAGGACTCGGACTCTCCATCGCCGGCATGAAGGCCGTGGTGGAAATGCAGTTCGCCGACTTCGTGACCTGCGGATTTAACCAGATTGTCAACAACCTTGCTAAAATTCACTGGCGTTGGGGACAAAATGCCGACGTTGTGGTGCGCATGCCCACAGGTGCCGGTACCGCCGCCGGACCGTTTCACTCGCAGAGTAACGAAGCCTGGTTCGTGCACACACCCGGACTCAAGATCGTATTCCCGGCAACACCTTACGATGCCAAGGGACTGCTCAATGCAGCCATCGAAGACCCGAACCCGGTTATGGTTTTTGAACACAAATACCTCTACCGAAGCCTGCGTGAAGAAATTCCGGACGATTACTACACAGTAGAGATCGGGAAGGCCCGTACCGCACGCGAAGGAACGGATCTCACAGTGATCACTTACGGGCTCGGCGTACACTGGGCACTGGAAACTGCCGAAAAGTTCCCGGATATATCCCTGGAGATCATCGACCTGCGCACCCTGCTTCCGCTCGACACCGAAGCAGTTTTCAACGCCGTGCGCAAGACCGGTAAAGTCATTGTACTACACGAAGACTGCATGACCGGAGGAATCGGCGGAGAGATCGTGGCACTGATCAATGAGCATTGTTTCGACGCACTCGATGCGCCCGTAAAACGCGTGGCATCGCTTGATACACCTGTTCCTTTTGCCGTGCCGCTCGAAAGTCAGTTCCTTCCCAAAGAACGCTTCGAAAAAGCAGTGCGGGAGTTACATGAATTCTGACCAAAATGAACATGCAACGCCGTTTCTTGTTATAAGAAGATTAGCTACTCCGGCCCATGAACTTTTTTTCCAACTTTATCCGGAAGTTCTATTTCCTGCACGAAAAGGAAAAGAACGACGTGATCATTGATTCGATCTACAAAGGGGTCGTCTTTCGCGGAACCAACCTCTGGATTCTCATTTTTGCAATTTTCGTGGCCTCGCTCGGCCTAAACGTCAACTCCACAGCGGTCATCATCGGTGCGATGCTTATCTCACCGCTCATGGGTCCGATCATGGGGATGGGGCTCGGCCTGGGAATCAACGACCTCGCTCTGCTGAAGAAAGCGTTCAATAATTACCTCGTCGCGGTTGGAACGGGACTGGCTACCTCTACCATTTACTTTCTCATTTCGCCCCTGAACGAAGCGCATTCCGAGATCCTCGCGCGGACATCGCCGACCATTTACGATGTGCTGATCGCCTTTTTCGGAGGAATGGCGGGAAGTGTCGCCACGACCAGCCGTCAGAAAGGGAACGTCATCCCGGGTGTGGCCATTGCCACGGCACTCATGCCGCCGCTGTGTACGGCCGGTTACGGAGTCGCAACGCTGAATTACACGATTTTCCTCGGCGCCCTCTATCTTTTCTGTATCAATACTGTTTTTATTGGCATCGCGACGCTCATTACCGTGCGTTTTCTTAAAATTCCCTTTCAGTCCTTTCCCGATGAAGCAGAAAAAAGAAAGACGAAACGCTGGGTCATCATCATCGCAGTAGTTACCATTCTGCCAAGCCTTTACTTCGGGTACAGGATCGTGCAGCAGGAGCGCTTTACCTACAATGCCAACCAGTTTGTCGATAAAGAGGTCGATTTTCAGAATAGTTACCTGCTCAACAGGGAAGTCGACGCGCCGAATAATCGGATCCGCCTGGTATTCGGTGGACAAAAAGTAAGCGATTCGATGATCACGGGGCTTCGTAAAAAACTGAGTTACTACGACCTTACCAAAGCGAAACTGGAAGTGAAGCAGGGCTTTGCATTCCTCGATCAGCCCCTCGAAGTGGATCCGGCCACGCGTACGCTCAAAAGCAAGGAAAAAGAGCTGTACTTTCTGCGGAAAGTAATCGACAGTTTGCGCTATAACAACACCGAACCTGCCGGACTTTACCAGGAAATTTCGGTGCTGCAGCCTGAAATAAGTTCGCTGACGGCCCAGGCTGTTACGCGTAATCTTGCTGATTCCACCGTTGGGGAATACATGGTTTTATTGGGAACCAAAAAAGAACTACCGGAAGAAGAACGCGAAAAACTAACGAACTGGCTGGCTCAACGCCTGAAAAAAGAGAATCTCAGTGTACTTTTTATCCGCGAGTCAGAACTCGGGATTGCTGTACAGGACACGCTTCCGAAGAAAAAAGAAAAGCCGGCGAACTAAACAAAGCGACCCCTTTACTTGTCTTTCTAAAAAAGAACTTATGGACAAGAATGTGGAACTGATCGATAATAGAACCATGGACCGTTTCGAGATCCAGGTGGAAGACGGACACAAACCGCGCGTGGAATATACCATTGTGGACGGGACGTATTACCTCAATTACGTACATGTACCTTCGGAGATCCGCGGCAAAGGATACGGCGAACTCATTATGAAACTGGTACTCGAATACCTTGCACGTGAAGAGCATCCCGTTAAACCGGTGTGTAGTTTTGCGGCTGCCTATATGCGCAGGCATCCGTCTAACCAGGCCTGAACCGCTCGATCACGCGCGAAATCTTATTCTTGTGCGCCAGTACGGCCACAATATCACCGGCCAGTATCCGCGTGTTTTCTACAGGTACCACGATTTCATTGAGGCGTTTAACGACCACGATGATCGTGTTTCCCGGTAATATCTTTTCCTTTTGGATTTCCCGGATAGTATGAGACTCTACAGCCGATCCTTTACCGGCGATCAGTTCCATGATCTCATAACCGTCTCCCAGGTCGAGGAAGTCTTCGGTAAATGGTCCCTGAACAGCCCGGTATAAGTAACGTCCGTTTAGCCTGTACGGGCTTTCTACGGTATCTATTCCCATTTGTTCGAATAGCGGGAGATGGTCTTCATCGTTCACCGAACTTACGAGTCTTTTTGCCCCCAGCTGCCGCGCCAGAAGAATGACCAGCATATTTACGGCATCGTCGTTGGTCGTTACGATCACCGCATCGGCATCGCCTGTACGCGCTTCACGCAGGGTTTCCGCATTGCTGGCGTCGGCATGAATCACGACACAATCGTAACTGGCTGCCACCTGCTCGGCGCGCTGAGCGTCCTTTTCGATCACATAAACGTTTTGCCGGTCTCGCACGGCTGCTTTGATAACATGTTCACCGGTTTTGCCGGCACCGATTATTACAAGATGCATATTGAAAGTTTAAATAATTACGGGTTTGGTTCCGCGCCACAACACACGGATGAGCATCAGCACCGGGATGATCTCCAGGCGTCCGCTCCACATCTGGAAGATGTAGGTCACTTCGAGTACACGCGGCATGGAAGGACCCGAAATACCGCTGGAAAGACCAACTGTTCCCTGGGCGGATGCGGTCTCGAAAATGGCATCGGAAAGACTGTAGCCTTCCGGCAGGTATATGCAGGTCAGGATCGTGCCGACAAACAGGAACAGAAAGTATGTAAGTGTAAACAGGCCTGCCTGTGCGAGTTGCTTGTTCATTTCGGCCGAACTGAGCAACTTTCCGTCAAATTTTACTGTTTTAAGAGCGTGTTGCGGAAAGAAAGTTTTGTTTAATTGCCAGCGCAGTCCTTTTTGTAGAAGCACGGCCCGGATGATCTTGATCCCGCCCACGGTTGCTCCCGCGGCACCTCCCACGATCATGGCACATACGATGATGAAGAGTACGGAAACGTCATCCCAGCTGCCGATGTTCGAAGTCTGCCAACCTGTAGTGGAAAGCGCACTGATGAACTGGAACGTTCCCTCGCGCACCGGTGATTCTACCGCACCGGAACGGATCAGTAACAAAGACAGCAGGGCCGCACCGATAATTCCCGCAATGAAGAATGAACGCGTTTGCAGATCTTTCCAGAATTCGGCAAGCCTGCGCAGGTAAATGAGCCTGTAAAAGAACGGTATGGAGAGTGCACCGAGTACCATCGGGAGAATATACAATTGTTCCATGGCAGCGGAGTGGTAATCGGCAATGCTGTTGTCCAGGGTCGAAAAACCGCCGGTAGACTGTCCAGCCAGCCCGTGGCACAGCGCGTCAAAAAAAGCCTGTGCTTTCGGGTAATCGGGCAGGATGAGCCGCGTACCGACATACAGGTAAACGATCATAATTACCGTGACCAGCGTATATACTTTCCAGATGTACCGCGTCGTATCGCGAATGGTTCCTTCAATCCGCTCACCGCTCGATTCCGAACCGTAAAGTAGCATCGAACTGCGGCCGGGTATTTGCCGGAAAACCGCGAGGGCCAGCACAATAAATCCGGCACCGCCGATCCATTGGGAGAAGTGACGGTAAAATAGCACACCGTATCCGACCGACGGCTCATGGTCTGCCATCGTAAGTCCGGTAGTTGTAAACGCACTCGTGCTCTCGAAGATACAGTGAACGAAATCCCGGAAATAAAAGAGACTGCTGCTGTAATCCGCCCCGGCAGGCAGCATTTTTGCAGCTGCGCTTTCGGGTGTTATCAGTGCAATCACATAGTAGGGGAGCGAACCCAGTAAAATAATGACCATCCAACCGATGGCGGCCAGTAACATCGAGTGAGCATAGGTCAGTTCCCGGTGACTTTTAATATAGCGGTTCTGCAGGTAACCCGAAAGGGTGATCGCTGCCGAGCAGATCAGGAAACCCAGGCAGGAATACCACTCTGCGGTGATCAGGCTGATAAAGGCCGGGAAGAGAACGAGGGTTCCGAGGATGACCTGCAACCGGCCACATTGTTTGAGGATCGCGAACAAATAGTGCATAACTTTTTTTTACGACACAAAGGAAGGTCGTTCGCGCTAAGAGAAAGATTAAGACAGGGGCTGCTCGTATAAAGATTTTATAAAATTAAACGGGAGCCAGGGATAAGAACGTCGTCTATAATTACAGGAAACGATAGCCGATTCCGTTGAGCGTACGGATGTAAACCGGGTTTGCGGGGTCCGGTTCCAGTTTCTTGCGCAGGGAGGCCACAAAGACGCGCAGGTACTGCAGATCCTGCTGGTGTCCCACACCCCAGATCTCCTTCAGGATAAAGCGGTGGGTAAGCGCCCGGCCCTCGTACTTCGCAAAAAGGCGCATCAGGCTATATTCAGTATGCGTCAACTGTACTTCCGTTCCTTCCACGCTTACCCGGAAGGTCACGAAGTCGATCTCAATACCCGCTTTGGCAAATAGCGGCTCGCCGGGCTGTTCGTTCCGGTTTTGTTTGAGGGCCGCACGGATCCTCGCAAAGAGTTCACCGGCACGGTAGGGTTTGGTCAGGTAGTCGTTGGCGCCGTCGTCCAGTGCTTTTACGATGCGACTTTCGTCGTCCATGACGCTAAGAATGAGTACCGGTTTTTCATACCAGCTGCGCAGTTCTTTTAAAACATCAAGCCCGTCCATGTCCGGTAAACCCATGTCAAGCAGGATCAGATCCGGTTGATGGTTGGCCGCCAGCGCGATGCCAAGGCTCCCGGTTTCAGCTTCGAGAATATCGTAACCCTCATTGGAAAGCGATATACTTAGTAATTTGCGGATCTGTGGTTCGTCGTCAATGATCAGGATGCGGGTCTGCATGAGTATCGGTATTTGTTTCAATGTCGGCCGGTATGCGCAATCGGCAGATTGCTCCGCCAGTTTCACGGTCGTTAGTCAGTTCAATCTTCCCTTCGAGCAGTTCGGTCATGTTTCGTACGATCGACAGCCCCAAACCAAGTCCGCCGGCACGTGAGCGCTCAGGCCGGTAAAAGAAGTCAAAGGCACGTTTGAGGTTCTCTTCGGAAAATCCCTGGCCGGTGTCCTGAACGGTGACAAGCAAAGCCTTTTCCGCAACGTCGAAATGCACCATGATTAAAGTTCCTGCGGGCGTGTGCTGACACGCGTTCAGCAGCAGGTTAAAGAGGATTTGGTTCAGCAGGAAGTGATCCGTTCGTATTGCTGAGACCTGCGTCGGACAGTGGGTGGTGATCGGGTGTCCTTCGCTGAAAGGGGCCAGGTCGGCCAGTAGCTTTTCGACCAGCGCCGGAAGTTCGATCCAGTGTTCATCGAGCAGCAGACTTCCCGACTGGATGCGTCCCAGGTTCAGCAGGTTTTCGACGTGGTGATTGAGTCGCAATGCAGAATATTCGATGGTTTCCAGCAATTCCCGGCGTTGTGCTTCGCTCAGCCGCTCGTCCTGCATGCGCAGCGTATCCGTACCCCCGATGATCGATGCAATGGGTGTGCGCAACTCGTGCGAAAGCGAGTGAAGGATGGTATTGTAGAAACGTATGAGCTTTTCGTCCTCCTTCTTTTCGAGTTCTTTGAGTTCGTTGCGCGTGCGTTGAACCATGTAGATCCGGTTGAGCAGGGCGATCGCAAAAAAGAGAATGAACAGCAGCAGGTCTTCTGTCGTGTAGATGTTAAAGGTGAGTACCGGAGGAATGAACAGGAAGTTCCAGCTGATTGCCGCCAGGATCGCCGTTACAAAGACCGTAATACTTTCCAGGAAAAGCGAAATAAACGAGAGGTAGAGCAGGAAGATCAGTGATACTGCCCGGTAAGAAACCGAGTCGGTGAACTGAAGACAAAGCACGCTCACGAGCGTTAGGCAGGACAGGGCGATCAGCATTTGAATACCCCGGTGACGTTTGCGCAGTGCCATGTACTTCATGCCGTAAAAGTAATCGAATTGCACAAAAAAAACCGCCTGCCCGAAAGCAAGCGGTTATTAAAATCAGTTAGTGTATCGGAATTAATCGCGGATCACCGTGTACCCCGGGTATTTCTTCGGATCGAAAACGAACTTCGAATCATCCACGCTGATATTGGGCTGGAACTTCGTCAGGTTGTAAGTCATGATCGTTCCGTCCTTCATTTTCATGATCGCTTTTTTCAACTCGTTATCCGACTTTGAAATGTAAAGCGTGATGGTGTGATAATTTACGGTACCCGGATTTTTCGGGTAGAGATTGATCACATGTACCTGTTCCCCGTTGAGGGATTCTTCCTTTTCGTACTTGTTCTTAAAACCGCTTTCCCAAATGGTCATCAGTTTTTTCGGGTTGATCGACTCTTCGTCAGAAGTATTTGCGTCCGTTTCATACACAGCTTTCTCTTCCTTGACCACTGTCCAGGTTTTCATCCCGTTCGAAATGATCGTATTGTCGCCGTATGAAGCGTAGTATTTGTTGCCTTTCACCCATCCTTTTCCGGTTTCACTCGAGTTTGCGCCGGTTGAAGAATTCTTGACAGTCGCGCTGAATTCCACGTAAAAAGAGGAATATCCCTTCATTTTTGCGGATAATTTATCCAGGATTCCCTGTGCCTTCGAATCCTGTCCGAATGAAGTGAACGCAATAAAACCGAGCGCTAATACTAAATATTTCATGTTTTCAATTGTTTTTTGATCCTGCAAATATCAGAAATTATGCCAAACCTTCACAAAGACCCCTGCGATCTTTCGCTTTCCGCCAGCAGACCGGTGAATACGGCGTGATCGATATCGTGATCCCCTTCGAACGAATGCAGTTGCGCACCGGCTTCCCGGAGTTCGGAAAGCAATTCCTCCCGCTTTTCTGCATCCCGGAAATACATGTCTTCCGTTCCCAGTACGAAATGGAGGTCGGCAACCCTTTTGCGAAATTCCGTGTCGAAAGGAACATCCGGGGGAAACACGGCGGCCCATAAAGTGAAGGACGGCTTTCCGAGTTTTCCATCATTAACCCAACGGGCGGCGGTGGCTCCTCCCTGCGAAAAACCGATGACGCTGATCTTCCGGTAGCTCCGGTTTGCAGTGATCTGCGCATGAAGGTCATTTAACCAGCTGATGTTATCGGAAATATCGTCTTCGCGCTCGTGACTGGTCATCCAGGAAGCACCCACACGACCGGATGTTCCCTTCAGGTAAAAGCGATGCATGCCTTCCGGGGCAACGAGGTAGGTATCAGTCGGCAGGGGCAGGAATTTCCGGATGAAATACTGTGCGAGCTGTCCGTATCCGTGCAGAACATAGATCAGGTGGCTGGCATCGCGATCGCCCTCCGTGGCCGCGTAAAATGTCTTTTTACTTTTAAAACGGAATTCTTCCATCCGGCAAAAATAGGGAAGTTTTCAGGATCGCGGACTCATCTTGGCCTGAATACGCCCTGAAATGGTTTTTCAGTGTTTTTGTATTTGAAATACAGCGTGTTATGTTCTAATCTATATGTCTTCACCGCCTTTTATTCAAGGGCTTTCGTCCCATACTTTTTCCGGACAATATGCTGTAATCCGTCGCGTTATTCATCGGGAACGGGATAATCCGTATCTTCGGGATAATGAATAAAGAGATCGATCGTTTACGTTTGGCGCGCTTCGGCAACCTCGAGTTGCTCGCAAAGCAGGTCGTGGAAGGTTTTATAACCGGTTTGCACAAGAGTCCGTACCACGGCTTCTCAGTGGAATTCGCCGAACACCGCCTCTATAACAAAGGGGAGTCAACCAGGCACATCGACTGGAAACTCTATGCGCGAAGCGGAAGACTCTTTACAAAAAAGTACGAGGAAGAAACAAACCTGCGCTGCCAGGTCGTTATCGACTGTTCCGGGTCCATGTTCTTTCCAAAGGACGGAAGCCTCACCAAGGTCGAGTTCGCCGTGTACGCAGCTGCAAGCCTGATCGAATTGCTGAAAAAACAACGTGATGCCATCGGTATATCGCTGTTCTCAGACAAACTCGAACTCCATACGGAAGCTAAATCCTCGCCCTTGCATCACCGGTACCTGTATAGTGAACTTGAAAAACTACTCGTAAACTATACCGAACAACAGCAAAAACAAACGGATGCCGTTCAGGCACTGCACGACATTGCCGAACTGAGCCACAAACGCAGCCTGGTCGTGGTCTTTTCGGACCTCCTCGACGATCCCTCGCGAACCGATGAGTTTTTCCGCGCGCTTAATCACTTGAAGCACAATAAACACGAAGTAGTTGTTTTTCACGTGGTCGATCGAAAGGCCGAACTGGACTTTAACCTGCAAAACAGGCCGTACACACTTGTCGACATGGAAAGCGGTGAACGTATGAAACTGCAACCGGCCCAGGTCCGGGAGAAATATACGGAAGCCATTCGCGAATACTTTCGGGAAATCGAAATGCGCTGTGCTGGGTACCGTATCGATTTTATGCAGGCTGATATCCACGACGGATACGAACAGGTCCTGCTCCGTTACCTGATCAAACGCAGTAAACTTTACTGATTCGCCGCTAAACGGCGTTCCCGCCTTCCGCGGATCATTTTCCAGAGTGCATTCCCCACGATGCCTGCAAGGATTAATAACATTCCGCCGTATGCAATCAGCGACAGATTCTCGTCAAAAATAAAGTACCCGATCAGCAGGGCATAGATCGAACCCAGGTACTGGAAAGGAGCAATGCGCGAAGCGGTTCCGTGATGAAATGCCTTGGTTAACAATACCTGGGCGATCTGTGTGAAAATACCAATGATCAGCAGGATCAGCCATTCGATGCCAACCGGGAACGTAAAGTCAAAAAGACACCAGATCCCCGTCAACGGAGCGGCGATCATCGGGAAGTACAACACGATGTTGATCGGTGTGTCCGTATCCCGCAGTTTGGCAATCGCATTGTAAGCGATTCCGGAAAAAAAAGCCGACAGGATTCCGGCCAGTAACCACAGCGTCGAAATCGATTCTTTGCGGTCCGCCGCGAGAAAATCATTTAAGCCAATCACGACAATGCCACTGAAAGATACCAGGATGAATAACCACTGAACCGGTAAAACGCGTTCGCGCAGGATACGCGTGGCAAGCAATACGGTGAACAGGGGAGCCAGGTACTGCACAGTCGATGCAATGGCAAGCGGTAGTGCCTGTAGTGTATAGAAAAAAAGCGTCAGCGCGATCATGCCCGTAACCCCGCGGATCATCAGCCACTTTTTATTGTTGCCGAGAACAGGCAAACGGCGGCGTTTGATGATGTAGAGGCTGATCGCAAAAGAGATCACCGAACGGAAAAAGACGAGTTCGTGTGCAGGATAAGCCTGTAAACCCGGGATGAGAGAGAAGTTTTCGGGATGTCCGAGCGCCTTTACGAAAAAGTTCACCAGCACGAAGGCCAGGCCGGAGAGGATCATATACAGGATTCCCTTGTTCATGCGGCAAAGGTATATATCAGGGATGCACGGATATCCGGTGCGCTAAAAAAAGTTCGCCCGCCGGAAGGCGGGCGAACAGGTTGTTGTTGCGTATCGTCAGATTAGTTCGAAAAGTTCTTCTTCCGGTTTGCGAACCTTTGTCAGGTTTTGGAAACTGTCCTCCGCGTGCCGGTAACCGATCGTACAGATTACGGTTGTATGCAGGTTTTGCGCTTCAAGCCCCAGTATTTCATCGAAGCCATCCGCGTCGAAGCCTTCCATCGGCGTCGCATCGATCTTCAAAGCAGCACAGGTGTGCAGGAGGTTGCCCAGCGCAATGTAGGTCTGTTTGGCTGCCCAGGTCTGCTGCATTTCCTTTTCGGGCATACGTTCGATGGCGCCCTTCACGGCCTGTTCAAATCCGGCAATCGCCGAACGCTCCACGTTTCGGGTCGTTGCGATCGTTTCCATGTAATCCTGTACGTGCTTGTCGCCCAGTTCGCAGTAAACGGCAAAGACAACGACGTATGAAGCCTCCGTGACCGGCGTCTGGTTAAATGCCTTTTCACGCAATTTCGCACGAACCTCCGGGTTTTCGATGAACAGCACTTTGTAGGGCTGAAGTCCCATGGAACTCGGAGACAAACGGATCGCCTCACGGATGGTTTGCAGGTCGCTGTCGCTGATCTTTTGCGACGGATCGTATTTTTTAACGGCATAACGCCAGTTAAGGTTGTCGATGATCTTATTATTCATTGTATTTAATTAAAATTCCATAGGGATTTCGATCAGCAGCAAACGGCTCTTCTCCGAAGTCTTGATCGTAATTGAGTCGGTCTCCGAGATTCCGGCGGCGTCGCGTATATTCAGTTGTTCTCCCGCAACTTCGAATGCACCTGAAATGTTCATAACGTACACACCGTTGCCCGGTTTGTGCAGTTTGTATTCGAGCGTTTTTTCAGCATCTGCTTCAGCCATAAAAAGCCAGGCATCCTGGTGGATCCAGGAACCTTCACCGGATTCATCCGGGGAAATGAGTTGCAGGAAATCATTGTGCATTTTGGATTCGTCGATGCGAAACTGGTCGTAACGCGGCTCAACATTGCGTTTATTCGGAAAGATCCAGATCTGGAAAAGATTGATCGCTTCACTTTCACTGGCGTTGTACTCACTGTGCTGGATACCCGTCCCGGCACTCATGACCTGTACTTCGCCCTGGCGGATCACCGAAGAATGTCCCATCGAATCCTTGTGCGCAAGCGAACCTTTCAGGGGGATCGTAATGATCTCCATATTGTCGTGCGGATGTGTCCCGAAACCCATACCCGGCGCGATGATGTCGTCGTTCAGTACACGAAGTGCGCCGAAATGGATGCGGTCCGGGTTGTACCAGTTCGCAAAACTGAATGAATGTTTGGCGTTGAGCCAGCCGTGATTGGCCATGCCACGCGTTCCGGATGTGTGTTTTACAACTTGCATATCATGTATTTTAATACAAAGATACGCAATTTATTTACCCTGGTAAATATTTAACTTTTGTTAGGCTTGTATTCCTAAATTAGTTCAGGGAAGAAAACTTCACTTACCAGGAACTCCCGGCACCACCACCACCGGAGCGCCCGCCTCCCCAGGAACCGCCCGAACTGCCTCCGAAACTGCCGCCTCCGACACTTCCCGAACTGCTTCCGCGCCATCCGGAACCGCTACGCGTACTGCTTGACCGCTGGAGTTTTGGGATGTAATAACGCATGTGGCTCACGTGTTTGCAATGTGTGCAGCTATACTGGCGTTCGCCGGCACCCGGACTCACGTAGGTCGGTGGGATCGTGATACGGTCGAAGTCTTTTTTCCAGGTGCGGTACCGGCATTTCGGGCAGGATGAATACGCGGAAAACAACGGACGATACTGCAAAACGAGCAGGTCGTCGCTGTTCTCAGTCTTCCAGACATCGTAGTCCACGCTTTTTACCAGTTCCTCGGCGATCTGACCGCTTTTCAGGTAAGCGTCTTCTTCCGCCTCCGTCAGTTTGTGCATGATCTCACCCGTTTTCCCCGAAAAACGCACCATGTTCCGGTAACGATTCATCAGGCGCCGCGTCAAGAGCACAATGAAGATATGCGTCAACGGGAAAACGATCGCCCAGACCCAGGCCTGGAACAACCGGATGCGACGGTATTTTCCGTAAGGATCGCGGGTAAAGCGCACCACAAATAAACAGATCAGGAACAGGAGTACACCCACAAGATGCCAGCCCAAAATGATCAGAATGGTGTTCCACAGGCGTGCGTTCTGACTTTCCTCGATTTCAGAATACAGCGCATCATCGTCCGCACTTTGTGTGTAGTCTTGGTAGTAATTTCCGGCTTCCCCACGCGATTCCGGTTTCTTCCCGCTGAGAAAACGCGCCGTACTTTCAACGCCGTTTAAAATCCCCTGGTCGTAGTCACCCTCCCGGAAATACGGCAACATGTCTTCCTGCTGGATCTCGAATGCGCGCGCATCACTCAGTACGCTTTCCGTTCCGTAACCGGTTTCGAATTCGATCCGGCGCTGGTCTTTTACGAGTAAGATCAGTAAACCATCGTCATAGCCGGCCCGCCCGAGGCCCCAGGAATTGAAAAGGGTAGTGGCCACATCCTTCGGAACCTCGTTGCCGATGCTGTTCACGCAAACCACCGCTACCTGGAAACTATCTGTTTGCTCCAGGTCGGCCAGGATCTTATTTAACCGGTTCACGGTTGTCTGACTCAATATTCCGTCGGCATTCGAAACATAGCCGTTCCCTTCCGTTTTCGGGTTGTAAATGTGATCAACTGACTGCTGGGCGCTGGCTCGCTGCATCAAAAGGCAGGTACTGAGCAGCAAAATGTATCTAAGCATATTTTTCATTCGGGGTAAGACATCGGTGTGCCGTTTCCGGATCGTTCCACAGCTTCGTTATAGGCAGATATCGCATTGATCCAGCGCATTTTTTCGGTCGAAATGCGGTTGGCATCTCCATCCAGGTTAACTTCGTCTGCCTGAGTCAGTTTTCCTGAATTACGCAGTTTACCGCTCAGCAAAAGCACTTCCCCTTCGGATTGAGAAGGATTGTTGTAATCGTAGCGGTCGAGTGCCCGGATCAGTTCCCGGTTAACAGGTGGAAATTTCGGGGCAAGTGTACGCAGGTGGTCATTCCTCCGTCGAACCGCCTGCAGGTAAATCTGTTTTGCGCGTTCGACTTCAGCGGAAGAGGGTGCCCGTGCTGCTTCATGTTGCTCGATGATCCGCTCGGTTTCCGTACGACTTGTGCGTCCGGCGATGAGGTAAATAACCACGAAGATCACTGCAACGATCGCACAGGCGATCGAAACCGTTTTGATCAGCCGGAAATTGAACTTTCCTTCCGAGTGTTTGTGTTCCAGCGCGCTTAAGACATTCATGGCCGTGCGGTCCTGCGGATCGTTTTTGAGTTCCATCCGGGCACACTGGGAGGCGCGCAGCAGGAATTCGTCGTGATCCTGTTCAAGACCGAGTTGCAAATAACTTTGCGCCAGGATCGCGTTCCCGTCCGGGATGTACGGGTTAATGGCCGTGGCCTCCTCCGCGCAACGGATCGCTTCCGAATAATTCCGCACACGCATGTGCCCGCGGGCCTGCTCGAGTTGCTCGTCCGCCTTTTTTAACAGGGCAAGCCACTGCGTCTCGCTCAGTCCCATGGAAAGCGCGAGTTCTTTGAGTTCATCCGGGCTCAGCGGACGGTCACTGTCCAGTTCGTTTGCCCGTACAAGCTGTTGCAGGTGTTCCCTGAATTTGTCTTCCGAATAATCCATATTCCTGATTGCGGAATAAAGATAAAACAATCTCTGTCACAAACAAGCCACACGCTTCTGCTTCTGATGCTGGCGCGAGTATCCTACGCGTGCCCGCACGTGTCCACCGACTCACACTCACACTCTACACTCCACACTCACACTGAAAACCCGAAGCCTCACCGCGTACTTTACACCCTGCAATAACTCCCTACACACAATAAGCTCCAATTCGAAGCAATCTGCATGTGCTTACACCGCGCCTTAGTGGAAGCTGCCGGGACCCAACGCATGCAGTTCCGCAGAACTTTTACCTTGTCCGAATCCGCCCTCAGGCGGAAAGTTTGGTAAAATGTTCCGGAACAAATGCCTGTTGGGTGGCAGCTGCAACGCAGCGCTAGCACTTTTTGCTACTTTTTGCTGTAATGGGAAAAAGTAGGATACAATAAACTTTATATACAGCAAAACCGTTCTTCCGAAGCCTAACCATGTACCTACACCATGCAATTCCGCGGCAATTCCCACTCTAGGAGGGGGAGAAAAAGTATTGCGGGATCATTCTCATTCTGCTTCTGCCGCAAACGTCCCACACGTGTCCACACTCCACACTCACACTGAAATCCCGAAGTCTTCGACCGCAGGGAGAAGTACTTCCGGGATCATTCTGTTTCTGTTTCTGCTTCTGTCGCGAATGTCCCACACGTGTCCACGCCCACACTCCACACTCACACTGAAAACCTGAAGTCCTCGACCGCAGGGAGAAGTGCTGCGCGATCACTCTCACACTCAAAACTCACACTCCACACTCTACACTCCACACTCCACCCTCACACTGAAACCTGAAGTCCTCGACCGCAGGGAGAAGCACTTCAGGTATATAGCACAAGTATAGCATGAGTATAGCACAAGTAATGATACTGTATTATATGTACCTGTTTCAAACAATGTGTTAAAATTAAAACATGATTTTAGAAGTATTTGAATTCCGGCAGAACATCCTCGCACAATAAGGGTTGTTACAGGTGTGTTGCTCGGGACTACGCTCCATCCCGTGGCACAATTTGTTAATTTTTAATTAAAATAGCGCAGGCATTAATGGTTAAATCTGCGAATAGTTAGCTTTGTTAACTAATTTGAAAGCATGGAATTCTTTGCACTCGGAAAGTTCTTTTCATTATTGTCAAAAAGGTATGCGGGGATCATATCGGTGCAGTTAAAAGACACGCCGGTAGCCAAACACTTTATTCCGCTGTACATTATTTCAAAGAACAATGGCTGCATAAACCAGCAGCAGTTGGCGAACCACCTGATGCACGACAAGGTGTGTATGGTGCGCATCATCGACTGTCTTTGCGAACGCGGACTCGTGGAACGTACCGTAAATCCCTCTGACCGGCGCGAGCACCTGCTCAGGCTCACGGAGGAGGGAAACAAGTGGGGTGAACACATCAAAGAACTGATGCGCCAGGCCAATGAACTGTTCCTTTCTTTTCTTCCGGAAAATGAACGGGAACCGTTTTTTACAAACCTTAAAAACTTAACGGAAGCAATTACCGAACTGCCTTACGAAGATTCGGAGGCTTACTAAAAAGAAACGTATGAAAAGAGTCGTATTTTTTGCAACACTGATACTGGCCGGCTGTTCCGGGGAAAAGGAACAACAAACGTCCAATGAGGCACCGCCTGTTATGCAGGTCGAAGTGTATAAACTCGCTCCGGAAGACATTCCACGCGTCATAGAAGTTCCCGGTTCGATCATCCCCGGCGAAGAAGTAATGCTCTACAACGAAACCAACGGCCGCATCAACCGGATACTATTCAAAGAAGGTCAGCACGTGAGCAAAGGACAACTCCTGCTCGAACTCGATACCGATATTCTTCGCGCACAACGTAAACAATACCAGGTGGACCTCGCACTCGCACAGAAAGACGAGGCCCGGAAAAAAGCACTCCTCGGTGGCAAGGCAATTACCCTGGA
The DNA here is from genome assembly GCA_964389755.1 of uncultured Flavobacteriales bacterium. Lineage (GTDB taxonomy): Bacteria > Bacteroidota > Bacteroidia > Flavobacteriales_D > Crocinitomicaceae > JBBSUQ01. The sequence continues at coordinate 92,605 of CAYMEW010000007.1, read as the reverse complement.
AGAATACGAAAAATCTTCTTCGGCACTGTCCGCTGTTCAGGCTCAAATAGACCTCGTCAATACTCAAATCGAAAAAGCATCACTCCGCGCACCGTTCAGCGGACGCATCGGCTTACGCCAGGTCAGTGAAGGTGCGTACATTACCACTTCCACGCCTATTGCGTCGCTGGTGCAGGACGATCCCATCAAGGTCGAGTTTTCCATCCCCGAAATGTATGCACCGCTTGTGAAAGAAGGGCAGGATGTCCGTTTCACACGCGAGCGCGATACCAACGAGTACCACGCTTCCGTGTATGCTTTTGAACCGCTGATCGATCAGGATTCGCGCATGTTCCGTATCCGTGCACAGATGAAAAATACCGGAAGCCTCATCCCCGGTGCATTTGTGAAGGTGAACGTCGACCTCGGTACCGAAAAAGATGCCTGGATGGTTCCCGCCGAATGCGTGATACCCGTACTGAAAGGACAAAAGGTACTCGTGATCCGCGATGGAAAGGTAAGCGAAGTATCCGTCGAAACGGGGATTCGAACAGCCGATAAAGTACAGGTTTCCGGTCAGCTGAAAACAGGTGATACCATCCTGACATCCGGACTCCTTTCCGTGCGGCCGGGCATGCCTGTGGAAATTAAAAGCGTAACGAAATGAATATAGCATCGACATCCATTAATCGCCCGGTACTTGCCTCGGTGCTCTCCATCATCGTGGTGATCTTCGGGTTCATCGGGTTCTATTTTCTCGGTGTACGTGAATTTCCATCCGTCGATCCGCCGATCATCACCGTGACTACCAACTACAACGGGGCCAACGCCGATGTGATCGAATCGCAGATTACCGAACCGCTCGAAGAGTCCATTAACGGCGTAGCCGGAATCCAAACGCTAAGCTCCGTAAGTTCGGACGGGCGAAGCACCATTACCGTGGAGTTCGACCTTTCCATGGACCTCGACGCGGCTGCCAATGATGTGCGCGACAAAGTGTCCGGTGCGATCCGGAACCTCCCCGAAGACGCCGATCCGCCGATCGTTGCAAAGTCGGATGCCAACGCCGAAACGATCTTTTCCCTCACCGTTCAAAGTGATAAACGGGACCTGCTGGAACTCACCGACCTTGGGATCAACGTCTTTAAAGAACGCCTTCAAACCATCCAGGGGATCAGTCAGATTCGCATCTGGGGAGAAAAGAAATACTCCATGAAGCTGAACCTAAGTCCCGAAAAAATGGCGGGTTACGGAATTACAGCTACCGACGTGCGCAGTGCCCTGCAATCTCAGAACGTGGAGCTTCCCTCCGGAAGGATCGAGGGAGATAACGTGGAACTGACCATCCGGACCTTCGGGAGGCTTACCGCAGAAGAAGAGTTCAATAACATGATCATCACACAGCGCGATGGAAAGATCATTAAGCTGCGCGACATCGGGGTTGCCAAACTGTCCCCGCTTAATGAACGAACACTGCTTCGCGGAAATCACGGTATCCCGATGATCGGGGTAGCGGTAAACCCACAGCCGGGAGCCAACTACATCGAGATCGTTGATGCCATTTACGAACGCGTCGATGAGATCAAAAAAGACCTTCCCGGAGACATCGTGCTCGGTGTGGCACTCGATACCACCGAGAACATCCGTAAGGCCATTTCCGAAGTGGAAGAAACCATTCTCATTGCCTTCGGACTCGTTGTACTGATCATTTTCCTCTTCCTGAGAGACTGGAGAACCACGCTCATCCCGATCATTGCCATCCCGATCTCGCTCATCGGTACCTTTTTCATCATGTACATTTCGGGCTTTTCGATCAACATCCTCACCCTGCTTGCAATTGTACTCGCTACAGGGCTCGTCGTCGATGATGCGATCGTGGTGATGGAAAACATCTACGCAAAGGTTGAGGAGGGAATTGAACCCAAAGAAGCAGCGCATAAAGGATCGAAAGAGATCATCTTCGCCATTATCTCAACGACCATTACCCTTACCGCCGTGTTCCTGCCGGTAATATTCCTGGAAGGTCTCACGGGGCGCCTGTTCCGCGAATTCGGGGTTGTGGTGGCCGGTTCGGTCGTGATCTCGGCCTTTATTTCACTCACGCTGACCCCGATGATGAGCTCACGACTCCTGCGGAAGACCGAAAAACGTTCGCGTTTCTACCGCACCACCGAGAAGTTCTTCGAAGGATTGATCAACGGGTACCGCAACACACTCACGCGATTCATGAAACGCCCTTGGCAGGCATTTATCCTGATGTTCATTTCACTGGTAGTAATGATCGGACTGGGATTACAACTTCAGACGGAACTGGCCCCGCTCGAAGACAAGGGACGTTACCGGATCATGTCCACCGCACCGGAAGGAACTTCCTTCGAAAGCATGGATGATTACCAGATGAAACTCATTGACCTCGTCGACACACTTCCGGGTACAGAATCCGTACTGGCCGTAACGTCGCCCGGTTTCGGAGCTTCCATTTCGGTCAATTCCGGTTTTGTGCGCGTAACCATGAAGCCGAAAGATCAGCGAGAACGCTCTCAACAGGATGTCGTTGAATGGCTTACGCCGAAGCTGAAAGATTACAATTTCGCCCGTTCGTTCATTGTACAGGAACAGACCATTGGCGGATCGCGCGGTGGCGGACTGGCGGTTCAGTACGTGTTGCAGGCGCCGAACCTCGAGAAGATGAAGGAAGTGCTCCCGAAATTCATGCAGCGTGTATCGGACGATCCCTCATTCCAGGTTTCCGATGTGGACCTGAAGTTCAATAAACCGGAACTGCGCGTGGAAATCAACCGCGAAAAAGCCATGCAAATGGGCGTCAGCGTAATGGACGTTGCCCAGGCATTGCAGCTTTATTTCTCCGGTCAGCGCTTTGGCTACTTCATCAAAGACGGAAAGCAGTACGAGGTGATCGGACAGGCCCGGAAAGACAAACGCGACGATCCGTCCGACCTGCGGGAGATCCAGGTGCGCAACAAAGACGGCCTGCTCATCCCGATCGACAACGTGATCGATGTTTCCAATGAATCCAGTCCGCCCCAGTTGTTCCGCTACAACCGCTACGTTTCGGCTACTGTTTCGGCGAACCCAACAGAAGGCAAGACCGTTGGTGACGGTATCGAAGCCATGGATCGCATCGCCGATGATGTTTTACCGGAGGATTTTTCAACCTCCCTCGCCGGAAGTTCTAAAGAATTTGCAGAGAGCGGAAGCAGTGTGCTCTTCGCATTCCTGTTGGCCCTCGTGCTCGTTTACCTGGTACTCGCAGCACAATTTGAAAGCTACGCCGATCCGCTGATCGTCATGCTCACCGTGCCCCTTGCACTCGCAGGAGCGATTCTGTCACTCTGGCTGTTCGGACAAACGCTCAACATCTTCTCGGAGATCGGGATCATCGTACTGATCGGACTCGTAACTAAAAACGGGATTCTCATCGTGGAATTTGCCAACCAGCGTAAAGAAGACGGGCTTTCCGTAAAAGAAGCGATCATTGATGCAGCCTCTAAAAGGTTCCGCCCGATCCTGATGACTTCACTCGCAACAGTGCTCGGCGCATTGCCCATCGCACTGGCACTCGGGGACGCTTCCACCAGTCGTATACCGATGGGTATTTCCATTGTGGGCGGACTCTCGTTCTCACTCATTTTGACACTTTACGTCATCCCGGGGCTCTACATTTACATCACCTCCAAGAAAACCAAACATGAAAAAGCTCAGTAAGCATCCGCTTTTCATCCTCCTCATATTTGCATGTCTTCCCTTTTCAGGAAAGACACAGCAAAACTACACGCTCGACCAGATGATCGGCAAGTTGCTCGAATCCAATTACGGGATCCGCATCCTGCGCAATGAGATCGTCGTGGCCGAAAACAACAACAATCCCGGAAATGCAGGCTATCTGCCGACAATCATCGTGAATGCCGACCGTTACTGGAGTGCCTACAATACCCGGCAGGTATTCTTCTCAGGACAGGTTAATGAGGCCAATGCAGCGAAAAATACTTCGCTTACCGCATCTGCCATGCTCAACTGGACCTTCTTTGACGGGTTCCGGATGTTCGCAGTTGATAAACGCCTCGATCTGCAGGAGGACATCGCCACGATGAACCTGCGCGCCGATATGGAAATGAAGATCTACCAGGTTTCCGTGCAGTATTACACCTTGCTCCAGTTGCAGTCGCTCGACAGCATTTACCGGCAAAGCATCGAACTGAGTCGTGCCCGCTATGATCAGCTCAGTCTCAAAAGTGAACTCGGTGCCGCTTCGGAAGTACAACTCGTACAGGCCCGCCTCGACCTGTTTGCGGACAGTTCGGTGTTTATCAATAACCTGAAGGAGATCGAGAACAGCAAGGCAACCATTAATTACATGCTCGGCATGCCACAGGATTCGGATTTTGAGGTTACGGGCGATCTTCGGGATATCCAACAGTTAGAATGGAGTCGTTTGCTTGAAAGTGCGCGCGCACAAAACACGAATATCCTGATCAACAAGGCCAACATCGCCGTACGCGAACAGGAGCGTAAAGAAGCACGGTCATACTACTTCCCGCAACTGAGTTTCTATGCACAGTACCAGTTTTCACGTTCGGAAAGCCAGATCGGTGTGCTCAACTCGAATCGTTCCATCGGTCCAGGAGTTGGATTTCACCTCACCTGGAACATTCTGAACAACCTGTCAACTTACACGACGCTGAAGAATAATGAATTGCAGATCGAGAATGCGGAACTACAACTCGCCGACGAGGAGTTATTTGTTGCGTCCGAACTTCGAAAATCCTACAATACCTACGAATGGGCGATTCGCAACCTCGAACTCGAGCAACAGAACATTGATCAGGCAGGCGTTAATTTCGAAATAGCAAAGAATGCCTATATGAACGGGGCGCTCACCGACCTTGAATTGCGCGAATTCCAGTTTAGTATTATCGAAGCACAAACACGTTACCTGCAGGCGCAACTCCAACAAAAAACCGCTGAACTCAACCTGCGACTGACTGCAGGAGATTTCAAAGGAATGTTATAAAAGTGTGAATCTGACCGGTTCGTCGCAAAGTTTTAGGGGTTTGCCACAATTGAAGAAATAATCGTTTAAGAGCGGCTACATTTGGTATAAAAGATCTCTAATGCCGCGATTTTTAATGGTTTTTGTTTTGATGTTCCAGACGGTGGTGTTTGCCCAAATTCCACCGTCGGGAGCGTCGCGAGGTGCCGGGAATAGCCAGGTACACCTCTTCGGAAAGGTTCTCGACGCACAGGGTGAAACGGTTCCCTTTGCCAATGTGTTGCTGATGCAAAGGGCCAGAGATTCTTCAGGAACTACCAAAACCCTGCTCTACAAAGGAACGCTCACCGAAAATAACGGGGAATTCAGTTTCGAGGAACTCACCTGGAAGCCAAACCTGCTTTTACGCATTTCGGCAATCGGGTTTACGGACTTTGAACAGGAACTGACCATACAGCCGCAAGCTGAAATTGATCTCGGGAAACTCACCATGCCCGAGTCTGCGCAGGACCTCGATGAGGTAACCGTTACGGCCATGGAATATTCCATGCGGCTGGACATCGACAAAAAAGTATTCAATGTGGGGCAGAATTCCGTTTCCGAAGGAGGAACTGCTGTTGACGTCATGCGCAATGTGCCCAGCGTAAACGTCGATATAGACGGAAACGTGACCATGCGAAACAGTTCTCCGCAGATCTTTTTGGACGGACGGCCCACAACGCTCACGCTGGATCAGATCCCGGCAGATGCTATTGAAAGTGTGGAGATCATGACCAATCCTTCCTCGAAATACGATGCGTCGGGCGGCGGGGGCGGCGGAATTCTCAATGTCGTCCTGAAAAAGAACAAGAAAACCGGCTATAACGGAAACGTGCGTGCCGGGGTGGACAGCTACGGCTCGGCCAACTTCGGTTCGAACTTTAACGTCCGTCAAAATAAGATCAATTTCAATATCGGCCTGAACGGCCGGCTCGATAATCGGAGAACTTATGGCTCCGTCGACCGCACCAATTATGAGGATGGCATAGCAGCTGCCATTCTAAACCAGGAAAATCAGGACCGTAACAACGGGGGGATGGTTTTTGCCCGTTTCGGTCTTGATTACCTGGTTACCAATAAACTCACGCTTTCACTCTCCGGTGTGAAAATGCTCGGATCCCGCGGTTCGGTTTCCACGCAGGATTATACGACCGACAGCCTGTTCAATACCTACACGACGACCACTTATTCATCCCGGAATTCCGAATCCGACCGGTCTATGAACAATACCGGCCTGGTCTTCGGACTCAAACAACTGTTGAAGCGTGAAGGTGAAGAATGGACGCTCGATGCCAATTACTTTTCAGGTACCAATGACTTCCTGTCGAATTACTCCACGACCAATGCACAGGGTAGCTCTACGGACCTGATCAGGCAAAAGATCGAGGGAGGCGGTACGAACCGAAACCTGATTTTGCAGACCGATTACGTAATTCCGTTTAAAACCGTGAAGCTGGAAGCAGGTTTGCGGGCAGCACTTCGAAGCCGCTCCACCATCAATAACAATTTCTATTACCGTGATTCCGTCCAGGACTATGTGCAGGTCTACGCACCGACTTCCAATTTCGATTACAGTGACCAGGTGTACGCCGCCTATACTTCCGTTTCCGGAAAAGTCGGTAAATTCGGATACAAAGCAGGATTGCGGGCAGAAAGTTCGCGTTACCAGGGCAAACTGACGCTTGTCGATGAACAGTTTAGCAATGCTTTTCCACTCAGCCTGTTTCCCACCTTGTTTCTCTCCCGGGAACTGAAAGGCAACCAGGACATTCAACTCAGTTATACCCGCCGTGTCAATCGTCCGGATTTTCGGGAATTGATTCCCTTTACCGATTCCACGGATAAGTTTAACATCAGTCGGGGAAACGCATCGCTGGTCCCTGAATTCACTCAGGCACTCGAATTAAGCTATATGAAGCAGTTCAAAAAAGGACATACGCTGATGTTCTCCACGTATTACCGCTATTCGAATAACCTCATTACACGCTATATTTACGAAGACGAGAACGGGCAGCTGATCAATTCGTATATAAATGCCAATTCCAGTTACAACGGAGGCTTTGAAATTACGGCTCAGAACAGCCTTTTCAAGTGGTGGGAACTGACTTCAAATGTCAACATTTACAATAGCCGTGTCAACGTTTCGGACGAGGTAAACGCCGCCGGAACACAGGCCTTGTGGAGCGGATTTGCAAAGATCAACAGCAATTTTCGGTTTAAGAATGATTTCAGTCTGCAACTCAGCGGAATGTACCAGTCGCGCACCAACAGTGCATCCGGTTCCGGCGGGCGCGATTCCGGTGGTCCGCCCAACATGCAGGCGCAGAGTTCGTCACAGGGATATATCGACGATTATTTTTCAATCGACATCGCCCTGAAAAAGAGTTTCCTGAAGAATAAACTGGCGGTGACATTGAGTATGAGCGACATTTTCCGCACGCGCTACAATACGATCTATTCGCACAGTGATTATTTCGACCAGGTTTACCGACGTATCAGCAATCCGCAACAGCTTCGGCTTAACGTTTCCTACAACTTCGGGAAGGTAGATGCCGTGTTGTTCCGACGAAAAAGTGACGGTACCGGAGAATCAATTCCCGAATAAAAGCGTATTTTCATGCGAATGATCAGGCGTTTAAACGGAAATGACAGCTTGAAGGCACTTATTCACATTGCTGCCTGGGTCTTCGTCTTTTTTCTTCCCTTTCTGCTGGATGCCGAGAAACGGGGAAATCATCAGCTTCCGGAAAAAGATGAGCAGGAATTCTTTAACCTGTACATTAAAACATTTGTCAGCTGGATCATTATTTTTTATTTCAATGCCCGGGTACTGGTGCCACGGCTTTTCAGCAAAGGCAAATACCTGTGGTACGCACTTGCGGTACTTTTATTGTTCCTGGTTCACCTGGGTATACACAGCATCTTTTTTAAATTGCTGATCCATTCGAAACCCTTTGTGCTCATGCGTTCGGTGCGTTTCAATCTTTCGACCTTTTTCCTGGTGATCACCGTGAGCCTGGTATACTGGTTCCTGCAGGACCGCACGCGTCGCGAGAAAAATGAACTGCGCAAACAGGAAGAAAATCTGCGCAGCGAACTGTCCTTTCTGCGTTCCCAGATCAGTCCGCATTTTGTCTTTAACGTACTCAATAACATTGTGGCCATGGTGCGTCTGAAAAGCGAGGAAACCGAAGATACGCTGCTGAAACTTTCTGCCCTGTTGCATTACATGCTTTACGAATCCGAAAATGAAAAAGTGAGTCTTGGTCGTGAAGTGGAATACCTTCGGGGTCACATGGATCTGCAATTGCAACGCTTCGGGAAAAATGTGTCGATGCACGTAGCGATCAACATTGAAAACGAAGATGCGCAGATCGAACCGATGCTGCTCATACCTTTTGTTGAAAATGCGTTTAAACACGGAACCGGACTTTCAGACAGGGGAGAGATCGTTGTTGAACTCGAGGAGCGCGATCATGAACTGCATTTCCGGATTCGCAACCGTTTTGAGCAGAATCAGGAAACGAGTCGCGATGAAACGCCTGGTATCGGGCTTGCGAACGTGCGGCGCCGGCTCGGATTACTTTACGGGGGAAATCACGCGCTCGACCTGGACGCGATGGACGGTTTCTTCCGTGTGAACCTGAAATTAAAGTTAAACTCATGAATTGCCTCGCGATCGACGATGAACCTTTGGCACTCGACCTGCTGGCCGACAACATTGCACGCGTGCCCTTTTTGAGCCTGAAGGGAACGTGTGAAAATGTGTTCGAAGCCGGAGAGATCCTGAGCAAGGAAAAGATAGACCTGATATTTCTGGATATCCAGATGCCGGGACTCAACGGCCTGCAATTCCTGCGAACGCTCCCGGAAGCACCACTCGTCATTTTTATAACTGCCTATAAACAATACGCGCTCGAAGGGTACGAACTCGATGTGGTCGATTACTTGCTGAAACCTGTCTCACTCGAACGTTTTGTGAAAGCCTGCAACAAAGCGAAATCGATTCACGACTTGCGAAATGCGCAGGAAGCGAATGTCGCTTCCCCGGATTACCTGTTCCTGAACGCCGGTTACAGCATGCAAAAAGTGGTTTTTGACCAGGTCACCTGGATCGAAGGATTGCGCGACTATGTGCAGATCCACTTAAAAGAAGCCAAACCACTCACGATCCGCATTACGCTGAAGGCGCTTGAGGAATTGCTACCCGATCGTTTTATGCGCGTCCACAAATCGTACATGGTTTCCTGGAATGCAGTGTCAGCTGTTCGGCGGAATTCGCTTCTGATCGATGAGCAGGAGATCCCGATCGGGGAAAGTTACCAGGAAGCCGTTCGGGAACGGCTGGGAAACGGATAAAAGTGGACAAAAAAATAGCCGCCTCCATTCATGAGACGGCCATATATAGACTATTGAAAAAAGCTTTTGTTCCTTAAGCCTGTTTTACAAACTGCACGTTTGCAATTAATTTTACTTCATCGCTTACCACAACGCCGCCCGTTTCGGTTACAGCACTCCAGGTAAGTCCGAAATCTTTGCGGTTAATTTTCCCGGTAATTTCAAATCCGGCTTTGGTTTGCCCGTACGGATCATCTGCCACACCTCCGAGTTCGGCTTTCAGTGTAAGCGGATGGGTAACACCTTTAATTGTCATATCCCCGTGAATGGTGTAATCATCACCTGATTTTTCAACACGCGTTGAATGAAACTGAAGTTCCGGGTGATTTTCGGCGTCGAAGAAATCAGCTGAGCGCAGGTGCGTGTCGCGATCTGTATTGTTTGTTGAAATGCTTGCAACTTTTGCCGAAAAATGGAAGGTTGCATCGCTGAAATCGGAGCTTTCACTTTCCAGGCTTCCTTCGAACTCTGAGAATTGGCCTGTCACGGTCGAAATGACGAGGTGACGGATCTTAAATTGTACTTCCGAGTGTGTCGGGTCGATTTTCCAGGTTGTTTTTACCGCTGTTTCCATAATTATTGAATTTTAAACTGTTTCTTAATTGAATTACCCGACAAATATCCGTAAAATATATTTACCATGGTAAATATATTTATTTAAATTTGTTAAAATAGAGTAAAAACACTATTATTCAGTTATTTACGAAAGGTATCAATTCGCTTATAGCGGCTTGTTTCCTTTTTCTGTCGGAAGGATTGTCGGCGACTTACTATATCCGTGCAGGTCAGGGTCGTGATGAATATCCTGCTCATGCTCTTTTTTACGTTTTTTCGGCGTGGCCGGTTCATCCGCTTTATCGGTCTTGCGGACCGGCTTTGTCGGGTTGTTTTCAGAATTTTTTTTGATCGGATGCATAGCTATTTAATTTTATGAATGAGTTCATGAGTGAAACTGCAATTCTGTTTCCATTGCACGATCCCGAGGGAAATCCGTCATTTTGATTTGGAAACTGAGTATCCGGCTACTCACTATGTACAAAAAAATACCGTTTGCCACAAAACATTTCCCGAGGCATCTGATTATAAACCTCTTTATTTCAGTGAGATACCTGGTAAATAGCTGGAAAGGCACGATATCTGTCTTTCCTCTTCCCAGATTATTAACCCATTAAATACAATAAGAAATGAGCAATCAGGATCATACAGTAAACGCACTGAACGAATTACTTGAAAAAAATTACGATGCCCTCAACGGGTACGAGAATGCAGCAGATAATGTGAAAGAACCCGCACTGAAAAACTTTTTCCACGAGCGCGCAGGACAACGTTCCCGTTTCGCAAGTGAATTGGATTCTGAAATTCGCGGACTGAATGGTTCTCCGAAAGAGCGCGGTAGTGCGGCCGGAGCGCTTCACCGCACATGGATGGATATCAAATCTACCTTTTCAAAAGACAACAGCGAAGCTACGCTCGAAGAGTGTATTCGCGGGGAAAAAGCAAGCGTAGAGAATTACCGTGAAGTAATTAACGACGAGCGCGTACCGGAACAGGTTAAATCCCGACTGCAGCACCAGGTTCGCGAAGTGGAGGAAGCACTTTCGAATGTGCGCAGCATGGAAGATCTGCGTGATCAATAAGACTAATAAGTTTAATTATGGTGAGCCATCGCGTCTGAGGACCGGTGGCTTTTTTTGCATTCATCCGATTGGGTAATTAAAAAAAACGCACAAAACGATTCGCGGAATGTTTTTCTAAAAACGGGAACCATGAAATTACAAACACTATTCCTGGCGTTGATCCTCCTGACAGGATTTTCAGTTGCCTCTTGTCATAAGAACGGACTTCCGGCCTGCGTTGAAAATCACATCCAAAATGCCAAAGCCGCTCCGCTGCAAAATCCACCCGCGGAAGTCTGGAAATGGGAGGTGGACGGACACACGTATTATTACTTTACCTCGCCCTGCTGTGATCAGTTCAACTTCTTATACGATACCGAATGCAACGAAGTGTGCGCTCCCGATGGCGGATTCACCGGTGCCGGAGATGGCAAATGTCCGGATTTTAGTGGGGAGATCACCAAAACGCAAATCTGGAGAGACGAACGTGCCGAATAATTACTCGGTCGGATAATCCAGTTTATCGAGCAGATACAGGTAAGGCTGATGCAAGTGATGAACAAACTGGTTGGTGTCACTGTCCGGGTACTTTTCATAGTACGCGGCATCGGGTAGAAGTGAAATGGTCGTTCCGGTGCGAACATAGTCCATACTGTTAAAGTAATTTTTAGGCGGAATGTATTCCGGGAGATAAGGTTTTAAGAACTTAGCCAATTTGCGCCCGAGGTATTTCTCAAAGTTATCACGCGCCTTTTTGCTGGGTTTGTCCAGTTTCTTTAACACGTGTTTCAAAACGATACGTTGTCCGAATTTCTGTTTTTTGATAAATTCTTCCGCATGAATAAACGGATTCGTCGGGCTGAAATCAGTGCGTGTCTGGATACTTACCGGCGTTTGCGGAACCCAGTCAGCTGCATTTACGACATTAAAGGCCCATCCGCGCGTCATGGATTCGTATTCGTAAGCGAAGGGTAAATTTCCGGGTTTCGGGGCTGCACTGCAATATGTTTTAAAGCGGATGTCGTTCGGCAAAGTACCGTTGCGCTGCATGCGGAGTAAATAAGCGGTGAGCAGGTAATCGATCCCGCCGCCCTGGCTGTGCCCGACCAGTAAAAAGTCGCGCGTTCCTGCCCGGTAGCACGAATCCAGTTTCGGAAGAATATCCCGCGAAAGATAAGCCAGGCTGATCAGCCAGCCGGTGTGTACTGCCGCTCCGGGGCTAACGGCAAGTTCGTAACGAAAGGTGTCGGTTTCGCTCAAATGCAGTTCGCCGCAGGCAGGCACCATTGCCGAATAGAAATTAGCCAGCCAGCTTTCGGGTTTCCCGGTCGTTCCGCGTAAACTGATCGCCACCTGCCCGTGATCATCTGTCCACAAGTCCCATAAATTATCCAGCCCCACAGCCTCCGACTGGTAGATCATCCGGAAACGTTCCGGTTCGGGAAACTGCGTGTAATAATCCGGGCTTGCCGTGCTTCGCGTATTGAGCAACATCATTTCGCGGTATTCGGCTTTGTCAAAACCGGGTTTTAATCGCTCTGCGAGCACGGGACCATGCGTACAAAAAAGCAGGATGAACAGGAAAAATCTGGAAGTATACATGAACGATGAGCAGTACATTTACTCAAAAATAATACTTTTTTTGCTGCGCGTTTACCAGCCCCCCGAATGCAATTGATACTTAAGAAAGTCCTTTGGTTTGCAGGAACTCGTTCAGGCTTACTTCGTCCGCATAGAGTACTTCACGCGCTTTGCTTCCCTGGAACGGACCGATAATACCAAATCCTTCGAGTTGATCCACAATGCGTCCTGCACGGTTGTAACCCAGTTTAAGTTTGCGTTGCAGTAAACTGGCAGATCCCTGTTGGTGCGTCACAACGATGCGCGCAGCTTCAGTAAACATCGGGTCGATGTCGTTCATATCCACGTCGCCGCCGGCTTCTCCGCCTTCCCCGACATATTCCGGGAGAATGAGTGCATCCGGGTAAGCGCGCTGATCACCGATAAAACTACAGATTTCTTCGACTTCAGGCGTATCCACGAAGCCACATTGCAAACGCTTAAGATCGGAGCCGGTGGAAATAAGCATATCACCGCGCCCGATCAACTGGTCGGCACCCGATGCATCGAGAATGGTCCGCGAGTCGATCTTGGAGAGTACACGGAAAGCGATCCGCGCCGGGAAGTTGGCTTTGATCATACCCGTGATCACATTTACGGAAGGTCGCTGAGTTGCCACGATAAGGTGAATACCAATGGCACGTGCCAATTGTGCAAGTCGTGCGATGGGGTGTTCCACTTCTTTACCGGCCGTCATGATCAGGTCGGCGAACTCATCGATCAGTACAATGATGTAAGGCAGATAGCGGTGCCCTTTTTCCGGGTTCAGCCGCCGGGCGATGAACTTTTGATTGTACTCTTTGATCGTGCGCACCTGTGCATCCTTGAGCAGTTCGTAGCGATCATCCATTTCGATACACAGTGAGTTCAGCGTATTCACAACTTTCGATGTGTCCGTGATGATGGCTTCTTCCTCACCCGGGAGTTTTGCCAGGAAATGGCGTTCAATGCGATTGTACAGCGTGAGTTCCACTTTTTTGGGATCCACAAGTACGAATTTCACCTGCGCCGGATGTTTTTTGTAAACAATGGAGATCAGGATCGCATTGAGTCCTACAGATTTACCCTGTCCCGTGGCTCCGGCCACCAGGAGGTGAGGCATTTTCGTCAGGTCGAATGTGTACGTTTCGTTCGTAATGGTTTTTCCCATCACTACCGGAAGCTCGAAATCCGAGTTCTGGAATTTTTCGGAAGCGATCAGTGAACGCATGCTTACCATTTCCGGCTTGCTGTTCGGAACCTCGATACCGATCGTACCTTTTCCGGGAATCGGCGCAATGATCCGGATACCAAGCGCACTCAGGCTCAGAGCGATGTCGTCCTCCAGGTTCTTGATCTTGGAAATACGCACGCCGGGAGCCGGTACGATCTCGTACAGTGTCACGGTAGGACCGACGGTCGCCTTGATTTTCGCAATTTCAATCTTATAGTGACTCAGTGTTTCGACAATCCGGTTTTTATTGTCCTCGAGTTCCTGTTTGTTCACGGAAATACTTCCGCCACCGTAATCCTTCAACAGGTCGATGGGAGGGAGCACGTAACTCGAAAGTTCCAGCGTGGGATCGTAATCGCCGTATTCCTTCCGCATCTTATCGAGGTCGTCTTCGGAGAGCTCCTCGTCATTTTTCGGAACCTCCACGTCGAGGCCGTCTGTTTCCTGCAACTCCGGTTGGTTCGGTTCCTCCTCCGGTACTTCGATCTCAAAGTCATCGCTTTCATCGGGTTCTTCCGAATCTTTCATCGTTACGATCAGCTCCGATTCACTATCGTCGTCATCCTCTTCATCCTCTTCGTCAAATACGACCGCTTCACGTACATCGTCCGTCTGGATGTCATCGTCCGTTACCGTACTGGTAATGTGGATATCCGAAACAACCTGGTTTTCCTGCGCGGTAGCTGGGATTTCCGTTTCGTCGTCATCGCGCCGCAGTTTGTTCAGCAATTCCCGGAAGTTCGGGTTAAACAGGATCACCAGGATAACATATCCGAGCACGAGGATCAGGATGAGCGACCCGAAGCTACCGAGCGACAGTTTCAGCCACTCGTTGATGTGATATCCGAATGCTCCGCCGAGGTAATTGACGTTTGCACTGAAGAATCCCAGGAAAACGGAGAACCACGTCATTCCCAGGGCCAGTACCGCCAGGGTTTTGCGAAGGGGTAATAAGCGGATGTTCAGCATAACGCGTACGCCGACAACGAAACTCAAAAAAGCGAGTCCGAAGGAAGCGATCCCGAACCAGCGGTAAATGAACAGGTGGGACATCCAGGCACCGAATTTTCCGAACCAGTTCGCAACCGGTTCCGTATTGTCGCTGAACAACAGTTCAAAAAGCCCGGTATTCAAAACGCGGTCCTGGTCTTCTTCCCAGGTAAAAAGGTATGAGAAACAGGAAAGAAAAAGGTAAAAGGAAAGCAGTATGAGTGAAACACCGAGGATGGATTTCACGCGCTTTTTGTCAAAGCGTTCGCCGAGTTTGGGCATTTTAACGCGGGAACCGGCCTTTGAAGGCTTTTTAGCTCCTTTTTTTGCCTCCGACTTACTGATATATTCGTTGTCTTTCGCCATAAATTCTCAATCTTACGAAGGTAACAACAAAGTTGCCCCTGGTTTAAGGCAGGGCAGGCGAAAAGTCCACAGTGAATTGTTAGTTAATTCGACACCATTCGTGGGGATGGTTTTCACTAATTCATTTGCTGACCGCTGCGCATTTGCAGGTAGCGCTCCACGAACTCATCGAAACTGATTTTCTGATAATCGGAAGGGATTCCGAAATAATCACGTTCTACAGGCCCTTCTTCGAAATAATCAAGCGTGTAAACGAGTATGCCGTCCTGCGTGGCGAGGTAATAGCGCACGGGAAGCCCCGGGAAATCAGGAAAGGCATCCAGGTACTTCGGAGAATAGTCCGGCAGGTACCAAAATTCCATAGGTTCTTTAAAGTCAGGATGAGAGACGAGCATACGTTTGGCCTTCAGGCCCGCAATTTTGCGTTTCCCCCATTTCTTTTTATAAGTATACTGCGAAGGTTTGGGTTCCTCCTCCGGCTTGTTGTGATCCGTCTGGATGGCAAAATGTTCCGGTCCCAGGTTTAGAAGCAGGTACGATTTATTGAGTTCCAGGTGTTTTATCAGGACCTGTTCGCCGAGTTGCGCAGTCTCGTTCTCAATGCGCACGAGCGTATCGTTCGTGTAAACCAGCATGACCGACATAGGGATCAGTTCCCGCAGCGAAGTATCCAGTGGCTCGATCGTATAGCCGAATCGTGCCGAAAGCGGGTCGAATTCCTGCGCATGAAGCGCTTGCAGCGATGTGAGGAGAAGAACGAGCGTTATTAAAATACGTTTCATTGAAATGAATTAAACAGGTTTGTGAGCATTTTAGTATACTCACCATACGTGATTTTTGTTCCGTGTTTTTTAAATGTAACGTCTTTTGCCGGAATCGTAACAGCTTCAAAGTTTGTCAGGTTGAATTCCATTTCCACGCCGAACTGTTCGGTACTGTAGCGGACAAGTACTCCCGGAATATTCCGGAAGCGACTGTACCAGTTCGGGCGGCTGATGTCGAGTTCTTCGGTGTACCATACTTCGGTTGTATCGCCGGCAAGACTGTCCACGGCAAGCGCTTTGAGAATTTGTAAGCCGGCCAGGGTATCACGTTCATCGGTCTCGATGATCTCGAACGGAGTTTCGTTCAGCAGTTGTTCGCGCACGTCTTCCGTACTTATTTCCGTGTAATAAGGTCCGTCTCCTTTGAAAAAAGCGAGCAGTTTCAGGTTTGAATGATCGGCGTACAATGTATTTTCAATGCCGGCCTTAGTCACCGTGGAACGAACGCGGTTATCGCTGAAGACCACATCGAGTTTCTTCGGCAAAACCTGGTATACGAAAAACTGGTTTTTCAGACCGGGATATTCGATCGCATAGCTGAGTTTTCCGGACTTGATTTTAGCATCGGAATCTCCACAGGCAGCGAAAATAGTAAGCAGGGTGACAGGGACAAGCAAAAGAAGGCAGTATTGTCTTTTCATGGCGCAAATTCGGTATCAAAAATAGGATTAATGCGCAATTTACAAAGATTTTGCATCCGCAGGTGCAGGATGTACCGAATATGCAATGCCCGGGTAGTCGGATTGTATTATTTTTGCATTTGAAAATAAGCTTATGAATACGCCGATTACTTTCATACTGAATCCTTCGGAGATCACGGCAGGAACACGCGGTGCATCTCTCGGACCCGATGCGATACGGACGGTGGCACGGTCCCGGAAAGATTATTTATTCAGTCGTTATCCGCTTCTGAAAATACCGGATGTCAATGACCTGCTCGACCGTGAAACGCGTTTTAAAAATGCCCTGCGCATCGACGGGCTCGTACAGATCTATGAATCGCTCAATAAAACAGTCGGAGATACCCTGAAGGAAGGCCGCTTTCCGCTCGTGCTGGCCGGAGATCACGGTTCTGCGGGAGGAACGATTGCCGGTATTCGCACTGCCAACCCTGACAAACGACTTGGTGTAATCTGGATCGATGCACACGGTGACCTGCATACACCGCACACCACGCCCTCGGGAAATGTGCACGGAATGCCGCTTGCCACGGCGCTTAATGAAGATAACCTGCCCTGTCGCAGGAACGACATTCTCGGTGAAACCGCCGAACTTTGGAATAAACTCAAAAATTGCGGCGGAATTGCTCCGAAAGTGCTGCCTTCGGACCTGGCCTTTGTGGGCGTTCGCGATACCGAGCCGGAAGAAGATGCGCTCATTGAACGCCTGAACATCCGGAACTTTACGGTCGAAGAAGTGAACTCCGGTGGTACCGCTGCGATCACCGAACAATTGCTCGACAAATTAAGCGATTGCGACCTGATCTACATTTCCTTCGATGTCGATTCGATGGATCCTGCACTGACTTCGCACGGAACAGGTACGCCGGTGGACAACGGACTTACGCCCAGGCAGGCAGAAGAGTTGCTCTGCGGACTTGCGGCAAATGAAAAGGTCTGCTGTATCGAGTTTGTGGAAGTGAACCCCTGCCTCGATGAAAAAACGAATAAAATGGCCGAAACGGCCTATGAATTACTGAAGTCAGTGGTTAGTACACTGGAATCACGAAAATAACAAATGGAAAATCAGATTACGGAAATATTGCTGAAGAACAGCAACACACTTTTTGGACAGGAAATCACTGCCTCACAAATTCAGATTCAGAAAACACGAAAAGACTTTCAGGGAGACCTCACACTGGTCGTTTTCCCCTTTGTAAAGATGTTGCGCACCTCTCCGCAGGAGGCGGGTGAGCGGATCGGCCGTTTCCTGGTTGACAAAATGCCCGAACTCAGTGATTTTAATGTGGTGAACGGTTTCCTGAACCTTTCCGTGGAAGCGGCTTCATGGATCGATACCCTCCGTGAGATCGATTCGGCTGAAAATTTTGGCTACGAACCGCCGCATTCCAAACCGGCGATCATGGTGGAATATTCTTCTCCGAATACCAACAAACCGCTACACCTCGGGCACCTGCGCAATAATTTTCTCGGCTATTCCGTATCCGAAATACTCAAAGCTTACGGACATGAAGTGATCAAAACGCAGGTGATCAACGATCGCGGTATTCATATCTGTAAAAGCATGCTTGCCTGGGAACGCTTTTCTCCCGTAAATGAAAAAGGAGAACGCGAAACGCCGGCAAATACCGGTATGAAAGGCGATAAGCTGGTCGGAAAATATTATGTTGAGTTCGACCGGAACTTTAACCGGGAAGCAAAAGAGATCATCGAAAAATGGGAAAACGCCGATTTTTCAGATACGCCCGATCACGTTCGTGAAGAATTCAAACGCCTGTGTGAAGCCAAAGTAGGGAAGGACGAAAAAGCCGTAAAAGGGATCGATGCGAAGATCAAAGACCTCGCGAAGAATGAAACCGGAATTTTGCGCGATGCCAAAGAAATGCTGGTGAAATGGGAAGCACGCGATCCGCAGACTTACCTGCTTTGGTCCACGATGAACGGTTGGGTCTACGCCGGTTTTGACGAGACTTACAAGGCCATGGGCGTCGATTTCGATAAACTCTATTACGAATCCGATACCTACCTGCTCGGGAAAGACCTTGTACTGGAAGGGCTGGCGAAAGGAATTTTCTATAAAAAGAAGGACGGTTCAGTCTGGATCGACCTGACAGAGGACGGGCTCGATGAAAAGCTGGTATTGCGTTCCGATGGTACTGCCGTTTACATGACGCAGGACATCGGTACGGCCGCCGACCGTTTTAAAGACTTTCCGCAACTCTCCGGGATGGTTTACACGGTTGGTAACGAGCAGGACTATCATTTCAAAGTACTTTTCCTGATCCTCAAAAAACTCGGCTTCGAATGGGCGGACAACTGCTATCACCTTTCTTACGGAATGGTGGATCTGCCGACCGGAAAGATGAAATCGCGCGAAGGAACCGTGGTGGATGCCGACGACCTCATTGCCGAAGTCGTTGACAAAGCGACCGAAATGACGAAGGAGCGCGGACACATCGAGGGAATGAGCGAAGACCAGAAAGAAGGGCTTTTCAATATGATCGGACTTGGCGGACTGAAATATTACCTTCTGAAAGTAGACCCGCGTAAACGCATGATGTTCAACCCGGAAGAATCGATCGAACTTACCGGGAATACGGGACCTTTCATCCAGTATACCCATGCCCGTATCTGTTCGCTGCTTGCCAAAGCAGGTGAAGTAGGTACCTTTGAAGATCCGGAACTCGAACCCGCAGAAACAGAACTGATCAAGTGGATGAAAGAATTCCCGGCGATTATCGGAGAGGCCGCACAGCAGTTTTCACCGGCGGTAATCGCGAATTACCTGTACGAACTTGTGAAGCTGTACAACCAGTTCTATCAATCGGTTATGATCCTCCAGGAAGAGGATACGGATAAACGCAATATACGCCTCGTGCTCAGCCGAAACGTTGCAAATATCATCCTGCGCGGAATGCGCGTACTCGGAATTGCCGTTCCCGAACGGATGTAGTATTACTTTTCGAGCAGCGCCGAAACCTGCTGGCCGATCAGTGTCCCGATGGCAACACCCATGCCGCCCAGTCGCACGCCGATTGCCACGTTTGGCGACAGTTGACGGACAATCGGTTTTTTGCTGGGTCCCACTCCCATGATCCCCGCCCAACGGTGCGCGATCGTGGCCGGTTGGTTCGGAAGGATCTGCCGCCGAAGGATGCCTTCCAGGTTTTCGATCAGGAGTTGGGTCGTTTCCATTGCTGTGCTCGTTTCACCGGTCACATCCAGGTTTCTTCCGCCCCCGAAAAGAACGCGGCCGTCAATATTGCGAAAGTAATAGAATCCTGCATCGAAGTGAAAGGTTCCGCGAACACGTAAACCGGGAATTTTTTCTGTAATCAGTACTTGCGCTCGGGCCGGGGTCACGTCGATGTCCGGAAAATATGCGGAGCTCAGGCCGTTCGTGCAAATGGCCAGTTTACGGCTGCGCAAAACACCGATGTTCGTGCGCACTTCAACGGAGTCATTAAGCGTTTCATAACCGTTAACTTCGATTCCGAAAAGTACGTGAATGCCGGCTTCCACAACTTTTTGATGAAAAGATTCCATCATCTTTCCCGTGTTCAGCTGACCCTCCTGCGTGTTCAGAAAGGACGTCTCCCAGCCGGAAAAACCGAATTCGTCCTGCACACGGTCATCCACACAGTAAATAGCCGGTTCACCCGTGATTTCCTGCAAACGGCGATTCAGTTCCGGCAGGGCATCGTGTCCGCGCTGAAAGATTTCCGACTGTTTATTGCTGAACAGGTCCCAAGACCCGTGTCGAAAAAAATCGAGGTTTTGATCTCCGATGAGCTTACGAAGCTCTAAAAGGCCTTTCCAGCGCATTTCGACCGTGGAAAAGACGGTTTCTTCATCATGCTGATCCAGGTCGTCAAGTAATTCGGAAACGCTCCCGAAACAGGCAAATCCTGCATTTTTCGTGCTTGCACCCGAAGGAAGGTAGCCGCGTTCCAGTACCGTGATTCGTGCATTTGGAAAAGCGCGCCTGTATGCCAGTGCACAGCTGTACCCGACAATGCCTGCGCCCACGATCACCAGTTCCGTATTACTGAAATAACGATCCAGTTCCCAGTAACTCAGCTGATCGGTATGAAGATATTTCATAAGCTTTAATATTCGGGGATTTTCGCGATATTTGTCTACGTTTAATCAAAATTAAACCTTTTCTGTAACAAGCTGTACAGATTGGCGTTTAAATATATGGGATGAAATACTGTATCGCGTTCTTCTTGTTTTTCTTTGTACTTCCGGTGGTGGCGCAAAATAAATTGTCGCTCGATGTGCGGGGAGTGGTCAGTAATGATGATGTCGGCAAGAAAGAGTCCGGTGCCAAAGTTGCCATTGTGCTCAACGGGAGTGAACTGGCTTCCACGACGAGTGCTTCCAACGGAAAATATTCCCTGAAAGCCGATGTGCCGGCCGGATCCGTTTTTTACGTGGTGTTTACCAAATCCGGAATGGTCTCCAAGCGTATCGAATACAGTACAAAAGGGATTAATCCCGAAGACCTGCCGCCCGGGAATGTACTTCCGGTGGATGCGAGCGTCGGGCTTTTTGCACAACGTCCGAACATCGATTTTTCCTTTCTCGATAACGAACCCGTTGCGAAATTCTTCTACGATCCGAAGCAAATGAGCGTCACATACGATAAAGAGCAGGCTAACGCCATGCGTACGAAGATCGATGACATGATCGCCCAGGCGGAAAAAAAAGAGAAGGAAAATGATCTGAAGTACAATGCAGCCCTGAAAGAAGCGGATGCCAAAATGGCTGCCAAAGAATATAAAGCCGCACTGGCAAAGTATGAAGAAGCGGTGAGCTACAAACCGATGGAAAAGTATCCCTCGGAGCAGATTTTGGCACTTGATGCGCTAATCCAGGAACAGCGTAAAGAAGAATTGCTCAATGAACAGGCCGACGCGGAATATAATAACCTCATAACGGCCGCCGACAACCTGTTTAAGCAGAAAAAATACGCCGAAGCCCAGTCCAAATACGAAGAAGCACTTACAAAAAAGAGTGAGCAGTATCCAAAAGACCAGATCGCGTTGATCAAAGCGGAACAGCAGAAGATCGAAAATAAAAAGGCCTACGAAGAAGCGATCAAGTCTGCGGATATGTTTTTCAATCAGAAAAGCTATAAAGCCGCGCAAGATCAGTATCTCGCAGCGTCCAAACTCATTCCTTCCGAACAGTATCCTAAAGATCAGTTGACGAAGATCGGTCAGTTGATGAAAGCTCAGGAAGATGAGGCCGCTAAAAAGCAGAAATACGAAGATGCCGTCGCGGCGGGAGACGCGCTTTTTGATCAGGACAAATTCGCCGATGCCAAAAAGAAATACCAGGAAGCGCTGACTTATGAAAGTGCGGCAACATATCCGGCAGAACGGATCAAAATGATTGACAAAAAACTCGCTGAGCAGGAAGCCGAACTGGAAAAAGCCGCGAAACTGGAGGCATTACTGAAACAGGGAGACGAAAACTTTAAAGCAGCCAGGTACGAAGAAGCGAAAAAGAATTATACCGGGGTACTGACGCTCGAAGCTGAAAATGCCACAGCGAAAAGCCGACTTGCGGAGATCGATACTAAAATCGCCGAACAGCAGGAAAAGGCCGCGCAGGATGCCGCATTTACAAAACTGGTTTCTGAAGGTGATGCCGCGGATAAGGCCAGTAAACTCGATGAAGCAAAGACGAAATACGAAGGAGCCCTGGCCATCAAACAGGATCCGGCGGTTAAAACGAAGCTGGATGCCGTCCTGAAAAAGATCGGTGATAAAGCGGCCCTCGCCGAGCAAAAAGAGCAATATGACGCGCTTATCGCGGAAGCTGCCGCACTGTTAAAACAAAACGATCTGGCCGGTGCCCGTGCCAAATACACGGAAGCACTGTCTGTTGACGAAACACAACAACTTCCAAAGGACAAGATCGCGGAAATCGACGGGAAACTTGAAAAGGAAAAACTCGCTGCCGACAAAAAAGCGGCATACGATAAACTCATCGATGAAGCACAGGCAGCTTTTTCGGCAAACGACCTCGTTCTGGCACGTTCAAAATACGGAGAGGCCAAAAAAGCCGACCCCTCTCAAACGCTCCCGGATACAAAGATCAAAGAGATCGATGCACTCATAGCTGAAAATAAGGCGGACAAAGAAAAAGCAGAAAAATACCAGGCGCTGGTGGAAGAAGGACTTGCTCTTATGTCGACTTCAAAACTAACCGAGGCCAAGGCGAAATTTACCGAAGCGCAGAAGGTGGATCCCGCGCAAACACTTCCCGCTGAAAAGATCAGTGAGATAGACGCACTTATTGCTAAAAATGCAGCCCACAAAGAGGCGCAGCAAAAAGCGGAAAAATACCTTGCAACGATCCAGGAAGCCGCGCAACTGCTGGAAAATAAAAAATTGCAGGAGGCACGTGCCAAATACCAGGAAGCGAAAAAAACAGATCCGGAGCAGACCTTACCGGATGAAAAAATCGCGGAGATCGACGCGTTGATCGCGGAGCAAAAAGCAGCTTCCGAACAACAGGCACAAATTGAAAAACTGCTTACCGACGGTACCAGGGCCATGAACGGCAAAGACCTTGTTACCGCTAAAACCAAATTTGAGGAGGTACTGTCGATCGATGCCAAAAATGACGTGGCAACGGAAAAACTCGCAGAAGTCAACAAGCAACTCGCCGCTCAGAAATCTTCCGCGGAAAAAGAAGCGCTGTTTGCCGAACTGAAAAAGGATGGTTTTGCCCTGGCGGAAGCGCAAAAATACAACGAAGCAAAACAGAAACTCAACGAAGCACTTTCCATCAAAGATGATAGTGCGGTGAAGGCTAAAATTAAGGAGATTGACGCCCTTGTGGCGGAGCAGGATTCACAAAAACAAAAAGAGGAAGCCTATCAAAACGCACTGACGAAGGCAAGTTCGCTCGAATCCGCTAAGAACCTGGAAGCAGCCATTGCAGCTTACCAGGAAGCCGGCAGGATCAAGCCGTCGGAGCAACTTCCGAAGGACAAAGTTAGCGAACTCACACAGCAGTTAAATCAACTTGCAGGACAGCAGGAAACCGATGCCAAATACGAAGCCGCCATGCAGGCCGGAGACAAGTACATGGCTGATAAAAATTACCTCAAGGCAATCGAAGAGTATAACCGGGCGCTTTCCGTAAAACCGGATGAATCCCTGCCGGTAACCCGTGCAAAGCAGGCGGAAGAACTGATCGCAGCGCAAAACACGCTTGAAAAAGATGCACAGTACGAAAAGATTATTACGGCAGCACGTCAGCGCATCGATGAAAAAGATTATGCGAAAGCAACCGAACTGCTCGGACGCGCTGAACAGTTGCGCCCCGAAGACCCGCGCCCGGCTAAAATGCGCGAGGAAATTAGCCGATTGCAGGCACAGGAAAAGGAATACACAGCGAAGATGAAGCAGGCGGCTGATCTGGAGCAAAAATCAGACTTCGAAGCGGCCATTGCGGCCTATGAAGCGGCGAAATTACTGAAACCAGCAGCCAGCGAACCTCAGGTGCGCATCGATGCGATTCAGTCAAAAATGGCGACGCAGAAGGAAGATGCCGACAAAGAAAAGATGTTTGCCGAGTACGTGAAGAAGGGAAAAGATGCTTATGATTCGAAAGAATACACTCCCGCCCTTGTAGCATACAAAAATGCGCATTCGCTCAAACCGGAAAATAAGGAGGTCAACGACCGGATTTCAGAAATTCAGCAGATACTTGACAACCTTGCCAATGCGGCAAAGAAAGATGCCCAGAAAGAAAAAGAGATTCAAAAACTGATCGCTGAGGCCGACGTCATGTTCGAGAATCAACAATGGCTTCAGGCCAAGTCGGCATACGAAAAAGTACTCGCGAAAGACCCTTCAAACGGGTATGCGGCACAACGGCGTGATGAGTCGATCGAACGCGATAAGTACGATACGAAACTGCGCCTGGATGAAGAATACAACAAGATCATTCGCGTGGCGGATGAAGCTTTTGCGGCCGCAGATTACGAAAAAGCGACGTCCTACTACCAACGTGCGCTCAACGTGCGAAATAGCGATCCGTATCCGAAAAGTCAGCTCGAAAAGATCAAAGCGATCCAGGACCCGGCATTTGTTGAAAACGAGAAACTCAAGCCACTCGGTATCCCGGTTGAAAATTCCATTCACGACGGTGGTGCCCTGTTGGCGGAAGCGGAACTGATGCGTAAGAACGCGGAAAAGCAAAAAGTTCAGAACGCACAGAACGAGATCAAAGAAGAAGAAAACGACCGTTCCCGTCAAAAGTATCAGCAGAGTGTGGAAACCACACAGGAAATTGAACAGGTACTTTCGGACGTTTCGGAAAAGGAACGGCAAAGTGCGATCGATCAGCAAAAGAATACGAGCAAACTCGAGCAGAATGAGCGCGAGCGACAGGAAGCTGAACGTCAGAATGCGGTTTACAAGAACACACAAACGCTCAATACCAATGAAAAACTAACGGTCGTTAACCGCGAGGTGGATGATGAGCGTGGTAAAAATGCGGATGATCGCTACATGACCAATGCCGAAAAGGTGGATCGTGAGCAACAAACACAACAACAGGCAGAACGCGAAAAGAATTTACAGTTCAGGGACAATTCATTACAGTCGAAAGAAAAGATCAATAATGTCGTTCAGCAGGTCGAGGTAAATAACGATGACCTCGCTTCGCGCGAAGAGTCCGCCCGCAAAATCCGGGAGGAAGAACAACAAAAGGCTGCGGGCGATCGGAATGCATCTGACCGGCAATATGATAATGCGCAGCAAAACCGCGATGTGATCCTGCAAACCGAAAGTGAACTCAATTCGAAGAACGAGAACGGGTACACGGTTCCGGTGGCAACCAGTACGGAAATCCATAAAGCCGAATACGAACGTGCACAGTCGGAAGCAAACGCAAGAACAGCCAAAGAGGGACTTGCCCGGGAAGCAGACCAGGAATTTGCGCGCATTGAGAACGCCGGATCGGCAGAGAACCTGGATTATCTCGAACGGCGCATGCGAACGAATGGTGAGCTGGATGAGAATGCGAAGGCACTGGAATCCGAAGAACAGCAGAACTACGATAAAAACATGCGCAAATACCTCGCTAATCGCGAAGAAATTGAGCAGAAAAAAACACTGGCTGAATCAGAGGCGGCTTACCCGGAGGCGAAAACAAATGCGTCATCCACGGCTATTCGCGATCTGACTCAGGCGGAAGCCGACCAAAACAAAGCGCGCAGTGAAAAAGCGCACCAGGGTGTGCTCTCCTCGCAGCAAACGATTGATGATACCAAGAAAAAAGAAGCGGCGGATGAAAGTAACCTGATCGATCGTCAAAACAGCCTGCGGGAGTCTCTCTCGGAAAACGAAAAGGCGATGCGTGAAAAGAATGAAGCCGCTGCGAAAGCCAAAAAGGACGATCAGCTGAATAATCAGCAGGCGATCAATAATGTGGATCGAAATAGTAAGCCGGAAGCGAAGGCCCGTGTTAAAAACTCACTGGGTGAAGAATATCCCGAAGGAGTTTCGCAGGAAACCTTTGTACAAAATGACGATAACGGTATTCTGAAAGCAATCGTCACACGTCGTGTAGTGGTAAAAGACGGTCACGGAGATGTATACGTCCGCACGCAGCTGTCAAATGCCACAACTTATTCAAAAAATGGAAATGCAATTACAGAATACCAGTGGGTTCGGGAAACGCAGGATGCGTCCCTGGTTCGCAATTATTAATTCCTGTTTACTTCTCGTATTGTTCTGTGCCTGCCAGGCCGGTAAAACACAGGGAACGGTTATCAGCGGTGAAACGCAGGGAACGACCTACCGGATCATTGTTTCCGACGAAGAGGTTCGCTTTTCAAAAGCGGACATCGACCGTGTTCTGAAGGCTTTCGATCATTCCTTATCTACTTACATCGAAACATCGGTCATCACGGCGATCAATCAATGCGTGGATTCCCTGCACATCGAAGACGAAAGCGGATATTTTCAGCGTTGTTTTGAGAAAAGCAAAGAAATATTCGCACTGTCGAACGGTTCTTTTGATCCCACGGTATTTCCGCTCATCGAGGCCTACGGTTTTTTTAATAATATGGAAACACCTCCGGCACCTGATAAAATAGACAGCATTCTCCGGTTTGTTTCCTTTGCCGAAGGCGAACTTTTCAGGATTCATTTTGAGAACAAATCCGTCGCGATCCTTAAAAAAGACCCACGTGTACGCTTCGATTTCAACGCAATTGCACAGGGGTTGTCCGTAGACGTGCTTGTGGAATTCCTCGAAAAGAAAGGTCAGACGGACTTTTATGTCGAGATCGGAGGTGAACTGCGCGTACGCGGTAAAAATCCGGATGGTAAAGCATGGAGCATTGCGATAGATACGCCCTCCGAAGAGAACCGTCCCGGGAATGAACGGCAGATCGATAACGTGATGTACATTTCAGACAAAGCGGTCGCCACAAGTGGTAATTACCGGAAATTCTATACGGTAGACGGCAAAAAGTATTCGCATACGATTGATCCTTCGAACGGACGCCCGGTAACTCATAACCTGCTTAGTGCCACAGTAGTTGCCGACGATGCTGCCACGGCGGATGCCTTCGCGACCGTGTTTATGGTTTGGGGTACGGAAAAGACAAAAGCCTTCATCGTGGAGCACCCGAAACTGAACCTGGATATCTACCTGATCACGGCGGGTTCTAACGGTGGGTTTGACCATTTCGTTTCGCCCGGAATGAAAAAGTACCTCGAGGAGGAATAAGTCTTTTTCCCCTGTGAACGCGTTACTTTTTGCGTATATTCGTATAAAAAACTCATGGCCCGGAAATACAAGCGTCTGCTCAGATTGTTCTTCGAATTTTTGCTGATGGCCTGTGCTCTTGTAGTAATTGCCTATTACTGGATGCACGCAGATGTAAGGTCTATGCGGGAATTACCCGTGCACGTTATGACCTCACTGATGCTTTACCTGCTTGTACAGGTTTTTCGCCGGCGTTTTTTCCAGGATGCTCATACAACGGATAACCTCTATTACATTGGACTTTTAACTGTTATTCTTCCCGTATTCCTCGTTTCGGACTCCAATCGCATTTTTTTTAACTGGCTGACCGACATCGGTTCCCTGTTCCTGGTGATGCCCATCCTGGTCAGGACCATTCGCCTTATCAGGAAGTCGGATCACGTGCAGGAAAACAAAACATTATGAACGTTCACTTCATTGCTATAGGCGGAAGCGCCATGCACAACCTGGCCATTGCCTTGAGCCGGAAAGGTTTTCACGTAACCGGATCGGATGATGAAATCCGCGAACCTTCGCGTTCACGCTTGCAAAAACAGGGGATTCTGCCCGAACAAACGGGTTGGTTTCCGGAACAGATCCATCACGACCTCGATGCAGTGATCGTCGGAATGCATGCACGAGCCGACAACCCGGAGTTGTTGCGCGCGAAAGAACTCGGCCTGCGACTTTTTTCTTATCCGGAATACCTTTACGAGGCATCGAAAGACAAGATTCGCGTGGTGATCGGCGGAAGTCACGGCAAAACCTCGGTTACGAGTATGCTGTTACACGTAATGGCGCGGCTGGGGCATGATGTCGATTACATGGTCGGCGCACAACTGGAAGGATATGATTGCATGGTGCGGTTGTCAGAAAGTGCACGCGTGATGGTGTTGGAGGGCGACGAATACCTGAGTTCGCCGATCGACCGACGTCCGAAGTTCCATCTGTATCAGCCCGATATTGCCTTGCTTACCGGGATTGCCTGGGATCACATTAACGTATTCCCGACCTTCGAAAATTATGTACACCAGTTTGAAGTATTTGCCTCACTGATCGATCAGGACGGGCTACTGGTCTGGTACCGGAACGATCCGGAACTGGAGGGTATCGCAGGCAAAACGGCTGCAAGAGATGTAAAGACGCATGCGTACGATACACCGGAACACGTCATTGAGGACGGGAAAACCAGTATCCTGTGGAATGGCAGCAAGTTTCCGCTAAAGATATTTGGAAAACACAACCTCCAGAACCTGGCGGGGGCCATGCTCGTCGCGAAAGAACTCGGAATTCCGGAAGCCGATTTCCTGGAAGCCATGCAGGACTTTACAGGGGCCGGCAAACGCCTAGAACGGGTGGTCGAACGGCCTGACTTCGTATTCTTCAAGGATTTTGCCCATTCACCTTCGAAATTAAAGGCTACCGTAAAAGCGGTTCGCGAACAATTTCCCGCGCGAAAACTCATCGCCTGCATGGAACTGCATACCTTTTCTTCTCTCAACAAAACCTTTTTACAGGAATACAACGGCGGAATGGACGGCGTGGATGAAGCGCTCGTTTATTTTAACCCGAAAGTTGTTGCACACAAGCAATTGGAAGATCTTTCCGAACAAACGGTTGCAGATGCGTTTGGCGGTCATGTCACGGTTGTGAGCGATACCTCAGCGGTACTGGAATTCATTAGCCGATTCGAACTGAAAAATGCCGTATTGTTAATGATGTCCTCCGGTAATTTCGACGGAATAGATTTTGAAGAACTCGGAAATAAACTGTCAGACCGTTTAACGGCGGAAGAGTAATCGTTTATAAACGATGGCGATCAGGATGCTGTATAGTGTGGTAAGCAAAACCATGGACAGCAGGGATACGGTAGTGGTATTTCCCGCCGTGTATAGCGTTTTGGCCTTTTCGTTTTCCTTAGCCAGGATTTCTTCTTTGGACAGCATTTCGTAATCGGCGTTCCCGGAGCGCATTCTTTCCAGGTTTTCGGGATCCTCGATGTTCTTTTTGATATTCATGACATATTCTGCAGCATGATGTTCATTGAATTCCGGGTTGATCTTCGCATAAAAGAAATACAGAAATGCACTGACGAGAATCGCGTACGGGATTCCGGCAGACATACCGTCCTTAATGTCACTGAGCAGGTTGGTTTCTTCTGTCTGCTTCCGTTTTTTCAGGTATAAGCCGATCGCGATCGAGAGCAGTATGAACAGGATGTTGATCATGATCAGTGGACGCAGGTCTTCGATGAAAAGCCCGCTCCAGAAGCACAGCATTTTCACAAGGATGAATAAAAGCGCAAAGAGAATACCTGTTTTAACCGTAACTCGCATAAAAAAGCCCGGTCCGAATGGTATCGGACCGGGACAAAAATAAGTATATCTTTCGGGATTAACTATTCATCGAAACGAGGAATTCCTCATTCGATAAGGTGTTTTCCATGTGCGACTTCATGAATTCCATGGCCTCAATCGGGTTCATATCCGCAATGAATTTACGGAGCAGCCAAACGCGCTGTAATACTTCTTTCCCGACCAGCAGATCTTCGCGACGCGTTCCGGAAGCGAGAATGTCGATTGCCGGGTAAATACGACGGTTGGCGATCTTACGATCAAGTTGCAGCTCCATGTTACCGGTTCCCTTGAACTCTTCGAAGATCACTTCGTCCATTTTCGATCCCGTATCGGTAAGTGCCGTGGCGAGGATGGAAAGTGAACCGCCGTTTTCGATCTTACGTGCCGAACCGAAGAAGCGTTTTGGTTTGTGCAGGGCATTCGCGTCCACACCACCGGAAAGTACTTTCCCGGAAGCCGGTGAAACGGTATTATATGCCCGTGCAAGTCGCGTGATTGAATCGAGGAGAATGCATACATCGTGTCCGCATTCAACCATTCGTTTTGCTTTTTCGAGTACCATGTTCGCCACTTTTACGTGCCGGTCTGCCGGTTCGTCGAACGTGGATGCGATCACTTCGGCTCTAACCGAGCGAGCCATATCGGTAACTTCTTCCGGGCGCTCGTCAATGAGCAATACGATCAGGTATGTTTCGGGATGGTTCGCAGCGATCGCATTGGCAACATCCTTCAGTAACATCGTTTTACCGGTCTTAGGTTGCGCCACGATCATTCCGCGCTGTCCTTTCCCGATCGGTGCGAAAAGGTCCATTACGCGCGTTGAAATGGTTTCCTGGCGATGCCCGGTGAGTTTGAATTTCTCATCCGGAAAGAGCGGTGTCAGGTACTGGAACGGCACGCGGTCGCGGATATATGACGGATCGCGTCCGTTGATGGATTCCACTTTTACCAGCGGGAAGAACTTTTCTCCTTCGCGTGGCGGTCGGATCGTTCCTTTCACAGTATCTCCTGTTTTCAGACCGAAAAGTTTGATCTGGCTCTGCGATACGTATACATCGTCCGGAGACGGAAGGTAATTGTAATCGGAGGAACGCAGGAAGCCGTAACCGTCCTGGATCACTTCGAGTACGCCTTCTGCAGAAACGATTCCCACGAGGTCAAACATTTCCTCGTCTTTCGACTGGTCGTTGCCGTGTTGATGTGCGTTATTGGAATGCCCTTTTTGGTGGTAGAGCTTATTGTTCGGATTATTGATATCAGCCTGGAAGTTGACACCGCCGCGTTTCTGTTTTTGAGAACGATCGAAGCGCTCACGGCGTTCCGGTTTATCCTGGTGCTGCTGATTGTTATTTTGTTGCGGACGTTCCTGGTGCTGCTTCGGCTCCTGTGAACGTTTCTCCGCGTTTTCTGCGGCCGGTTCTTCCGTACGTGAACGTGGACGACCCTGCTTTTTCTCCGGCTTTTGCTCGGAAATTTCCGGAGTGGGGGTGCGTTCCGCTTTTACTTCTGCAGGTTTCGTTTCGCGTGCGGTCCCGGTCTTGCCTTCACCTTCAAAAAGATCGGGTTGTTTTGCGGTGGCAGTTTCTGCACCCTGAACACGGTCAGTTTTAGTAGTGCGGGTACGTTTTCGTTTGGAGGCGGGTTCGGCAGTTTCGGCAGGGGCCTGGGCCGGGGCGGAAGTTCCTGTTTCCGCGATTTTTGCGATCAGGTCTGCCTTTTTATATGATTCGACGCGTGTCATACCCATAGACTTGGCAATTTCACGCAAATCAGAAAGCTTTTTACTTTCTAAATCCTTTTTGTCCATAAAATAATGATTCTGTAAAAAATGAATTATTGAAAACTAATTCAGATTGAAATCCGAGCAAGATTTAATTGATGCGGCAATAATACAAATTATAATTTATACTTCTGTACAAAAATATCATAAAAAAGCGAATTGAAAATCAATCGTATCCGCCGGTAATAACCGATTTCAAAAAAAAATGAAAGGGCCGTCCCTGAAAATGAAAGTGACAACCGTAAAACTTTTATTACTTTGCGTCCATGAAAAAAATGGCATTACACTGGAAAATTCTCCTGGCAATGGTATTCGGGGTGATCTATACGCTGATCGCCGGGCACTTCGGGCTGAATGATTTTACAAAGAACTGGCTTCAGCCTTTCGGCGATATTTTCGTAAATGCGCTGAAATTCATTGCCATTCCACTTGTGCTGTTTTCGATCATTACCGGGGTCAGCAGCCTCGGGAACCTCAATCAACTCGGGAGAATGGGAATCCGTACGCTCGGACTTTATTTGATCACCACCGTTACGGCTATTTCAGTCGGACTTCTGCTGGTCAATGTGGTTCGTCCGGGTGATCAGACGGATCCGGACCGCGCGCTGCGCGAACGACTCAATTACGAGATCTGGGCACAGGAAAACAATATTCCGATTCTCGATGGGATCAACAGTCTTACCGCGAAAAACGACAGCCTTATTTCCATCCTGCGTGAAGAACAAAACCTGCAAAGATCGGAAGCCAACTACGTGGAATACGAAAAAAAGAATGCTGCGGCGCAAGAGGTCCAGGAGCAACCTGCACTTCAGCCACTGGTGGACATGGTTCCGGACAACCTGGTCAATGCCCTGCTTGATCCTTCACGCATGCTGCAGGTGATTACATTTGCACTCTTTTTCGGGATCTGTATTTCAATGCTTCCGCGCGAAAAAACATCTGTTGTGCTCAGTTTTTTTGACGGTATGAACGAGATCTTTGTCAAGATGGTCAATGTCATCATGGCTGCTGCACCGTTCTTCGTATTTTGTTTGATGGCAGGAGTTTTGGCAGAAATGGCACCGACTCCCAAAGACATGCTCGACCTGTTTTGGTCGCTCGGAAGTTACATGCTTACGGTCACATTCGGACTGCTGTTTCTACTCTTTGTATTTTACCCGCTTTTTGCCCGCCTTTTCGGGGTGCGTGTTTCGTATCGCAACTTTTTCAATGGCCTGAGTTCCGCGCAATTCCTCGCTTTTTCAACCAGTTCGAGTGCAGCAACTCTACCAGTTACGATTGAATGTGTGGAGGAAAAACTCGGAGTTCCGCGCCGGGTAACCGATTTCGTACTACCGATCGGGGCTACGGTGAATATGGACGGAACATCGCTTTACCAGGCTATTGCCGTTATTTTCCTGGCGCAGTTCCACGGGATCGAACTAACGCTGGATCAGCAACTCGGAATTATCGGCACAACCACGCTGGCTTCGATCGGAGCTGCCGCCATTCCAAGTGCAGGACTGATCATGCTGATGATTGTGTTGACTTCGGTCGGTTTGAATCCGCTTTGGGTAACTATTATCCTGCCGGTGGACCGTATCCTGGATATGACTCGTACGGTGGTCAATGTAACCAGCGATGCCACCGTCTCAATGATCATCGCGCGGTCGGAAGAAGGAAAGTCTTAACGATGTGCTTTACAACCGTGGAACTGCTTGCGTAAAAATGTGACGTCCCGGTTCTGGTGTTCCTGTTTTTCTCCGTGTACCCGGACTTCTTTGTTTGCGAGGTCGGATTGATTCATTTCGCAGGAAGTCAGCGAGATGACGCCAAAGAGGAAAAGAGTGCTGATAATTCTAAAATGCCTGTACATTTTTCAGTGTTTGTGTTATTTGTCGGCAACGGTATCCGGGTGAAAGTTACGGAAAGATTAAATTTTTCGTTGCCTTACTTTTTCAGGACACAAATGTAGATGAACATTTTACGGCTTCCAATGAAGCAGGCGAAACTTTATGATTTGATAACACATACTTAGCTGAGCTTGTCTTTGAGAAAACGCGCCGTATGATTGTCCGGATCTTTGACAAGTGCTTCCGGCGTTCCGGTAAAGACCACGTTTCCGCCTTTTTTTCCTCCTTCGGGACCAATGTCGATGATGTAATCGGCCGACTTGATCACATCCATGTTGTGTTCGATCACGACCACGGAATGCCCGTTTGCAATCAGTTCGTTGAGTGCAATGATGAGTTTGGCCACGTCGTGGAAATGCAAACCGGTGGTCGGCTCATCAAAAATGAAGAGGGTAGGCGGGTTGCTTCCTCCTTTAGCAAGAAAGGATGCCAGTTTGATCCGTTGCGCTTCTCCGCCGCTCAGTGTGCTGGAAGATTGTCCGAGTTGCAGGTAGTCCAGGCCGACGTCTTTGAGCGGTTTCAACTTATCGGTGATCTTCTTTTCCAAACGATCGTTTCCGGCACCGAAGAATTCCAGGGCGCCGTCGATGTCCATTTCCAGGATGTCCGCAATGGATTTTCCACGGTATTCGATCTCGAGCGTTTCGGCTTTGAAACGCGTGCCTCCGCAGGCTTCGCATTCCAGGTGTACATCCGCCATGAACTGCATACCGATCGTGATCTCGCCCTCGCCTTCGCATACTTCGCAACGCCCTCCGTCCACGTTGAAGCTGAAGAATCCCGGTTTGTAACCACGGGTCTTGGCCAGCGGCTGGCGGGAGAACAGTTCGCGAATATCATCGTATGCTTTGACGTAAGTAACCGGGTTGCTGCGCGAAGATTTCCCAATCGGGTTCTGGTCTATGAATTCGATCTGACTAACCTCCTGGAGGTCCCCGCTGAGCTGATTAAAGGTCCCGGCGGTATCACCATATTGTCCGAGCTGCTGGCGTACGGCCGGGTAGAGGATTTCCCGGATGAGCGTTGACTTCCCGGAACCCGAAACACCGGTTACGCAGACAAGCGCATGTAAGGGAATATCCACGGTGATGTTCTTCAGGTTGTACTGGCGTGCTCCGCTAACGGTTAGTTTGGTTTTAACAGGTCGTCTTTTGGCGGGAACGGGAATGGCTGTTCTACCCGTCAGGTAATCCGCCGTCAGGCTGTCTGCCTTTAATAATTGTTTGTGATCTCCCTGGAAAACGATCTCGCCACCATACTTTCCGGCTCCCGGACCGATATCCAGGATCTCATCGGCTGCCTGCATGATCTCTTCCTCGTGTTCGACCACGATCACGGTGTTTCCCTGGTCGCGTAGTTTGCGAAATACGCTTATCAATCGTTCTGTATCACGCGGATGCAGTCCGATGCTCGGCTCATCGAGAATGTACATACTCCCGACCAGGCTGCTTCCGAGCGAGGTGGCAAGGTTGATGCGCTGCGATTCTCCGCCGGAAAGACTGTTCGACTGCCTGTTAAGCGTGAGGTATCCCAGTCCGACTTCGTTGAGGAAGTTCAAGCGGTTCGTGATCTCGGGCAGGATGCGTTTGGCAATCTGGTGATCGTATGCGTTCAGGTCCATGGACCTGAAAAAGTCCAGGCTTTCTTCAACGGGCATCAGTACGATCTCCTGGATGGATTTCCCGGCGATCTTCACATAGGACGCATCTTTGCGTAAACGCGTACCCTGGCAATCCGGACATTTGGTTTTCCCGCGGTAGCGCGAGAGCATCACGCGATACTGGATCTTGTAGGTCTGACTCTCGATAAACTTAAAGAACTTGTTGAGCCCCGTGAAATGTTTGTTTCCCGTCCAAAGCAACTCGTATTCTGCCTCCGTCAGGTCCTGAACGGGCCGGTGAATCGGAAAATCGAACTTCTTGGCATTCAATGTGAGTTTTTTTCGGTATTCACCCATGGAGTCACCGCGCCAGGGGAGGATCGCACCTTCGTAAACGCTCAGGCTTTTATCGGGGATCACCAGTTCCGGATCGATCCCGATCACCTGGCCGAAACCTTCACAGGTCTTACAGGCTCCAAAGGGATTGTTGAAGGTGAAAAAATGCACATTCGGTTCCTGGAACTCCATGCCGTCGAGTTCAAAACGGTTGTTGAACTCGTGAAGCGTTCCTTCCTCGTAAATGATGCAGTTTCCGCCTCCTTCCGAAAAAGCGATCTGGATCGAGTCTCCGTAACGCGCTTCCGAGTCCGGGTCGCTAAAATCAATTTTGATCCGGTCAATGATCAGCAGCGCATCGTCGAGGTTCCGCTTTTTATCCGCGATCATATCGTCGATCTCCACGCTTTCACCGTCCACATACAGGCGCACGAAGCCCTGTTGTTTTAAAACACTTAGTTCGCGCTCGCGACCGTATTTTTTCATACCCGGCAGCGGACACATGATCATGGCACGTGCTCCGTCCGAGAGTGTTTTCATGAAAGCCACCACATCTCCGACCTGGTGTTTTTTAACCTCGTTTCCCGAAATCGGTGAAAAGGTCCTCCCGGCGCGGGCAAACAGTACTTTCAGGTAATCGTAGATTTCGGTAGATGTTCCGACCGTGGAACGTGGGTTGGTCGAAGAGACTTTCTGTTCGATCGCAATGGCCGGGGCAATTCCCTTGATGTAATCCGTTTCCGGTTTATCCAGTTTCCCGAGGAACTGGCGGGCATACGATGACAGACTCTCGATGTAGCGTCGTTGTCCCTCGGCGTAAAGTGTATCAAAGGCCAGGGATGATTTCCCGGAACCCGAAAGCCCGGTTACCACCGTGAATTTTCCGTGCGGTATGTTAACGTCCACGTTCTTTAAATTATGGACACGGGCTCCTTTGATCTCGATGAATTTACGCATTTCCGGGAGGGAATTTTGAATGAATTTACAAAGATAATTAAGAGATGGATACGCCGGACTTTCGCCGGATATCTTCTCAACGGATTACTACGATTATTGGCATAGTTTAACATTCTTTGAAAAAAAGGCGTCAAAAAGTTTGTAAGATGGAATGAAATTTGTATCTTTCGGGTTCAAACATTAAAAAAAGCGGTCGCCTATAGCATATATATTTACTTTTTTAGGATTTTAATTTGTTTAACCTCTTAGAGTGATATACTATGTCTATGAATCTAATGGATGACCGTGATCTCATCTCAGCATATATTAACGGTAACGAAAAAGCCTTCGAAACATTGCTTTTAAGGCACAAGGATAAAATGTACCGTTACATTTTCATGAAGGTCCGTAATTCGGAACTCGCGGAAGACATCTTCCAGGAAACCTTTGTGAAGATCATCAACGTGCTGAAACTCGGAAATTATAACGAAGAAGGAAAGTTCCTTCCCTGGGCTATGCGAATTGCGCACAACATGATCATCGATCATTTCCGTCGCAGTAACAAAATGCGCATGATCTCCGAAAGCTCTTCGCGCAGTGATGATTTCAATATTTTCTCCCTCCTGAAACTGGATGAGGAGAACGTTGAGGAGGCAATCACGCGGGAAGAACTCGAGAGCCAGATGGTCGGACTCGTGGAGCACCTGCCGAAAGCACAAAAGGATATTCTACGGATGCGCATTTTCCAGGATATGTCCTTTAAAGATATTGCAGACCTTGAAGATATCAGCATCAATACAGCGCTCGGAAGAATGCGTTATGCGCTGATCAACTTGCGGAAGCTGATCGATAAGTACCAGCTGACGACAGGGATCTAATCCTGTAAATACTACGGTTGTGGTTTTTAAGCTGTTCGCCTTCGGGGGGACAGCTTTTTTGCATGCTTACATTGTCGCAATATGACGTTCTTTCTTGTCGGGATAAATGTCTGCAATGGTAACCAGAATGCCGGTTTCCTCCACGTGTCCGAACTCGTGATTCACCGCTGTACCGAAGGTTTTCATCGTCGGCGAAAGGTTCATGTAAATGTTCACGAGTGGCGGAATGATCTCGTTGCGCTCGCGTACATACGTATTGAGTACTTTGAATCCTTCCCGGAATTCCAGTCCGTCCAGTTGTTCCTCCACTTCCTTTTGGTCGCGATCGTAATCCAGCGGATGATAGGGTTCCATGAGTCCTTCGCGGTCGGGGAAATAGTGGTTCATGAAATTCAGCAGGAAATTGCGACTTTCGCGGTTGTAGTTCGGGTACATCGTAACTTTCCCGAAAAAATAGCGCACATCCGGGTAGAGGATTGTCAGCGCACCGAGCCCGTCCCAGATATTGTCAAGCGCGTAAAGTCCCTTCCGCGGGTTTTGAGAAGGCTGAAACAACGGCTGCACCCAGCTGCGTCCCAGTTCGATAGTATACGGCAGATACTCGCGGATAAAGCGTTCACTGAAATCGAAGTAATGCGCGGTTGACAGGTGGACTTCCTTCGGGTCCGCTTCCAACACGTTCTTACACGGGATAAAGCGATATCCGCCGATGATCTCTTCGTCTTCGGGCGACCATACAACGAGTTGTTCGTAGGCAAAAGGGCCGCTGTCGAATTCATCAAGATCGATCTCTTCACCCGTACCACCGCCACTTGCGCGGAAGGTCACTTCCCGCAGCCGGCCGATCTCGCGTAATACCCCGGGGGCATTGTGATCGTTTACAATGTATATTTCATTATCTCCCTTACGTGTTTTGCGTACGAAACGGTCTTTGTTGAGTTCCTCCTTCAGCAGGGAGCGGTCAATGGGTGCTATAATTTCTTTCATGACAGATTACCTTGGTTCGGGAGTTTATAAACGACTTCCCGGATCTCACCGGCGATTTCCCGGTCATTTTTATCAGGATCCAGATCCCCGGCATAAATCGGTTTTCCGAAAATAAGTTTCATGCGTTTGTTGCGCTGTTTGAATAACTCGTCGGAAAGATAGAGCATTTCGATATTCGCTTTGATGCCGAGTTTTTTACGGAAATTCGCGAGCCTGTAAAAGGACTTTGAAAGCGTCCCGTCGATGAAAACCGGTATAATTGTCCGGTCGGTCTTGCGTGATAGCGTGACGAAGGTCTTTTTCCATTCCAGGTCACGCACTTCGCCGTGCGTCTTGCGGCTTACGAGCCCTGCCGGGAAAATGCAGATCGCCTGATCCGACTCAAACAATTGCTGGATCTGATCGCGGACACTGCCTGAGTTGCGCGCGTGCTTGTCTACTCCCACGAAGAGGTCTTTGAGATTCTCGAGGTTCATCAACAGGTCGTTCACGATGAATTTCAGATCTGTCCGTTTGTGCTGAAGTACCGAAACGAGTGCCATGGCGTCCATACCGCCCAGCGGATGGTTCATTGCAAGCACGATGCGTCCCTGGTCCGGAACGTTCTCAAGTCCTTCCGTTTCAAGCTGAACATTGAAATAATTGAGTACGGCATCGCAAAATGCCTCGTTTTTCTTGTCTTTGTTCTCTTTCAGGAATTGATTGATCTCTTCCTGGTGCAGTACGCGCTTCAGGTAGCCGATCACGAAGCCCGGGATCCATTTCAGTAGTTTCGGGTTCTTACTCGCGATCAGTCTGCGAATATCAATGAATTTTTGCTCCTCCATCTGCTGCAAAAATAAACGATTTCTCAAATGAACATGCCATCCGTCCAAAATGTGCTGCTCTATGCTTCCTGTAACAAGTCTGTTTTTTTGATTGTTCAATGCCCTGTTAAAAACAATATACGTAGTTTTGTGTTTGAAAAATTGTACGTACAGACATGATAAAATTATCGGACAGACTTTTATCGATGGAAGAATCAGCCACCATCGCGATGTCGCGAAAAAGCCGCGAATTGAAAGCCCAGGGAAAGGATGTAATCTCGCTTAGTCTCGGGGAACCGGATTTTTTCACGCCGGATTTTATTAAAGATGCCGCACGTACCGCCATTGATCAGAACTACACCATGTATACGCCCGTTCCGGGCTACGATGACCTTCGTGAAAGTATTGCAAAAAAGTTCAGACGGGATAACGGGCTGAATTATACCAAAGATCAGATCGTCGTTTCCACCGGCGCCAAGCAAAGTATCGCCAATGTTGTGATGAGTATCATTAACCCGGGCGATGAGGTGATCATCCCGGCACCGTACTGGGTTTCTTACGTCGAGATCGTGAAAATGGCAGGCGGAGAACCGGTGATCGTCCATGCGGGCATCGAAAGCGATTTTAAGATTACAGGAGCGCAACTGGACAAAGCAATCACGGATAAGTCGAAAATGATGATCTTTTCCACGCCCTGTAACCCGACCGGTTCGGTCTATTCGAAAGATGAACTGAAGGAACTGGCCGGTGTTATTGAAAAATACCCGCACCTGGTGGTGATCTCCGATGAGATCTACGAACATATCAACTTCAAAGGAAAACACGAAAGCCTCGCACAATTCGATGCGATCTTCGACCAGGTAGTGACCATAAACGGTGTTTCGAAAGCCTGGGCGATGACCGGCTGGCGACTGGGATACCTCGGGGCATCAAAAATGATTGCAGACGCGTGTACGAAAGTACAGGGTCAGTTTACCTCAGCTACCAGTTCGATAACACAGCGAGCAGCCATTGCGGCCGTGGAGGCCGATCCTTCCGTGCTGAACGAGATGATCTCGGCATTTCA
Organism: uncultured Flavobacteriales bacterium; assembly: GCA_964389755.1. GTDB lineage: Bacteria > Bacteroidota > Bacteroidia > Flavobacteriales_D > Crocinitomicaceae > JBBSUQ01. Next base: position 52,446 of record CAYMEW010000007.1, on the reverse strand, counting down.
CCGGCGTCGTGACCTCGTACTCGGCCTGCTTGATGAAATGGAAGGCGTGAAGACCAATACACCGGAAGGTGCGTTCTATATTTTTGCGGACATCAGTTCATTCTTTGGAAAGAAAAACGGCGAAACACGGATCGAAACTTCCGAAGATCTGGCGATGTATCTGCTCGCCGAAGCACTCGTGGGACTCGTTTCCGGGGAAGCTTTCGGAGATCCGAACTGTATCCGGATTTCGTATGCAGCCTCCGAAGAAACGCTGATAGAAGCCATGGATCGCGTCAAAAAAGCGCTGCAAAAACTGAACTGATGAACACGCCGGAGATTTTCAACGGATTTGAACAAAAAAGGATCATCGTGCTCGGTGATGTAATGGTAGATTCCTATGTGCACGGACGTGTTTCCCGCGTAAGTCCCGAAGCACCGGTGCCGGTAGTCGATTACGAGAAAACGGAAAACAGGCTCGGAGGGGCTGCCAATGTGGCACTCAACCTCAATGCACTGGGCGCCCGCGCGATCGTTTGCTCCGTGGTGGGTGACGATACCAGCGGGAATCTGATCGGGAATCTTTTTGCCGAATACGGCGTGGATTGTGCCGGAATGGTGTTCAGCTACACGCGCAAAACAACCGTTAAAACGCGTGTCCTCGGCGGAAATCAGCAATTACTGCGCATCGATGATGAACAAACGGATGACATCAGCACGGAAGAGGAAACGCAACTGCTACGGCGCATTCGCGAGATCCACGAAACGGATAAGATCGATGCCATTATTTTTGAAGATTATAACAAAGGCGTACTGACGGCCTCGCTGATCGAATCAGTGATCGCTTTTGCCAACGAACAAAATATTGCTACAACGGTAGATCCGAAGAAAGCAAACTTTTTTGCTTACCGAAACGTAAGTCTTTTCAAACCGAACTTAAAAGAATTGCGGGAAGGACTCGGGATGCGCGTTTCGGCAACCTCGGATGAAGACCTGCAGCAAGCGATTGGGAAACTGCACGAAAAATTGAAGCATGCCTACACGCTTGTTACACTTTCGGAACATGGCGTCGTAATTGCCGGACCGAATACTTTTCACCGTGAAAAAGCACACGTACGCAATATTTCAGATGTAAGCGGTGCGGGAGATACAGTGATTGCCGTGGCGACACTTTGTCTCGTTTCCGGACTTTCACCGGAAGAGATCGCCGGAATCGCCAACATTGCCGGCGGACTGGTATGTGAAAAAAGCGGGGTGGTATCGGTGGATCGCACAGAACTGATGGAAGAAATACAAAATCTCATGCTTAAATGACAGTAAGGGAGATACGGGAACGGATCAATTTATTTATTTACGATTCGAAGACACTCGTCCTTCGTTTGTTGAGCCTGCTCTACGTACTTGTCTCCCTCGGTTCGATCGGGGTCCTGTTGTATTATTTCGGGTTTCCACTGACTCTCGCCGAAAAAAAGTTCTGTTTTACCCTGCTTCAATACAGCTTCGGCTTCTATATTTTCCGCTTCCTTGCCAAGATATTTTACACCTTCGATCCCAAACAGTTCCTGAAGAATAACTGGTTCGAAGCCGTAATTATGGGCATCCTGCTCATCGAAGGAATCTCTTACAATGTCTTCGGCGTTTTGCTGCTGCAACCACTTGCTCAGGCTATTGGAATCGAGGATTTCAACGAATTCTCACTGGTCTTTGTACAGGTTTATGTCTTCCTGATCGTACTCCAGAACCTTTTTAAACAGAGTAACTTCAAACCCTGGTTTAAGATTCACCCGGCCCTGCTCTTTACGGTTTCCATCGCGTTGATGGTGGCTATCGGGACCGGCCTGCTGATGCTCCCCGAAATGAGTCTGATCGAAGGCGGGATGAATTTTACGGACTCCCTGTTCACGTCAATGTCTTCGGTTAGTACCACCGGTCTTTCAACAGTGGATATTTCAACCACGCTCACGCGAAAAGGGCAGGTAGTCGTTATGTTACTGATGCAACTTGGCGGACTTAACACCATTGCGTTTGGTGCCATTATGCTCGTCGTGGCGAAGTTTGGTGTCGGGATCAAATACCACGAGGTTATTGAAGATTTCGTAAACCGCGATTCCATTATCAAGACCGATTCCATGCTGGCGAAGATCGTCGTTTGGGTGGCATCGATCGAAGTGATCGGGATCATCCTGCTTTACATCGGTTTCGGGGACAAAGGCGTTTTTGCCGACAGCGGCGAACGACTTTACCAGGCCGTGTTCCATTCGATCTCGGCCTTTAACAACGGCGGACTTTCCCTGCTTCCGGGCGGACTGATGCACCCGGATGTCGTGGACAATCATTTTGTACACCTCGTATTCGCGCTGTTGATCTTTATCGGCGGTTTTGGGATGATCTACCTCTTCGACCTTTTCGAGATCAAAAGACTGCGCAGCCGCATGATCCATCCCTGGAAAACCATCGAATTCGGGACCAAGATCTCGCTTTATTTCACACTCGGGCTGCTTGTTCTCGGTGCCACTGTATTTTACATCTTCGAATACAACAACACGATGAAGCACGACAGTGCCTTCGGAGATATTGTAACTGCGGTTTTCCAGTCGGTCACCACGCGAAATGCGGGTTTTAACGTCGTGGATACCGCGGCGCTCTCCATGCCGGTGATCATCATTTTCCTTTTCCTGATGTTTGTGGGTGCTTCCTCGGGATCGGCCGGCGGTGGTATCCGTACCTCGACCTTTGCGATCTTGTGTGCTTCGATCATTTCTACCGTCAAAGGGAAAAAGAACACGGAGCTCTTTAAACGCACCATTCCCAACGATACGGTATTAAAGGCATATGCCGTATTCGTGTTCTTCATCCTTCTGAACATCATCGGTCCTTTTGCGCTGGCTATTACCGAATCGGATCTCATCGTGTCCGGAAAATATAACTTCATGGATATCGTTTTTGAACATGTGTCGGCAGCCAGTACCGTTGGGCTGACTACCGGCCTTACGCCCGAAATATCCACGGGAGGAAAATACGTGCTTATCATCGGGATGTTCGTGGGACGTGTCGGAACGCTCACACTCGCATACCTCGTCGGTAAACGCGTGCTCAGTACGAATTACAAATATCCAACGGGCCACACGATGGTCGGATAACTGATATGGACAAAAAAGAAGTAAAACCGTATAACCGTGCGGATCGCTCGAAAAAGGAAGAAGTAGCCGAAATGTTCAATAACATTTCAAAACGCTACGATTTTCTCAACCACTTTCTGTCGCTCGGCATTGATAAGATCTGGCGAAGAAAGTCCGTGGCCCTGCTGCGCGAAATAAAGCCGCAGCGCATCCTCGACATTGCTACCGGAACCGGTGATTTCGCGATCGCGCTATTGAAACTCAAACCGGCAGAAGTGGTCGGAATGGATATTTCCGAAGGAATGTTGCAGGTCGGTCGCGAGAAAATGAAACGGAAAGGTTTTGACAAGGTTGTACGCATGGAACTGGGCGACTCGGAAAATCTGCCATTTGAAGACAATTACTTCGATGCGCTCACGGTGGGCTTTGGCGTGCGTAACTTCGAAAACCTCGAAAAAGGACTGTCGGAAATGTTACGCGTGGTAAGACCGGGCGGAAAGATCATTATCCTTGAATTCTCCAAACCGAAACGCTTTCCGGTAAAACAATCCTTCAATTTCTATTCGAAATACCTGATCCCGTTCTTTGGGCGCAAGATCTCCAAAGATGCCAGTGCCTATGCTTACCTTCCCGAATCCGTAAAGGCTTTTCCGGAAGGAGCCGATTTTGAAGCTATTCTCCGAAAACTGGGGTATCAGTCGGTGTCGTCACAACTTGTTTCAGGTGGAATCGCAACCATTTACAGTGGAATTAAAAAATAAGTACATAAAATATTCAATTTTAAATCCCGTTTTGAAAACTATGTTCAGAACAGGCATCGCAGGCTTACTCGTACTCATTTCTTTCAGCGCCTTTTCACAAATGGAAAAGCCCTGGAACTACCGAAAATTCGATGAACGCTTTATTCATTTCGGCTTTATGCTCGGGATCAATTCCGCTTCGTTCACGACTTACCAGAAGATTGATGCCTACGAAAAGTACGGGCTAAAAAGCCTGAGCACGGATGCACAGCCCGGGGGCCAGGTCGGTATTGTAACGACCATGAAACTTGGTACGCCCGCACTTCGGCTGCGATTTCTGCCCACACTTTCTTTCCAGGAACGGGCGCTGAAATACACCTTTGTAAATCCGGACCCCACGGAAGAGAAGGACCTCTTTTTGGAAGAGCGCGTCAACTCCACGAACCTCGATTTCCCGCTTATGCTTCAGTTTCGAACGCTGCGTTACAACAACTTTGCAGCTTACGTACTGGCCGGCGGACAGTATTCCCTCGACCTGCAATCTCAGGAAAAGGCTGTGCAGGACTTCAACGATCCTTTTATTAAAATCTACCGCGATGACTGGCAGGGGCAGGTCGGAGCAGGAGTCGAATTCTTCGCCGTCTATTTTAAATTCGGGATCGAAGTAAAATATTCCCACGGATTCAAGAACTCGTTTATCCAGGACAATACCGTTCCGGCGCAACCGATCGACCGGCTTTACAACCGCGTGTGGTGGCTTTCCTTTATCTTTGAAGGCTGATATGGATAAAGAGCTTACCCTTCGACTGACGCCCGAACAGGCTGCTGATGACGCTTACATTGTGCGCATGCTTGCGTCGCAGACCGGCAGCGAACCAGGCAGCTTTCACTTTCGCTGGAAAAAACGCTCGGTGGATGCGCGTAAAAAGAACATCCTCGTAAACGCTACATTCGAACTTTCGGACAAGCCGTTTCCTTCGGAAATTTTTTTCACAGCCCGGGATGTATCCGGAAAAGCCGAACTGCACATCGTGGGAGCTGGTCCGGCAGGACTTTTTGCGGCATTGAGAGCCATCGAACTCGGGTTGCGTCCCATTGTATACGAGCGCGGAAAAGATGTCCGTTCCAGGCGTCGTGATCTGGCCCGGCTCAACCGCGAGGGAATTGTGGATCCGGAATCGAATTATTGCTTTGGCGAAGGAGGTGCCGGTACTTATTCCGACGGAAAATTATATACGCGTTCCAAAAAACGCGGTGATGTGCTCAAAACGCTCGAATGGTTTGTTCACTTTGGAGCAGATCGCGATATTCTCGTGGATGCACATCCGCACATCGGGACCAATAAACTCCCGAGGATCATTGAGGAAATACGCGAAACGATTCGCAGGAGCGGGGGAGAAGTGCACTTTGATTCAAAACTCACTGACCTGCACATTGAGGCAGGGAAAATTGTTTCCGTAACCGTTAACGAAAAGACTGTACCGGTCCGAAACCTCGTGTTGGCAACAGGTCATTCCGCGCGGGACATTTTCGAATTGCTGCATCGCCGCGGAGTGACGCTCAAGGCAAAACCCTTTGCACTGGGTGTGCGCATCGAACATACGCAGGAACTCATCGATCGCATCCAATACCACGGAAGACTCAGCGATGATTTTCTTCCGCCGGCGTCTTATGCCCTCGTAACCCAGGCGGATGGCCGCGGTGTTTACTCTTTCTGTATGTGTCCGGGTGGAATTATCGCTCCGTGTGCGACAGCTAGCGATGAGGTGGTCACAAACGGCTGGTCGCCTTCCAAACGCAACAATCCCTATGCTAATTCCGGGATCGTGGTCGGCGTGTTTCCGGCAGACTTTGAGAACGCACAAGACCCTTTTGCCTGTCTTGATTTTCAGCGTTCCGTTGAACACGCCTGCTGGAAAGCGGGTGGCTGCACTCAAAAAGTACCCGCACAACGCCTGATCGACTTCATCGAAAGGCGTAAGTCGAAGGATTTTCCACGGTCTTCCTACCAACCTGGAATTGTCAGTGCCGACCTGAACGAAATACTGCCGCCGCTGGTAGCCGGGAGGTTACGAAGTGCTTTTCGGGATTTCGGGCGAAAAATGAACGGATTCCTTACCAATGATGCAGTACTCCACGCCCCCGAATCGCGTACCTCTTCGCCAGTTCAGATACCACGAGATCCGGAGTCGTTCTGTCATCCGGAAGTCAACGGTTTGTACCCCTGTGCCGAAGGAGCCGGTTATGCCGGTGGGATCGTATCGGCGGCCATTGACGGAATGAATTGCGCCGATGCCGTTTTTCGCAAATTGCAGGCATAATTAAGCCGTATTTAATGTAACTTTTTCCTCGTACTTCCGATATACGTATTTTGGGAACGCCTTTTGGTATTCCGTCCCGGAAATTGATTATATGGTGAAAAGATACGTACTCCTTGCTTCTTGTTTTTTGGCCGCAGCTGCTTTTGCCCAGGTTGAAGACGAATCCTGTCAGCCCCCTTCCAAAAAGACGCAAAAATACCTCGATGCCGCCCTGAACGCCAATGATGCGCGCACGGCAGTCGATAACTTCAATAAAGCGATCGACGAGGAACCCGATCTTGCTGCCGTTTATTTTGAATACGGCGTGTATGCTTTTGAAACAGGGCAGCATTATTACGAAACGAATCCCGATCCCTCGCTTGGAGACCGTAGTTTCCAAAAAGCACTTGAAATGTTTCGCAAGTCCATTGAGCTGTGTTCGGATTATCATGCCTCCGCATTTTACTATGCCGGTGTGGTGCTCTATTCGCAAAATGAAAAGGAACAGGCGATGCCGTACTTTAAGAAGTTTCGCGATTACAAGAATCCGGATGTCGAAAAGTACCCGGAAGATTACGATAAAAAACTGGCGGATGTCAAACAGGTGCTTTCGGACTTCGAAGCAAACCAGGAGTTAATGGCGGAAGAAGTGCCCTTCAACCCTGCAAAAGTAAAAAATGTCAGTACGAAGAACGACGAATATTTTCCGATGATCTCACCGGATAACGAACTTATGTTCTATACACGCCGGCTGGATCGTCGGAACCTCGGTGATATGGTCAGTAATGTGGTCGAGGAATTTACCTATTCCGAACGTCCCGATGCTTTTAGCGATTTTGACGGGGGACATCCCTTTAAAGCTCCTTTTAACGACGGAACCTTCGGGAATTATGGCGCCGCAACGATCTCGGTAGATAACAAGGAAATGATCCTCTGTGCCTGTAAGACGGAAAACGTAATGGGTCAACAGTACAATAACTGTGATCTCTACATCACTACGTTTGAACGAAGCGGGGAAGGGGGGAACGACTTCGTGTGGTCCGAACTGAAGAACATGGGCCCCGGCATCAATACGAACAATGGCTGGGAGGGACAGCCTTCGCTCTCAGCGGATGGAAATACGCTTTTCTATGCCACTAGCAGGCCCGGTTCGCGCGATAATGATATTTACATAGTAGAACGCGATGAGAACGGCAAATGGGGAAATGCGCGCCCCTTCGATGAGATCAATACCGATGGTAAGGATAAAAGCCCCTTCTTACACCAGGATAGTGAAACACTCTATTTCGTGTCTTCTGTTTCCGATAAAAGACGCGGCGCCGGCGGACTTGACATCTTCTATTCACGCTTCGAGGACGGGCAGTGGACCAAACCAAAGAATATTGGCGTCCCCATCAATACGACGGAAGACGAACTTGGTCTCTTCGTTTCGGCCGACGGAAAACTCGCTTATTATTCTTCGCGCTTTGGTGGCGACTGGAACATCTACGCCTTCGAACTCTACGAGGAAGCACGGCCGAAACCGGTGGTGATCGTAAAGGGAGAACTCAAAGACGACAACGGGCAACCGGTGAAAGATGCGACCATCGAAATTGCGTATGCAAACACCGATGAAGTAACCCAGGTGCGTGTAAATGGAGATGACGGAAAATACGCTGCCGTGGTCAGAACGGATGATAAACAGGACGTCATGGTGACCGTTAAAAAGGAAGGGCACGCCTTCGATTCGAAACTGATTACTAAAGAACAACTGGCTCAAAGTGAAAACAAGGTGTCTATCCGTCAGAACGACCTCGATGTGAAGGAATTGAAAGTCGGGAACTCGTATACGATTAACGACATTCTGTACGCCACGAACTCGGCTGAACTCAATGCGCATTCGAAATTCATTCTGAAGCAGTTTGCGCGCTTCCTGCGGGAAAACCCGAATGTGCGTATCGCGATCCAGGGACACACCGATGATGTGGGCGATGATGCGCGGAACCTGCAACTATCCGAGGAACGTGCGCAGGGAGTGAAGGCATACCTCGTTTCGCTTGGCATCGCGGCGAATCGACTTGAAGCCAAAGGATACGGTGAAACGCAACCCAAAGTACCGAATACTTCCGAACAAAATCGTGCACAGAACCGCCGTACGGATTTTGAGATCGTCGGACTGTAATAATCAAGTTTAATGAAAGACATCGAAAAGCGCATTGCGCAGGCTCGCACGAGCATATTTAAAGCCGTATTCCCGAATACCACCAATCATTACGATACGCTTTTCGGGGGGACGGCCATGCAATTAATGGATGAGGTCGCGTTTATTACCGCAACGCGCTTTAGTCGCAAACGAATGGTTACCGTGAGCAGCAGCCGCATCGATTTTACCAAACCGATTCCTTCCGGAACGATCGTTGAACTCGTGGGGTCGATCATGGACATCGGCAAAACGAGTCTGAGGGTAAAGGTCGAGATCTTTATGGAACAGATGTACGAGGACAGGCGCGAACTTGCCGTGAACGGTGAATTCTCCTTCGTGGCAGTGGACGAGCACAAACGTCCCGTGGCTGTACTTACCGCATAACCCACGACTTTCGGGGAAGCGAAGATTCTTTCCCGCTCATTCCTGCCGCAGATAGGCAAACTAATTCATTCTCATTCTCATTCTGTTTCTGCTTCTGCTTCCGTTCCGCTTCCCGATCTCTCTTTCCGCGATTCATTAAAAAATTCAAAATACGGATATCGTAGTTCGTAAATAACTAACTTGCGGTAAAACATTTTGCATGAAAACACTTTGGAGTTCGCTCTTAATTGCCATAGCAGTCGTCATTACTGCACTTATACTCGGAAATGCCTACCAGTCGCGCGGTCATTCGAATGAATCGGTGAGTGTGGTTGGACTTGGAGAAGAGAACTTTGTCAGTGACCTGATCGTCTGGCGCGCCAGTTTTTCAAAACGCAGTTTCGACCTGCAGGAATCTTACCACGGCCTCGACGCTGACCGCGAGAAAATTCGCAAATACCTCATGTCAAAAGGCGTGTCCGAAAAAGATATCGTATTTCTGGCGGTTGACATTCAAAAGGATTACACCTATGAATACGATGAGGATAACCGGCGTTCGAATACTGTATTCAATGGCTATGTACTCAGCCAGCAGCTCAAGGTGGAATCGCCCGAAGTCGATAAAGTAGAGCAGATCTCCCGCGAGGTAACGGAATTAATTAACTCGGGCGTCGAACTGACTTCCATGGCTCCGGAATATTACTATACCGGTCTTGCCGCGCTGAAACTGAAAATGATCGAAGCTGCCACGAAAGATGCCAAAGAACGCGGACAGCGGATCGCAGAGAATGCCGGCGGACAGCTCGGCGAACTGACTTATGCAGATATGGGCGTTTTCCAGATTACCGGGCAGAACTCATCGGAGGAATATTCCTGGGGTGGAAGCTTTAATACCAGCAGCAAGAAAAAGACGGCGAGTATCACTGTTCACCTGCGCTACGCGATCGACTGATCAGAACATCGTATTATCATTTTTGCTGACTGTCGGAATTTCCTGAAGGACGTCCCAGTGTTCCACGATCTTTCCCGCCGAATCGAAGCGGAAAATATCGATTCCGGCATAGTCTTTATCCCCGGGCCAGTGCTGGAAACAGTGTAATACGACAAGGTCGTCCTCCGCCACGGCTCTGTGCACTTTCACATATTTTCCCGGCCACGACTCCTGCATACGCCGGAAATAACGGATAAATCCTTCTTTACCGTCTTCCACGTGCGGATTATGCTGCTTATAATGGTCGCCTGTATATTGTTCGATGGCCTTTTCCGGCTGGTTCTCGTTGAACATCAGTTCGTAGAAAGCAATGGCGTTGCGTTTGTTGGCTGTTGTGGACATAGGTCTGTTTTTTCTTTAAAAATAGCTTTTCGCGGGCTACCGGACAATTTTTAAGCATAAAAAAGTGTGCTTACACGATCTTTTTTTATCTTTCACTCCAGTTAACAGGCATGCTCGAAATACAAAACATTTCCAGGTCATTTTACCGCAACCGTGCACTCGAGGATGTTTCCTTTTCCGTACGTGAAGGAGAGATCTTTGGTCTGCTCGGCCCGAACGGTGCGGGTAAAACGACGCTTATTCGCATCATTAATCAGATCATCGAACCGGACACCGGAGTCGTACGTTTCCGGAAGGATCTGATGAACCGCAGGCACCTTTCGCAGATCGGCTACCTGCCTGAAGAACGCGGGCTTTACAAGACAATGACCGTGCAGGGACACGCAGAATTTCTGGGGAAACTCCGTGGAATGTCTGCCCGTGATATTCGCAAAAATCTCAATTATTGGCTCGAACATTTCAGTATTGAAGACTGGCGTAAAAAGCGCATCGAAGAACTTTCCAAGGGAATGGCGCAAAAAGTTCAGTTTATCTGTACCGTCCTGCATCAGCCCGAACTCCTCATACTGGATGAACCTTTCAGCGGCTTTGACCCCATCAACACCGAACTGATCCGGAAAGAGCTGATCCGTATGCGAAATGATGGAAAAACAATAATTCTGTCAAGCCATAACATGCGTAGCGTGGAAGAGATTTGCGACCGCGTCGTGCTGATCGATCGTGCGCGAAAAGTGATGGAAGGCCGCGTGTCTGAATTGCGGGAAGCGGGAAGAACCGGACATTTCAAAGTACAGTTCCGCGGAAATATGATCGCTTTTGTCAACGCACTTTGGATCGGTTTTGAACTGGTCGATAAAGAAATACTTGCCGACGATCGCTTTATTGCGACGGTGGCCGTGCGCGGTGAAAGTTCTTTCGATGACCTGCTGAAAACACTCATCGGACAGGTACGGATCGAAGCTGCCTGGGAAGAACTGCCGTCCATGGAACAATTATTTATTCGGAAAATTAACGAGGGAAAGGAAAGCGAACATGAATAAATCGGGAATAGTTGCCTGGCGCGAACTGCGCGAACGGACGGCCTCGCGCTCATTCTTACTGGTGACCTTCATCGGGCCGCTGCTTGTTTTGGGTATCATTTACAGCCTTTTCGCCATTGGAGGCAAAACCAAAACCCACTGGAACGTGCTCATTACAGATCCGGCCAATATCATGGATCACAAGGTAATGGCTTCCGAGAATAAAGCTATGACTTATTCGTTTGCCGACAATTACATCGAAGTCGAGGAGTTTGCAAACGCTAAAAAATACCGGCAATACGATGCCATGGTTGAGATCAATGAAAAGATCCTCGGCAACAAGAGCGGCTTTGTTTTCTACCGGGAAGAACCCTCCGAACGAATCAGGATACTGATCCGCTACCAGATGGAACGTCGGCTGGAGGAGGTGATGGTGGGGCAGTTTACCAACCTCGACATTAACAAGTTCCGCCAGATCAAACAACCCGTTACCTTCGCATTCAGGAATGCGTATGACCCGAAAGGCGAGTCGCCGGTGGTGCAGGGCTGGGTCGGTTTTGTATTCGGAGCACTCATCTTCCTGTTTATTTTTCTTTTCGGGATGACGATCCTGCGCTCGGTGACGCGCGAAAAAGCAAACCGGGTTATTGAAGTGCTGCTCGCCAGTATTCGTCCGAACCAACTCATGCTCGGTAAGATCACCGGGATCGGGATCAGTGCGCTCCTGCAAATGCTTGTTTGGATACTTGTGATCGGTTCCGGCCTTTACCTGATGCGCGAAACGCTTTTTCCCGATTTCGGAGATGCCGCAAACATGGACCTGATGCAGGCGGCTACTGCTCGTGGGGATTCCTATGCCGAACGTTATTTCAGTGCCGTCGAATACAATGAGTTCGTGGAACTGATCTATAACCGGATCCGCTTCGGAATTATGCTATTTTATTTCGTTCTCTTCTTTGTTGTCGCTTACCTTTTCTATGGGGCGTTCTTCGTATCGATCGGTGCATCCATGGGCTCGGAGAGTGACGGACAGCAATTCGTTTTCCCGTTAATTTTATTGTTCCTGCTGGGACTTTACGCAGGCTACCATACCGTTTATTATCCCACGGATGAACTCACTACCTGGATGCAATACCTTCCATTTACGGCCCCGATGGTCAGCATGGTGCGTCTTTCTATGGGCTATCGTGTCGGTACCGAATATGAATTGTACCTGAGTCTGTTCATACTACTGGTGAGCGCTTTAGGAATGCTGGCACTGTCTAACCGTGTGTTTACGAACGGCGTACTGCAATTCGGGCACCGGCTACGCGTCAGGCATATTGTACGCTGGATGAAAAAGAACTGAGATGCGGAAAGCTGTCATAGACCTGGGGACGAATACCTTTAATTTGCTCATTGCCGACGTTTCGGAAAGCGATTTCCGTGTGCTTCACACCGAAAAAGAAGGCGTGGCCCTCGGACTGGGTGGGATCAACGAAAATACGATCTCTGCCGATGCCTTCGAAAGAGGAGTTCACGCGATGGAATACTTTCACAAAGTGTGTTTTGCGCTGAAAGTGGAACGTATAATGGCATTCGGTACGAGTGCGCTTCGAAATGCGTCCAATACCAATGCGTTTCTTGAACGTGTTCGTCAGAAAACCGGCATTCGCGTGAAAGTCATATCGGGGATGCAGGAAGCAACGCTCATTCATGCAGGCGTTCAGGCGGGCTGCCATTTTAAGGGAAAAGCGGTGATCATGGATATCGGCGGGGGAAGTACGGAATTTATTTTTACCGATGGAGACCGGATCCGGAAAATGCACAGCCTGGAGATCGGAGTTTCGCGCATGTTCCAGGCTTTCGAATTCAGCGATCCTTATTCGGAGGAAGATATTCGTAAACTGGAAACGTACCTGGAAGCGGGTGCCAACGGGGTGTTTGATAATATCAACGAAGAAACGCTGATCGGGGCTTCGGGAAGTTTCGAGACTTTTTACGAACTTACGGTACGGAAGAATTTTCCCGATAAGTTACATGCCATACAGGTCGATTTTGAGGCATTCATGCAAACGCTTGACGCTATGATCGCTTCCACGGCGGAAGAAAGGAAGCGCAACCCGTTGATCATCCCCATCCGGAAAAAGATGGGACCTATTGCAGCGGTGAAGATCCGTTGGTTCATCCGGAAGACCGGGATAAAGCAGGTGTACATTTCACCGGCTTCACTGAAGGAAGGAGCATTGATCACTGCCTGAATTGATCTTTTTTGCTTCGCAGGAATGATGAGTTAATGTTATCTTTACGACAAATTTCTTGGACATGGGAAAAATTCTGATCATTGATGATGAACGTGCCATTCGGCGTGCACTGAAAGAAATACTCGAATTTGAAGGCTTTGAAGTGGAAGAAGCCGAACACGGAAAAGAAGGCTTTGAAAAGGCCGTTGCCGAAACGTTCGAAGTGATCTTTTGTGACATTAAAATGCCGCAAATGGACGGGATGGAAGTGCTGGAGGCTATTCTGAAACAAAATATCGAAACCCCGGTCATTATGATCTCAGGTCATGGAAATGTAGAAACCGCTGTGCAGGCCATTAAAAAAGGAGCCTTCGATTTCATCGAAAAACCCCTGGACCTCAACCGCATTTTGGTGACCGTGCGCAATGCAAAAGAAAAAAGTTCGCTGGTCGAAGAGACGAAAACATTGAAAACCACCGTGCGTAAATTCAAGGGAAGTTCCATCATCGGCGAAACGGATCAGATCAACCAGATCAAAGCGATGATTGAAAAAGTAGCTCCTTCGGATGCACGGGTACTGATCACGGGTGAGAACGGAACGGGGAAAGAACTGGTGGCGCGTTCACTGCATGATAATTCGACCCGGAAATCTAATCCCTTTATCGAGGTGAACTGTGCTGCTATTCCTTCCGAACTGATTGAAAGCGAACTGTTCGGTCACGAAAAAGGAGCGTTTACCTCGGCGGTTAAACAAAAGAAAGGAAAGTTCGAGCTGGCTTCCGGCGGTACGCTTTTCCTGGATGAGATCGGCGATATGTCGGCGAGTGCCCAGGCAAAAGTCCTGCGTGCGCTCCAGGAAAACGTGATCCAGCGAGTGGGAGGTGAAAAAGACATCAAAGTGGATGCGCGCGTCGTTGCTGCGACCAATAAAGACCTGCGTAAAGAGATCGAAAACGGAAACTTCCGCGAAGATCTCTATCACCGACTGGCAGTGATCCTGATTCATGTGCCGGCACTCAACGATCGAAGAGACGACATTCCGCTGCTTGCCGAACATTTTATGGGGATGATCTGCTCGGAACACGGAATTGCACGCAAAAAACTTGCTCCTGACGCCATGCAGGCACTTCAGAAGATCAATTGGTCCGGGAATATCCGGGAACTACGGAATATCATCGAGCGACTGGTGATTCTCTGCGGACAGACCATTACCGGCAGTGATGTTGAGACCTTTGCCAATCCGCAGGTCGTTAAAAACGACTGATCAGAGAAAGTAATTTTCCATGAATTCTGCGATCTCAGTGCGCTTTCCGCGTGCTACGGGAATCAGTTTACCGTTGACCAGTTTCAGGCACCAGCCGTCGTCTTTCTGAAGCGCTTCGACGTACTGGATATTGACCATATACGATTTGTGCGGTTTTAGAAATTCGGGTTTGCTGCGTAACTTTTCCTTAAAGAATTTCAGGTTTTTGGAGATCAGCAGTTTCTTGCCGTTCGAAAGGTTTATTTCACAATAAGCGCCCTGTGCTTCCACGTAAACGATCTCGTTCAGTCGCAGGAATTGGTTTCCCGTTAAGGTGGGAATGGCCATGCGATCCGAATTGAAGATCTTCCGGTAGAGTTCCGTATTTGCGTTTTGCTCCTTTGAAAGGTTTACGCGCCGGATCGCTTCCTGTAATTTTTCGGGATCGATCGGCTTTAGCAGGTAATCGACCGCCTGGACGCGGAACGCCTGCAGTGCATATTCATCGAAAGCGGTTGTAAAAATAACCTTCGGACAATTGTCCCCGAGTTTTTCAAGTAGTTCGAAACCATTGCCGTCATCCATGTGAATATCCAGCAGGATAATATCCGGTTCCTTATGAAGGATCAAATCATAAGCATCTGAAACTCCGTTCGCTTCACCGATCATTTCGGCTTCGGGAACGTATTTTTCAAGGTAACGGCTGAGGATGCGTCGTGCATCCAGCTCGTCGTCGATTACAGCAATTTTACACATGCAGCAGGGTTTTCGGGTAAAACAAAAATAGAAAAACTTTCCTGTTCCTTACCGCTAATATGGTAAAATTGACACTTTATAAATTCAAATTGACATTTCATACGTGGTTTTTAGTCTTCGGGCTGATAAATCTATAACGCTTCGTGTGGTTGTTTTATTGGTATAATGTGTGTTTTTTTTGAACGTTACATTTCGATAAGCTTCATTAACAAATTTTGACAGATTATAAACTCAAAACTGCACTTCGTGAAATATACAGGAAGCGAATGCCTGAATGACGGATATTTGTACTGTTCATTGAAACACAACATTAAGACCAACCATCGATGTTTAACAGATTCTAGCCGGTATTTATGCCGGCTTTTATCATTTAGAGGGTCCGGTCACGCATGGACGGGCAGGGTTAGCTCGACCCGCGTTCCCGTTGCTCCGGGCTTCGCTTCGAACTTTACGTAATACGTTTTTCCGTCTCTGCTGTAAGTACGCAAACGTTCGCGGGTAATGCGGATTCCGTGCGAAACATGCGTCCCGGGTTTGCGCACATTATCCGGATCGAATCCCACGCCGTTATCACTGATCTCACAAAGTAAGGTGGCGTCGTTCAGCATACGGAACGATAGCACGATCTTTCCACCGGACTCAAAACCTTTGAAACCATGAATGACAGCGTTCTCTACAAAGGGCTGGATGAGCATGCCCGGAATAAGCCGATCCTGGTCGTTCTCCGGTAAAAATTCCCGGATTTCATAGTCGAAACGCTGTCGGAAACGCATCTTCTCCAGGTCGAGGTATTCGCGTAGAGTTTGAATTTCATCGCGGATGGGAATTTCTTCGGTGACCGAATTATTGAGGATCCGCCTGACGAGGTGTGAGAATTTCAGCAGGTACTTTTCCGCCTTTTCGGTTTCATTGAACACGAGGAAACTCTGGATGGAATTCAGCGAATTGAAGATGAAATGCGGATTCATTTGCGCCTGTAGTGCGCGCCGTTCGAGTTGCAACAAATGATTCTGCCGGAAATGACGCTGATTAAGTTGCCGGACGCGGTAGCGGTAAAAAAGGTAAAAGAGCAGCAGGAACAGAATTCCGTAAATCAGCAATGAATACCACTGCAGGTAAAAGGGATCACGTACTTCGAAACGGTATAAGAACCACGATTTGCTCCAGCCGCCGTCAGTTTGCATTTCCTGAACCTCTAACCGGTAATTCCCGGCCGATATCCGGTTAATTGTAATGGTATTCGAAGCACTTTGTTGCCAGTCCGAACCCGATAATCGAAAGCGGAAGAGGTGATTCCCGATCTTCGAAAAATTGGTGCTGCCAAGGGTTAACTGGACATTCTGTCCGCTGACAAATGAACAGGAGGTGGCGCCGGGCACGATGCGTTCGTCCAGCCTTACTTCCGACAGGAAAATAGAGGGATTGTTTTTACGAAGTACATCGTTCCAGTTGAATGCGCTGATCCCTTTTTTGGTGGCGGCCCAAATGCTGTTTCCACGTACCACAATATCATTCACTTCATTTGAGATGAGCCCGTTTTCTTCGGTGACGCGGTGAATTTTCAGTTTGTTGTTAATTTTCTCCAGGATGTTAATGCCCTGGTTTGTACAGACCCAAAGCCGATCCCGTTCGTCCACGTAAAGTTTGTTTACGTCATCGCTTAGCAGGCCGTTACGGGCATTTATGTGGAGTAAAATGCGATCACCTTCCCAGGAAAAAAGTCCGTTTCCACGGGTACCGGCAACGTTGTGCCAGTGGCTGCTGTATCGCAGGTCGGTGATGCGCAAACCGAAGAGTTGATTTCCGGTTTTTCGTTGCATTTTAACGATTTTCGAGTTCTCGAGACGGTACAAACCGTTCACGGTCCCGAAGTAAATTTCCGACCGGTCGTTCAGAAGCAACGCCTCAATGAGGAGATCGCGCGCATAATCGTTGAACAGATCATAGGCCAGGTTCTTATTTTCATAAACTCCGCCGGGGCCTTTGGCAATTTCATAGATGAAGTTCGAACCGAAAATTAAACGGTCCAGCTTTTTGTTATAATAAGCCCGGTTAGCCCCGGGACCTTCCAGGACCTGAAGATCTCCGTACGTTTTTTTTGTTCCGAAAATGGAATCCCTCGTGACTAACAAAACACTCAGGTCACTGGCTGACATATAGTAGAAGCGTGCCGGGTTTGAAAAACCGTGACTTTCCCGGATTCGCGGGGCAAAAAGGGTTTCCCAGCTCGAACCGAAGTATCCGAGCAGAATATTTGTACGCACGTCCGTAAGTGTAATGACGTTATCTTCCAAAAGTCCGCGCTCGCTGTCCGAATTGAGAAAATGGATGTCACGACAATAGAATACACCATCCTCCAGGCTTGAGAACCAGTATCCGCCATCTCGGTCCTTCATAATATGGGAAATCGAACGGTTTTTGAGGAAGTTCATCCGGATATCCGGGTTTCCGCCTTTGTCTTTCTGGTTAAGATCATAGATTACTACACCATCACGCAAGTTTCCGGTCCATAGCAGGTTTTCTTCGGCGTAAAGTGCGATCGTTCGGATATTTTTCGTTTTAAAAAGGGAAGCATCCTCCAGGGAGAGCAACTGGTTACTGATCAGGAAATAGCGGGGTCCTTTTTCATTTTTGCTGATATTCGGGTTGGCAAATTCATTCGTCAGCGTTTTTTTGAATTGACCGTTTATGTAGACCTTGAGACCGTTCTGAGAATGATGATCGCGTTTGATGGACAGAAAGGGAATTCCGCCCAGGGAGTCGATGCGTACAGACTGTACCGGTTGTTCCCGTTCACTGATCTTTCCGTCGGCCGTTATTTTCAGACTTCCCCAGTTGACGAGGCCGTAGTATAGATTATCCCGGCTGTCGATATACAGATCTTTATCGATCGGCATGTTATTTCCGAGTAATTTCCGAATTTTATCGTTGAACTTATACCGGACAATTTTTCCGTTTTCAAAATAACAGAGACCACGGCGAATACTCAAAAACCAAAGCCGGCCCCTGTGATCTTCGTATATTTCGAATACGACGTTGTCTACAAGTCCGTCGGCTGTGGTGAAGAACCTGAAATTAAAGCCGTCATATCGCGCGACACCGCGATCGGTACAGATCCAGATGTAGCCTTTCCGGTCCTGGTGAACAAAATAGGTTTCGGAACTGGGTAAACCGTTTTCAATGGAAAAATGTAAAAAGTCCGGGCTGAAACGAATGGGCGGATTGCTTTTTTTCTCTTGCGAAAATAGTCGGAAGAAAACCAAAAGCATCAAAATTAAAATATACGTCCGTCCGGTCATTGCTTGTTATCGTTGAAAGATAAAAAACTATTCTTACAAACTCCGAATCCCCGGCTTATTATCCGACCACCGGGAGAACGATTTCGACATACGTTCCGGGTCCGTCTGTGTTGTTGCGAATGTCCGCGTAATAGGTATTTGCCGGTGTACTATAAGACTTCAGGCGTTCGCGCGTGATCCGGATACCGTGTGAAATGTGCTTACTCTTTTTGTGCTGCGTTTGTAAGCCCTGCCCGTTATCGCGAATGGTGCAACGCAGGGCGGTTGAAGAGATCATTTCAAAACGGATCTCCAGTTTTCCGCCCGACTCGAAACCTTTAAAACCGTGTATCACTGCATTTTCCACAAAAGGTTGAAGCAGCATTCCCGGGATTTTTTGTCGTAACTGTTCTTCGTTGAGTTTCAGTTCAAAGTGAAAGTCGAAACGGGAACGGAAACGCATTTTTTCAAGTTCGAGGTACTCTTCCAGTGTTTGTATTTCTTCCGCGATCGGGATCTCCTCGGAAACCGAATTATTGAGAATACGCCTGACAAGGTGCGAGAATTTGAGCAGGTAACGCTCCGCTTTTTCATTTTCGTTAAATACCAGAAAGCTTTGGATCGAATTGAGCGAGTTAAAAATAAAATGCGGATTCATCTGCGCCTGCAGGGCCTTGCGTTCCAGTTCCACCAGGTGACTTTCGATCTGGTTCTTGCGTTTCAGAGCCTTTATGCGCCACCTGTAAAAAAGGAAGAAGATCCCGGTTAGAGCAAGCGCATAGAAGATCCACGCGTACCATTTCCTGTAAAAAGGAATGTCAACTGAAAACGACACGGGCATATCAAAAGTGACCCATTTGCCGGAACTGTCTAAACTTTGTATCGTGAGTTCGTAATCTCCGGATGCCGGACTGATAAAGGTGATATTGTTATCGTTAACGTATTCCCAACTTTGTCCGGATCTGAACTTATAACGAATCTGGCGGTCATTGATCCTTCGAAAATCGGTCGTACCGAAGTGAAAGCTGATTTGATTGACCCCGTACGGTAACTGAAGCGGGAACTTGTAATTTGTTAATACGGAGTCCGTTTCAACTTTATAAAGAAATAGCCGGTTTGTATTTTCAGAAATTTTGATAGAAGCTTCAAAAACGGAAAGACCCTGTTTTGTAGCCAGGTACATCAAGCCGTTTTGCTCGGTAATTCCATTTATTTCATTAGACGCCAGCCCGCGATAGCGATTTATATTTTCAACCCGGAACTCTCCGTTACCCACTTTAGTAATGCGGTCAACACCGTTTGTACTGGTAACCCATAACCTGTTTTTCGAATCGACATAAAAGTGTCGAATATCATTACTGGCCAAACCATCAGCCGTTGTCAGTAATTTATAGGTGTTGTCTTTCCAGAAGTAAATTCCCGTGTTGCTTGTAGAGACCACGTTTCCCCAGAAAGCATTATACATTTGTTTTGTGACGGGCGCTTTGAACCACGGCTGCGGATGAAAGGGCACGACCCGAGCGCCTTTTAAAATATAGATTCCTTTGGAGTCACCGAGATATACCGTTTTTCCATCTGTATGTACAAAGCGCGCTTCCTTTACCCAGTCATTGAACTGCCCGGTTTTTTTTGAATGAATATTGAACGTTCGCGTGTCTCCTTCCGTATAATAGATGAGTGAATCACCGGGTAGCAAGGTCGGGTAAAAGGTCACATCAGCCTCTTTGAGCCCCTTTCCGCTTAAGACAGAGTTTTTCGGAATGGATACGTTTGTGTAGACGTCGTCGCGGGCACGGTCTTCTACGAAAATGGTGCGGGCAGCGCCGTAGAAGGAGTCAAGTGCGTAGCCACTGCGCCCGAACGTTTGTAAGTGAAGACGTTCGTAGCCCAAAAATACCGTACGGGAATTGGATGCAACAGAAGCTACGGCGTTGTGCAGAAGGCCGTCATCTTCGCTGAAGTTCACGATTGAAATATCCGGAGCATAAAAAACGCCTCGTTCCAGCGTGGTAAACCAGGTCCCGCCCTGCTTATCCCGAATGACCCCGGTAACAGACATCCCTACGAGGTAGTGTTTCTTAAATACCAGGTTATTTGCGTTGTAGTCATATAAATCGATACCGTCCTGAATTGATCCGACCCACAAACCTTTCAATAACGAGTCGTTATATAAGCAAACCGTATTATTCGTTTCAAGAACAGGCCGGAGTTCGGGAAGGCGGTAAATGGTATTGTAGAATGAAACGAAAGCCGGGTTTCCCTGGGAAACACACACTTTTGTTCTCCCGTTACTTAAGTCATGAACCCTTTTATACCTGCCATAGAATATACTGGCCGAATTTGTGCTTTTTAAATCAGAACTTGTATAATTCCAAAGGTAGGTCTGGTTTACACGCGTTATTTCGAGTCCTTTTCTTTTATCCGAACCGGAAGGAAGCAATTTTCCGTCTTTCGAAATTTTCAACGGATCTTTTAACCAGAAATGGAGGTAAACGTCACCGGAATCTGAAACGTACAGTTGTTTTTCCACGAGGTTCTCTTTGCCGTTATTCGAGAGAATGACTTCGTTGAATTCGTATGGATGTATTTTACCATTTTGATAATAGCATAATGTCTGTCGGGCAGTAACAAACCAAACTCTTCCGGACTTGTCCTCCACAATTTGAAACACGCGATTGTCTTCGAGCCCCTGTTCGGTAGTATAGACTTCCATGCGGTAGCCATCGTAACGCACAACACCACGGTCCGTACCGATCCAGATAAAACCCTTTTTGTCCTGGAGTACACAATAGGTTTCCGAACTTGGCAATCCGTCATCGATCGTGTAGTTCTTCATGAACACACTTCCACTACCGATGGCTTGTGGACGTTGAGCACGAACGGAAGTACCTGTGATCATGCTGAGCAGGAACAGGCCTAAAAGTACGCTCTTCTTAAGATCGAAATTCTTCAGGTGTTCCATGCCGTTAATGATCTGTATTTAACGGTTTACACGAATTTTTTCACTGCGTCAATAGCCTTTTGAAGCCCCGAGGCGTCTTTACCTCCTGCCGTTGCAAAAAATGCCTGTCCGCCGCCGCCGCCTTTGATGTGACCCGCTGCCTCGCGAATGATCTTCCCGGCATCGAAATCACGAGAGGACACCACATCGTCGGTCGCGATGATGCTCAGTGTGCATTTGTCATCGGCAATTCCTCCGATCACGCCCACGAAGGTGTCGAATTCGCCTTTGAGCTGAAACAGCATGTCCTTGATACTCCCAGCATCCATCTCCACGATTCCGCTTAGAAAGTTTACGCCATTCACATCCTGTACCTGCTTCCGAAGTTCCTGCTTGACCTGTTTGGCCTGCACTTTTTGAAACTGTTCGATCTGCTTGCCGAGTTGATTGTTCTTTGAAAGGAGGTCATCCAGGGCTTTCAACAGATCTTTCGGGTTTTTAAGCGTTTGAGAAACCTGGTCGAGCAAGTTTGCACGGTCCCGGTAATATTTTTCAGCGCTTTCGCCGGTGATCGCTTCAATTCGTCTCACGCCTGCCGCAACCGCACTTTCTGATATGATCTTGAACAGACCGATACCGGAGGTCGATTTGACGTGCGTACCGCCACACAGTTCGATCGATTTTCCGAAACGGATCACGCGAACGGTATCTCCGTATTTTTCACCGAATAATGCCATTGCACCCATTGCTTCAGCTTCCTCGATGGGAATGTTACGCTGCTCATCGAGTGGAATGCCTGCGCGGATATCCGCAGAAACCTGTTGTTCGATCTCCTGGAGTTCTTCCGGGCTTACTTTTGAAAAGTGGCTGAAGTCGAAACGCAGGTAATCCGGGCTTACGAGCGATCCTTTTTGCTCCACGTGCGTGCCGAGTACGTTGCGCAGTGCATGGTGGAGCAGGTGTGTGGCCGAATGGTTCGCCGCCGCACGGTCGCGACGCGAGGTATTTACTTCTGCCATAAACCGCGCTCCGGGATCAGAAGGCAATTGTTCACTGAGGTGCACGATGAGGTTGTTCTCGCGCTTCGTGTCGAAAATGCGAACCTGTTCTCCGTTGGCACTGATCGTACCCTGGTCGCCGACTTGTCCGCCGCCTTCCGGGTAGAACGGTGTCAGGTTGAATACCAGCTGGAAAAATGTTTTCTGTTTCTGTGTAACACGGCGGTATTTTACGATCTCGACGTGTGCCGACAGGCGATCGTAACCGATGAATTCTTCAATATTGTCGTCTTTCAAAATCACCCAGTCTTCGGTCTCAATGGCCGTGGCCGTGCGTGAACGCTCTTTCTGGATGTTCAGTTCCGTATTAAAACCGGCTTCGTCGATCTTCATCCTGTTTTCACGTGCAATGAGCGAGGTCAGGTCGATGGGGAAGCCATAGGTGTCGTAAAGTTCAAAGGCCGCCTTTCCGTCGATCACCTCTTTTCCTTCCGATTGATTTTGGGCAATGATCGCATCCATCCGGCGAATTCCCTGTTCCAGCGTGCGGAAAAAGCTGTTCTCTTCCTCGCGGATCACTTTGACGATCAGTTCGCGCTGTTTGATGAGTTCGGTGAACGGATCACCCATGAGTTCAGAAAGTGTAACGGCCAGTTCGCACAGGAAAGGTTCTTTGAGCCCGAGCGTCTGGTATCCGTAACGCACCGCCCGGCGAAGAATGCGGCGAATAACGTAGCCGGCACCGGTATTTCCCGGTAATTGTCCGTCTGCAATACTGAACGCGATTGCACGAATATGGTCGGCAATCACGCGCAGGGCAATGTCCGTTTCTTCTTTTTCACCGTATTTCACACCGGACATTTTTTCAACCTGGCGGATCAGTTCCTGGAAAAGGTCGGTATCGTAGTTCGATTGTTTTCCCTGCAGGGCCATTGCGAGACGTTCCAGGCCCATTCCTGTATCGACGTGCGTTTCAGGCAATTTTTCAAGACTTCCGTCCGCTTTGCGGTTGAACTGCATAAAGACATTGTTCCAGATCTCGATCACCTGCGGATTATCCTGGTTCACCAGGTCACGTCCGTTTACCTCGGCGCGTTCTTTCCCGCTACGCAGGTCCACGTGGATTTCCGTACACGGACCGCAGGGACCGGTATCGCCCATTTCCCAGAAGTTGTCCTTTTTGGAAGCGAGAATGATACGGTCTTCAGGAATGTATTTTTTCCAGATGAGGTAACTTTCCTCGTCGCGGGGTACATTGTCCGAACTGTCACCTTCGAACACCGTCACATAGAGCCGGTCGATCGGGATTTTATACACTTCCGTGAGCAGTTCCCAGGCCCAGCTGATCGCTTCTTCCTTGAAATAATCTCCGAAAGACCAGTTCCCCAGCATTTCGAACATGGTGTGGTGATAGGTATCGACGCCCACTTCTTCCAGGTCATTGTGTTTTCCCGAAACGCGCAGGCATTTTTGAGTATTGGCAACCCGGCGGTTCTTCGGAACGGAATTTCCCAGGAAATAATCCTTGAACTGGTTCATTCCCGCATTGGTAAACATGAGGGTCGGATCGTTCTTTACGACCATCGGTGCGGACGGTACGATCTGGTGACCTTTGGATTCAAAAAAATCAAAAAAGTGCTGTCTTATTTCGCTGAGTGTCATCATTGGAATGAGCGGGTTTCAAAAGTAAAGTGCAAATTTAGCCGAATTCGCGAATTTTAAAAAGTTCGGCTACCTTTGAAAGGAAATTATTCAAACTCCGGTGATACCTGAAACAAAAAAGCGGTCAGTTGCACGCAGTATCCTGTTTTTCGGACTGATGTGGGCGCTGTTTTTCCTGCTTTGCATTCTTGTCAGGCTTCCGTATTTTCTGTCCAAAAATTATTGGTTCGACGGCGACGAGGCCATCATTGGAATCATGGCTCAGGACTTGTTGCGAACAGGTCACGTGCCCTTTTTTTTCTATGGGCAACATTATGGTTTTGCGACCTTTGAAGTATTGTCCGCTTCTGCCTTCATCGCTGTTTTCGGGAAAACGGTTTATAGTCTGAAGCTTGCCGGACTTTTGCTGCACAGCCTGGCCATCGCGATTTGCTGGAAGTGGATGCGGCTGCGCGAGGTGTCTTTTCGGGTACTTGTGCCACTTTTTATTTTGCTTATTTGTTTTCCGCCCTTTTCATTGTGGGCTTCCCAGATGCGAACCGTTTCTTTCCTGCTTTTTATAACGATCGTTTTTATCCTGGAGTCCTACCGCCTGACGCGATGGAACCTCTTACTCGTTTTCGGCCTGGGTGTATTGCTCGCTTATTCACAAGCCATGACCTTCCTTTTTTGCGCGGTTTTCATTGCGGATGCTTTGTTCCGGCAAAAAAAAGGTATTCTCCGAACCGCTGTGTTCTTTGGCGCTATCCTTGCTGTGATCTTCCTGATCCAGTGGCTTGTTGGCGGTGAACGCTCGGCGCACGACGTTTCTGTCAGTTTCGGCTCGGCCCAGTTTGAGCAGTTAAGTCAACAACTACGTGGTTTCGGTGCCGGTTTCACGGGCTTTCACTATTTCACAATGAAGGTTGACGAACCTCTTTGGTGGCTGCTACTTTCACGACTGATGATCGCGTTACTTCTGCTTTGGACGTTTCTGCTCGCGATTCGCGTCACCCGTGCCGGACGGCGTACACTGCTCTTTTTTACTTTGGCTACCTTACTTTTCCTCGTGTTTTTATCGTGTTTTACACAGTTCTCTCCGCGCTACTGGATTAACCTGTTCACCGGCGTTTTGATTTTACTGCTCGTTCTCACAGGAAGGAATCCGAAGTTTGTGAAACAGCGGTTTCAGATTCCTGCGCTGCTGGCCCTGTTGGCATTTGTCGGAATTTTTGCAGGAAGTAAACAGCGGATGCACTTCGCCGACGCTCCGGAGAGTGAAGCCGCTTCATTCAATGATTTGCATGCGGCTGTGATCCGTTCCGGGAAAAAAGCACTTTTCACGACAGACGTTTATTTACAGTGGCAGTGGAACTACCTGTACGGCGATCAGGTGCCATGTTCCTCCTTTTACCGCTTCGAGCGAACGAACCGTTTTACGGACCGCGTCAATTCGCAGTATTCAAAACAACCCGCCTCGGTGGGTATCATTGGTATCTGGGGAATTTTCCTGGAGATGGATTACATCCCGGGTTTCAATGACGAACGGCAGCAGTTTGGCGGAAAATATTACTTTGTTTCCGACGTTAAGGAGGCGTACATTGATCATGGCCGTGAGGTGATGGACGATTGATTTTTGTAATTTTGCAGTGTTATGCCCAAAACCCGTTACCGATATAATCCGCGTACACTCTCGTATGAAGAAGTTGAGATCGGCTGGTTGAAACGTCTGTTTCAGATCGTTTTGATTATTTCGCCGAGTCTGGTGCTCGGGTTGATATTCGGTTTCGTGCTCTTCCGGCAGTTCGATACCCCGCAGGACCGGGAGCGAAAAGAAGAACTGGAAAAACTCAGATCCGAGGTTGAGCGAATGCAACTGGACATTGAACGCAGCAAGCGCGCACTTTCCGACCTGGAAGCCAAAGACAGCAGTTTGTACCGCGTGGCTTTTTACGCAGACGAATTTCCCGAAGAAATGCGGCAAATGGGAACGGGAGGAAGCGATAAGTATGCTTACCTGGACGATTACCCGAATTCCGAATTGCTAAAAAAGACCTCTTCCGGTATCGATGCCCTTGAGCGGCGTATTAGTGCGCAATCCATGTCATTTTCCGAATTGCTTGAACTTGCACGTAACAAAGAACAGTTGTTGCGATCAATTCCGGCGATTCAACCCGTGAATAATAAAGACCTGAAACGGATGGCATCCGGCTATGGCTGGCGCGTCGACCCGATTTACAAGACGATGCGCATGCATACGGGAATGGATTTTACCTCGGATGTCGGTACGGAAGTGTATGTGACCGGCGACGGTGTGGTGGAAGAAGTCGAAAACAATGACTGGGGATACGGCAAGAGCATTATTGTCAACCACGGCTTCGGCTATAAAACGCGCTATGCCCACCTGAGTGCGTTTAAAGTCAAAAAAGGACAAAAAGTACAACGCGGTGACCTGATCGGCCTGGTCGGATCCACCGGTAAGTCCACCGGTCCGCATTTGCATTATGAAGTTGTAAAGAACGGGGAGAAGGTAAACCCGATTTACTATTACCATTCTGACCTGACGCCGGAAGAGTATGAAAAACTTGTGGAAATGAGTCATACGTCCTTACGTGCGCTTGACTGATGAACGACGTCTCCTTACCACAGTGTGTAGAAAAAATTGCAGACAATTTACGCGAAAGGCCTTTTACAATCTGTCATTGGTAATTTAACCTGACAGAATGTCTGCCATTTTGCCACCCTTTTGAAGAGTATAAAGAGCCTCGCAGATCAATTTGTCAGCATTTTCCGAATAAGTTCCCATGGCACAATGATTGACCGAAAGAAGGAAAAAACGCAAAACAATAAATCAGATATGGGAAAAATAATTGGTATAGACTTAGGAACTACCAACTCTTGTGTTTCCGTAATGGAAGGGAATGAGCCGGTAGTTATCGCAAACTCCGAAGGAAAGCGTACAACACCTTCAGTAGTTGCTTTTGTTGAAGGAGGTGAACGAAAAGTAGGGGATCCGGCCAAACGTCAGGCCATTACCAACCCGAAGAAAACAATATACTCGATCAAACGCTTTATGGGATCTTCGTTCGATGAGACCAAAAAAGAAGCGGATCGTGTGGCTTACGAAGTCGTAAAAGGTGACAACAATACACCGCGTGTAAAGATCGATGATCGTTCATATACTCCGCAGGAAATTTCGGCTATGATCCTTCAGAAAATGAAGAAGACGGCGGAGGATTACCTCGGACAGGAAGTAAGCGAAGCAGTAGTGACCGTGCCGGCCTACTTTAACGATTCACAGCGCCAGGCAACGAAAGAAGCCGGGGAAATTGCCGGACTAACCATCAAAAGGATCATCAACGAACCGACGGCAGCAGCACTTGCTTACGGACTCGATAAAAAAGGCATAGACCAGAAGATCGTTGTATTTGACTTCGGTGGTGGTACGCATGACGTATCGATCCTCGAACTGGGTGACGGTGTATTCGAAGTACTTTCGACAGACGGAGACACGCACCTTGGTGGGGATGATGTGGATGACGCGATCATCAATTGGTTGGCTGAAGAATTCAAATCCGAAGAAGGAGTGGATCTCCGCCAGGACCCGATGGCACTGCAACGTTTAAAAGAAGCTGCTGAAAAGGCGAAGATCGAACTTTCTTCAACCACTTCAACAGAGATCAACCTGCCGTACATCATGCCGGTAAACGGAATTCCGAAACACCTTGTACGTACTTTGCAACGTTCGAAATTCGAGCAATTGATCTCCGATATCGTGGAGCGTACGATCGCACCGTGTCGTTCGGCACTGAAAAATGCAGGACTTTCTACAAGTGATATCGACGAGATCATCCTGGTAGGTGGTTCTACGCGAATCCCGGTTATCCAGGATGCCGTACAACGTTTCTTCGGAAAAGCGCCGTCAAAAGGTGTAAACCCGGATGAAGTGGTAGCGGTAGGTGCAGCGATCCAGGGTGGAGTACTCACCGGTGAGGTAAAAGATGTATTACTGCTGGATGTGATCCCGCTTTCACTCGGTATCGAAACCATGGGAGGCGTATTCACAAAACTCATCGAAGCAAATACAACTATTCCGACCAAAAAATCAGAGGTATTCTCCACTGCATCGGATAACCAGCCTTCGGTTGATATTCACGTGCTCCAGGGAGAACGCCCGATGGCAACGGATAACAAAACGCTCGGACGCTTCCAGTTATCTGACATTCCACCGGCACCGCGCGGAGTTCCGCAAATTGAGGTAACTTTTGATATTGACGCGAACGGTATCATGCATATTTCGGCGAAGGACAAAGGAACCGGAAAAGAACAATCGATCAAGATCGAATCCAGTTCAGGTCTTTCCGAAGAAGAGATCAAACGCATGAAAACCGAAGCGGAAGCGAATGCCGAAGCGGATAAAAAGCGCAAGGAAGAAGTAGAATCGCTCAATAAAGCAGATTCACTGATCTTCCAGACGGAGCGTCAGCTGAAAGAATACGGGGATAAGATCCCGGCCGACAAAAAACAGCCGATCGAAGATGCACTGGCAGAACTCAAAAAAGAGTTTGAAGCGAAGAACGTGCAGAACCTGGAGCCTGCAATGGAAAAACTCAACAATGTATTCCAGGCGGCATCGCAGGATATGTATAATGCTTCCAATGCACAGGGTGCAGAAGGTGGTGCTCAGTCCGGTGATCAGGGCAGCGCTTCCGGAAATCCGCAGGATGAAGTAACCGATGTGGACTTCGAAGAAGTAGACGATAAAAAGTAAGGAAGTTAATTCCATAAAAAAATCCCCTCGTCAGTTGGCGAGGGGATTTTTTATTTTTAAAGAATTCCTATTTTTTGAAATTCGACGCTACCACGAGGTCTTTGGTACTATGCGTCCAGCTGTAAAAACCTTCTCCGGACTTCACGCCTTTTTTACCGGCCGTAACCATGTTGACCAGTAGCGGACACGGCGCATATTTCGGATTTCCGAATCCGTCGTGCAGCACTTCGAGGATGGCAAGACACACGTCCAGCCCGATGAAATCCGCCAGTTGCAGAGGTCCCATGGGATGTGCCATACCGAGTTTCATAACCGTGTCGATCTCTTCCACGCCCGCAACTCCTTCAAAGAGCGTGTAGATCGCTTCATTGATCATGGGCATCAGGATGCGGTTTGCAACGAATCCAGGGTAATCGTTTACTTCAACCGGCACTTTACTAAGCTTGCGTGAAGTTTCCATGATCAGCTCAGTGACTTCGTCGCTGGTCGAGTAGCCGCGGATGATCTCCACGAGTTTCATGACGGGAACAGGGTTCATGAAGTGCATACCGATCACCTTTTCCGGTCGGCTCGTTACAGCGGCAATCTTCGTGATCGAAATGGACGAAGTATTTGTAGCCAGGATCACGTTTTCAGCGGTAATGCGATCGAGGTCGGCAAAGATCTTCAACTTCAGTTCGGTGTTTTCCGTGGCGGCTTCAACAACGAGGTCCACACCTTTCACGCCTTCTTCCATTGAAGTGAAGGTTTTAATATTCCCGAGCGTTGCGCTTTTTTCGGCTTCCGTGATCTTTTCTTTCGCCACCTGGCGATCCAGGTTCTTTGCAATCGTTGCGAGTCCTTTGTCAAGCGATGCCTGCTGTATGTCGATCAGCGAAACCTGGTATCCGAACTGCGCAAAAGTATGTGCAATTCCGTTACCCATCGTTCCGGCGCCGATTACTGCTACGTTTTTCATATATCTGTTATTTTCAATTAGAGTTTTGCCCAAAGATACTTTATTGGTATTTTTAATCAGGCAAAAGCAGCGAATAATTTCTATGGAAGCGATAAATCAGCAAAACGTGAGTTTCCCGGTTGTTTTTTACGATGGCGACTGTGGTTTTTGCAACAGGAGCGTGCAGTTTATCCTGCGGTATGAACGTGCTGACGTACTCCGTTTTGCTGCTTTGCAGTCTGCTTTTGCGCAGTCGTTTTTCCGGGAGCGCAAACTCCCCGAACCGGACATGAGTACCTTTTATTTTTTCGATGGCAAAAGGTTGCATTCTAAATCGAGAGCAGCGTTTCACGTGCTGAAATACCTGCACTGGTACTGGCGACTGCTTGGCGTTTTTCGACTCCTGCCGCCCGCGCTTTCCGACAAATTTTACGATTTTATTGCGGCCCGGCGCAAACGCATTGCCGGCGAGTTTTGTACACTTCCTTCCCCGGCGCAACGAAAACGTTTCTTAATGTAGCTTTTCTTTTTTGGCTGCGATTCCCGCCATCCGCTTCAATTTTTGAATTTCGTTGTGACCTTTGCTTCGTTTCACTACGAGCTTCCCGGGGTCGCTGTCGTGAATGCGTGCAAAGGGGAAACGCCGTTCTTCAAAAGATTTCCGCTTCAGTCGGGCGCAGTTGCTTCAATACGGTAAGACGCTTTTTGTCTAATTAACCGTATGCTGCAGTTGTATTAAGCGCGCGTAAATTCCGTTTTCTTCCAGCAGGGCCTCGTGTTTGCCCGTTTCCGCAATCCGGCCGTTTTCCAGCACGAGGATCTTGTCCGCCTTGCGAATGGTGGACAGGCGGTGAGCGATCACAAAACTTGTTCTGCCCAACATCAGCTTTTCCAGCGCATCCTGTACCACTTTTTCCGATTCCGAATCGAGCGCGGATGTCGCTTCGTCGAGTATCAGGATACGTGGGTTCTTCAGGATAGCCCTTGCAATGGCAATGCGCTGTTTCTGTCCGCCCGAAAGCTGGATTCCCCGGTCTCCCACCTGCGTGTCAAACCCGTTTGGAAAACTCTCGATAAACTGGAGTGCGTTTGCTTTTTCGGCAGCATTGCGAATCTGTTCTTCACTCGCGCCGGTCTGACCGAACGCAATATTTTCCCGGATCGTACCGGCAAATAACAAAACTTCCTGCGGCACATAGGCAATGTTCTCGCGAAGCCATTGTTGATCGATCTTGTCGATGGGCGTTTCGTCAAAAAGGATCTGACCGCTATTGATTGAATAGTAATTGAGTAACAAAGCCGAAATGGTCGTTTTTCCGGCGCCGGAACTACCCACGATCGCCACTGTCTCGTCCGGGTTACACGAAAAGCTGATGGATTGTAATACCGGGATATCAGGCCGCTGCGGATACGAAAAAGTAACGTCTTTAAAACTGACGTTTCCGCGAATTTCGGGTTTATCCGTTCCGCGGTGCAGGTCGCGCTCCGTGGATTCGTTGATCATGTCCATCAGGTTTTCCGTGGATCCGATCGATTTCTGAATGGCGGAATACAGGTCGGGGAGGGCACCGATCGATGCTCCCATCATCATCGTATACAAAATGAAGGAGAAAAAACCGCTGGAGCTCAGTTCCGGGTTCACACCCTGTGTCATCAATAATCCTTTCCAGATAATGAATACGATCGCACCGAAGAGGCAGAAGATGACGAATGACACGAACAATCCGCGCCACACGCCCGCTTTCACATTCATGTTCCGGATTTCATCCACACTGCTGCGGTATCTTCCGAGGATGAACAGTTCGTTCGTAAATGATTTCACATTGCTAATTCCCATAAGCGCTTCTTCAATGATCGAGTTTGCCTGCGCGGTGTGATCCTGCGCATTTTTCGAAAGTCGTCGGATGAAACGCCCGAAAAATACGGCAATGATCGCCATCACCGGAACCGTGGCAAGCATGATCAGCGCAAGTTTCCAGGAAAGGAAGAACAGGAAAGTAATTCCGCCTACCACGATGATCAGTTGTCTGAAAAACTCGGCGATCGTCGTGCGCAGGGTTTCCTGGATCTGCGTAATGTCAGAGGAAACGCGACTTGTCAGTTCACCAACCTTATGCCGGTTGAAAAAGTCCATGGGCATATAGATCAGCCGTTCAAATGCGTGTTTTCGAAGATCCCGAAGTGCGTTTTCAGTTACGTTCGTAAAGATCACTACCCTGAAATAGGAGAAAAGAGACTGGGCAAAGAACAAAATGAACAATCCGAATGCGACCTGGTTGATGTTTTCGATGTGGATGCTTTTCAGAATATCTGCCATGGATCCGGGAGATCCGGTGCCCGAGCCGAGTAAGTTCCCCATAAATAAGGGGAAGAGCAGCCCGGTGGTTGTGGAAAGTACCAGAAATATCCATCCGATGAAATAAAGGACACGATACGGTTTCAGGTAATGCAGAAATCCTTTCGCTTTGCGGTAACTGTCGCGGGTGAGTTTTACTTTTTCTTTTTTGGAATTCTTTTTTGGTCGGAGCATTCCGCTTTTTTTTCTGCAAAAATAACGTTCAGGAATGCTTTTTCAGGGTATTTTTATTTTTTTTCTTATCATCCTTTGTTTAAATGAAAAAAGCGCTATCTTTGCAGTCCGAATTTTAGAGAAAAAAGCTTTAAAGATCATATATCATGAAAAGAACGTTTCAACCATCAGTAAGAAAAAGAAGAAACAAGCACGGTTTCCGAAGCCGTATGGCAACAAAAAACGGTCGTCGTGTGCTTGCTGCCCGTCGTAGAAAAGGAAGAAAAAAACTGACTGTTTCCGACGAACAGTTCCACAAACGTTAATCTTTTCAGATCACGATACGTTAAACCGGTTTGCAGTGCAGGCCGGTTTTTTTTATTGGTTCGTTTCGAAATTTTTTGTAACTTCAATCTGAACCGATAAATTACTTTTTATGACTTTACCTGTTAAACGGGAGCACCTCCCTATTTCACCTCGTGCCTTTTATTCACCTAAACTCCTACATCATGCTGGTTAAAACATTCGGAAGCGCGGTGTTCGGTATTGAAGCCACTACGATCACCATTGAAGTCAACCTCGGAAAAGGAATCAATTTTCACCTCGTTGGTTTGCCGGACAGTGCGGTAAAAGAAAGTCAACAACGTATAAAGGCGGCCCTGGACAATAACGGGCTGCGTTTTCCGGGACGTGAGATCACCGTGAATATGGCCCCGGCAGATATCCGGAAAGAAGGTTCGGTGTTTGACCTGCCGATCGCGCTGGGCATTCTGGCGGCTTCGGAACAACTCATCGCTGACGAACTGCGAGATTACATTATTCTCGGTGAATTGTCACTGGATGGTAAACTCAATCCGCTGAAAGGCATCCTGCCGATCGCCATCCAGGCAAAACGGGAAGGTTTCAAAGGATTGATCCTGCCTGAAGCCAATGCCGTGGAAGCTGCTTTTGTGGACGGCCTGGAGATTTATGGAATGAATTCGCTGGCCGATGTTTTGCGCTTTTTCAATGATAAAATGAAACCCGAGCCGGTGCGTATAAATTTGGAAACCGAGTTCTATCAGCGTCACACTGCATTTACCGTTGATTTCCGGGATGTGAAAGGGCAGGAGAATATCAAAAGAGCTTTTGAGATCGCTGCTTCGGGCGGACACAACGTCATACTTGTGGGACCACCGGGAGCCGGGAAATCGATGCTTGCCAAACGTTTGCCTACCATTCTGCCGCCGATGACGATCCAGGAGGCACTCGAAACGACCAAAATTCACAGCGTAGCGGGCAGGATGGGGAGCGATGCGGGTCTGGTGGTCAGCAGGCCTTTCCGAAAACCACACCACACCATTTCCGACGTAATATTACTCTTTGTGGAGGAACGCTCCATAAAGCATAGTTTTGCGTTACCGTAGTCCTCTGGATATTCCTTATCAAATTCAGAAGGATGAATGACGTACGTAATATCTAAATCATATCCCTTTAGATCATCATTATAAGCAATAACAACGTTTTCAATGAACATATCTACAATTGACTGCTTTTCTTCGAAAGTAAGGTTTTCTCTAAAGTGGGTTAACTTCTGTTGAAAGCCGTGATAACTGGATAATATTTCGGTCGAATGTTTAAAGGCTTTCATTTGGGATTCTAGTATTTCTAAATCCGCATAGATTTTATTTCTCTGGGCTGTAAGTTCTCCTAATTGCTTTTGAAGGTCTTCTTCTTCGAATACTCCATTTGAATATGCAGTAATCAATCGTTTTCTCACTTGGTCCATTTTCGCTATTTCATTTTTCTTTTGGACAATCTTTATTTCAATGGTCCTGCCCTTATTCTCGTTGAATGAAAAATCTCTTTTAAGAACTTTCAAGAATAAAGATGAGTTGATAATTCGGTACCAAATGAATTCATCTAGTTTGTCGATGTTAATTCCTCTATTCCCACAATTCCCGTCTTTTATTCTTCTAGAGGAACACATATAAACGTGGTCGCTTTTATCTTTCCGAGAACGTCCGTAGTAATTGCGTCCACATCTTCCACATCTCAACTTTCCTTTCATTAAGTAATCATACTTCACCGTTGATGAATTAGTTCGTTTTGGTAAGTTCTCTTGCACTTTATCCCATTTCTGTTGTGAGATGATTGCTGGAACACGAATTGGTTCGCCCTTGTAGACTCTTTCACCTTTATACCATGGATTTCGTAGAATCGTTCTAATAGTGTTTTGTGCCCATTTAACGGATGCTTTCGGTATGGAGTTAGGGACACCAGTATATTTGTTCTTAACTGTAATTACACCTATTCCAATCTTATTATATCGAGTAGGTACACCATCTTGATTTAGTTGGTTTGCTATTGCTCGCGTCCCGAATCCTTTCAAGGAAAGGTCATAAATCCTCTGAACTACTTTGCTTTCTTCGTCATCAATGATGAGGTATCCACTTTTATCCTTACTATACCCATAGGCAATAATGCCGTGTGCTTTACCTTCTCGGGCATTTCGATTCAATACACTTTTAACTTTGTGTTTAGTCATTGTCACATGGTACTGATTGAAGATAGAAACCATATTAGCCATCAGAACCACTTGAGGGTCGTTGAGGTCAACTAGTCCATCTATTTCGGTATAATATTCCTTTATGTGTTCTTTTACGGTTCCTACAAATACATGGTGGATTTGTGGATTTCGCTCGAATCTTGATTGATCGTAGGCGTATATAGCATGAAGTTTGCCCTCTTTCATGTCATCTAAGAGACGTTTGAACTCTGGACGGTCGTTGATGTCATCCGATGCTGCTGAAAGCCCCTCATCAATGTATAATTCATAATGATAACCAAGCTTATCGGCTTGAGCGATACCAAGAAGTTTTTGGTCGTTGATTGATTTATCTTTCCCTTCACCCTTAAGGCGTGAGATTCGACAATAAATACCGATGGTTTTAGTAGAGTTTTTCATAAAGACAAAAGAACCAGGTACGGGTGACATTTTCAACTTTTTCATGAAAATCTTGGGCAAATTTTTTTCTTCACTACACGATTTCACTTTTTTTTAAGAAAATTTCATCCATTAAAAAGAGGGGTTACGAATTCGTAACTTTTTATTTTGATGAGTTTTATGAACGGAGGGAGGGGGCAAGTAGGGAGGGCTCCATGGAGGGGAGGGGGGGCTTTAGCATTTACAATATCAATTAAAATATTTAGTGTTGGAGAAATTACGGTTTTTATGAAAATAAGAGATAGAAAGTTAATTACTGAGGAAGAGTTTAGAACCCATTTTGCGGATGAGAACTTATCAGATTTGGAGGTTATCGAAATGATTGCCTCATTAGAGCAATTTGCCAAACTAACGTATAAGCATATTGCTGTGAAGGGTGAATCTACTAGAAACAATTAGGGAGCATTTTGGTTTCGACCACGATACTACATTTAAGGTTGATGGCAACAATATTGTTGCTTATTGCAGACGTTCTGAAAAAGATTCTAAATCGCGTTCACAATCCGTTTCCGTCCAAGAAAAAGCTATTAAGGAATGGGCTGAGGAAAACGGTTATAAGACTAAGAAAGTTTTTAGGATTGATGGTGAATCCAGTAAAAGAGGAAATAAAAGACCATCAATTGATGCCCTTATGAACTATTGTAAGGACTCGAATAATAAGATTTCTAAGATTGTTGTGTTTCACTCTGAAAGATTTGGTAGAGATGGTAAGTATCTTACCGATATTCTCGACCAGCTGATTGATTTAGGTATTGGCTTTATTGATATTGGTGATGCACAAGATGTATTCACCCCTCAAGGTCGCTTAAATCAAATCATGAAGTTCTTTGAAGCTGAAATTGATAATGAGAAAAGAAAGAAATACGTACATGCCAATATTCAAGATAATTTATTAAATGGTTACAGAATGGCGGGTACTATTCGTGGCTATAATATGGATAAAATTAATGGTGAACAAGTGATTACTATTAATGATGAAGGAAGGCTTTTGAAAATGGCTTTTGAGATGAAGTTGAAGGGAGCGACAAACAGAGAGGTAATGAATAATCTCGAAGCTATGGGAATGTCAATAAGTGAATCGTCAATTAGTAGTATGTTTCAGAACCCATTTTATTGTGGTCTAATAAGGGATGTGAGAAATCCAGCACCAAAATGTATATCAGAGGGAAATCATGAACCAATAGTCTCAATGGCTGATTTTTGTCGTATCAATAATGTTATCAATCCGAACAGAACGAAGAAGAAGGTTACTGATAGGGAAGAATTACCACTTAGAAGGCATTTAGTATGTGATGGTTGTGGTAATAACATGACAGGTGAATTTAAGGAGAAAAAGGGGTTAGGTTATTATCGATGTAATAAGGGGTGTAAAGTCAATAAGAGTGCTATTGAACTGAATGAAGCCTATCATGAACTATTGAAATGGTTCAAGATTAAGAAGAAGTGTATACCGATGTTAGACACCAAATTAAGGGCTTTCTACCTCATCTTGGAGCATGAAGAGTTGAAACATAAGAAAATGCTTCAAAAGCGAGTAAATCAACTCATAAAGAAAAAGGATGATGTACTAGACTTGGTATTTGCTGAAAATGACCCTGAAATCAGGGATGAATATAAGAGGGTTATGAAGGACTTAAAACATTCCATTGACGACCTTGAAAAGACCATTTCGAAGATGAATTACGAGATAAATCACTTTGAAGATGAGATTTATCAAGCTGTTAAATTCGGTAATCAGTTGGATAAAATTTGGTTTGATTCAAACCTTGAAATGAGGCTTGAAATTCAGAATCTATTATTTCCTAAGGGGGTGTTTTATGACAAAATGTCGAACTCGTTGAAACCAATTGAAATTAATCCAATCGTAGATGTGATGGGCTTTCTAGGAAGAAACGGTAATGATTTTGGAAATAATGGAACTCCGAAAAATCCAGAAGATTTTTTCGATTTAGGTCGAACTTATCTTTCAAACCTGTCAAATGCCCATGACAAGAGGGTTTCAGGTGATTTGAATGATGAGGTTTTAACACAAAATAGTGATGAAAATTCAGGTGTAGCCTTATATACTACTAGGTCGAACAATAGTGATAGATATATACCATATAGTGAATGGCTAATGTGGTTAGGAGAAATCAGGTGGTTTATGATTAATCGATACCGAAGTGTTTCATGATTTTATCCATTTTGGATTCTATACCATCAATACGATTAGTCATCTTGGTATCTAAATCGGATAACTTCTTATTCATTTTGTCAACGTTATTTGAGGTAATATTCATCCTTCTTGATATTTCACCAAGTGCCTTATTTGTTTCTCTAACCATGTCATCTAAATTTTCCACATCAGTTGTATTAATTTCAAGTCTTTCCATATAAATATCGTTTAGTAAACCTAAAAGTAAGAAATATCATATATTGAATGGCTAATGTGGTTAGGAGAGACAAGATGGTTTATGATTAATTACGGTAAATAAGGACTTGATTTTGAAATGAATGTTGATAATTCACTTAGAATGTTAAAAAACACCTATATTGTTTAGGTATTAATACTCATTTTTTTGAATTAGACTGTATTTTTTTTCAAAATTGCATATAATCTTCTTGTTGAAAGTGTAATTTTGACCCTTTCGAATAAATCGAAATGACACAATTCAAAAACTTACACTTAAGGCGAGAACTAATTACTGACGCATTTAGGAGTTTCCGAGAATCCTCTCAAGTAGAGGTGTTAGAATATGAAAAATTAACAAGGTACATAGTTTCACCTCCCGAAGTCGATTCCACTTGTAAGATTTGTTATTATCAAAATGATAATAAAGGAACTGTAAGCTTTTCTTTGCATGAATCTATTGATAACGAAGAGCTTGCTAAAGAAATTGTGGAACACGTAATAAATAGAACTCGTTTTGACTCTCAAAATAGTAGGTCAATTTATATTGAAGATTTTTCTGAAGAAAATTTGAACGACCTAGTTGAGTACTTGGTATCAGAGTACGATGTAGAGGAAGTTGAAAAAAAGAACCGAACGAATGGCTACACGATTACTCTTAAGAGTGCCTACGGTGATAAGTGCCATTTAAATTACTTCACGAATAGAGCATTTAATGTTCAAGGTAAATCTGGATTACTAAAAAGTTTTGTTCTTGAAGGGTTATCTCAGTATTTATCTTTTGGGGACATCGTTGAAGCAACCTTGGAAGGATATAAAGTTGAGAACGTTGATAGGGATGAAGTAGGAGTGATGTTTGAAGCGAGGATACCAACTGCTAAGGATTACATCCATGACGTTGTGAAAGCGGTTCTAATGCCTGCTATAATTACTGAACGAATAGATGTGGAAACAACGGATTATTCGTTCATTACGTTCCCAGCATTTAGGGGACTTGAAGCATTTATGAAACAAATTTTTAATGATTCAGGTATACCGATAAATGAGAATTTTGGTGAAAAATTCGGTTATGACAATACAACAGGAAAGTATGTTGTTAGTGAAAATGCGAAAAATGCCTTAAATTGTGAATATAAGCAAGCTGTTGTGGAGAAATGCTATAACCATTTTAAAGGTACTAGACATTTGATTTTCCATACCACTGGCATACTTGTTGGTACTAGTCTAATCGAAGATATAGATGAAGCAAAATCTCATGTTAGTGATGTATTTGATTTAATTGAAAATTCAGTCAGGTGCATCCAAGAAAGAAATACAGCTTTACTATGAGAAAGAAGTATGATATATTGAAAACGGAACGAGGTCTTGCGATTATTACTCTAAATAATAATCGTTTGGATGAAGTTCTATTTGATGTTCAGAATGACCTTTGTTCTAGGAATTATTCTGGTAAAGTTCTTTTTGACCTTCTTCTAACAAATGGACAAGCACGAAACAGGTTTGTTGAAACAACCTTTAATGGAGTTCAATTTGATGCTCGGAACATTAATGTTATAGGTTTGAAAAATGTCGGAATTAACACACTCAGTATGATTTCGCAATATCACTTAAAACATATTGGCCAAATTCGGGAGTCTTACCTGTCCAGTCTTCAAAAGAGTAAAATTGTTGAGAATCTACAACTAGTTAATTCATAACTGGTCAAATCGAATTAATTCTCCCCGTTTTACTACGTAACATTCACCGCCGTCATTTACGATATGGGTGAAGCCGAAACCTTCACAAATCATTACCGTGCTTTCACCTTCTTTAAGTCGTGAGAACACTTCGATTACACTAAAGTCGTAAGGAATGTTGAATTCTTCCTTCTCACACCATTCTTTGCTAAATTCTGCCATAGAGGTTTTGTTTGAGGAATAAATATAACCTTTATCGTACTATCTTAAAAACGTATTATTTTAATTAATGATTAGTTGTTAATTTGATACATTATTAGTATCATTGTAATGTTGTAAATTAAAATGATACATGGTAAAAGTAGTTTTATACGCAAGGGTTTCCACAATTCAGCAGGATTATGCACGTCAAACAAAAGAACTCAAGGAGTACTGTGAAAAGATGGGATATGAAATCCTAGGAACATTCAAGGAGAAGATTAGTGGCTCAAAAAAGAATCACGAAAGACCAGAACTTTTGAAGATGGTTGACTTTGTAAAGAAAAATAGAGTTGATAAAGTCCTTTGTTGGGAGTTGTCCCGCCTTGGTCGCGATACTATCGAAGTTCTGGATACAATAGACACACTTACCAATCACGGCATTTCACTTTATATTAAAATGCACAATATCGAAACACTTAACGAAAAAGGTGAGTTTAACCCGTTCTCAAAGTTCATGATTGAGGTTCTGAGTGCCGTTTCAACTATGGAAAAGCAGCAATTGCTTGCTCGTATGAAATCAGGATATAAAAACTACCGTGAAAATGGTGGAAGGGTTGGGCGTAAGGAAGGTTTTCGTAAATCTGATGATAGTATATTAGAGGACCATGCAGAAGTCGTTAAATATCTTAAAAAGGGCTTTTCAGTGCGTGAGGTGATGAAACTTACCGACAGAAGTAGTGGGACAGTTCAAAAAATAAAAAAGATTATAAATTGATTGTATATATGAGTATTTTGTGTTCATTTAATGTAAATATTGTATTTTTACAAAACAGTTTCGAAACCTTAGGGTTAGCATTTGGGAGGCGCGGGAGTGTCTCCCATTTGTTTAAATTGTTATTGAATCACATAACTTATATTAATCGTATCTGAATCCATAACCCAAAATGTATTGTCAACAACCGTAATACCGTCAAGTTTAATCCAGTTGGTAAATAACCCATTTGACAATTTAATAGATGTCATGCGAACAGAATCGTCACTATGTACTGTAATACCAGTCATATTCGAATTTGGTGATTCGTAAGCTGGAACTTCAAGCCCATTACGATAGAATTTAATGTGGTATGTACTGCTACTATACATCTCAATAAAGTGAGGTTTAAATTCAGGTTCCTGTATTATTGTTTCCTTTTTGCAGGACAAAAGGATTAACGTTGTGATGATGATTAATGGTTTTTTCATAATAGTGAATTTGGATTTTACAGACGGTATTTCTCAAGCCCTCTAACTATAACAATTTCGTCCTCTGCAATAAAGAATTCGAGGTCTGTTCCATTAGTGTTTTGGATGGTTGCAACCGTGACGTTTTCACCAACCAATCGAACCATTATATTATCAATCAAAGGGAGACCTATGAGGGTGAAAAAAACATCACCAATAACAAGGAAGATGGCAAAGAACATGGTGATAAAGGCAAGCCAAGATAATAATGAGTTCGGCTTAATAAAAGTTGCTATTATCAAAATAACCCCAATGACCCCTAGTCTAAAACCATATTGCCATGTTGGGTGTTTCATTCTTCTTTCTGTCTGAATATTGACCTTTCCAATGTGTTTTCGAAAAATTGAAAGGTTATTCCCTTCCCAAACAAAATTTAGACTTTCGTCGTCTATTACAATAGTTCCAGTGCTTAAGTTAATAGTTTTCATTACGCTTTATTTGGTTCAAATATAATAAATAGCACTAAATAGTGCTATACTTTTTAGTGCTAATCTAACAAGTCTTGAAACGTTAAAATTGATGTGAGAAATCAATTTGATAAAATGACTAAGATAAAGGGGGAGAAATCAACTGAAAATAAAGCACTTGGAAAAAGAATAAGACAGCTAAGAATAGAATGTGGCTATTCCAGTCAAGAAACCTTCGCGTACGATAATGATTATACCCTTAGTTACTACTCACGTTTGGAACGAGGTGAAGACATTAGGTTCAGTAGCTTAGTGAGGGTCTGCAAGGCTCTTAATGTTAGCCTTAAAACATTCTTTTCGGAAGGATTCGAATAAGAAATTAATTAATTTCAATAACCTCATCTTTCCAATCAACCGATATATGCACTATTACTTGATATTTTAATCGTACCTCACCATTCGTATTGTAAACTGACGTCGCATTAGTTGGTGGCGGAGGATACCCGCAGCCCGGAGAAATATCCCTGGCGCACAACGGCGTACTTTTCCTGGACGAACTTCCGGAATACAAGCGGGCCGTTCTGGAAGTTATGCGTCAACCGCTTGAAGACCGTAAAGTAACCATTTCGCGGGCCCGGTTTTCAGTCGATTATCCCGCCGGATTTATGCTGGTCGCTGCGATGAATCCCTGTCCGTGTGGTTTTCACAATCATCCGGAAAAAGAGTGCCTTTGTGGTCCGGGTGTGGTACAGAAATACCTGAACCGTATCAGCGGACCGCTGCTCGACCGCATCGATCTGCATGTCGAAGTGACGCCGGTGAGTTATGACGAACTTTCCAAAGACAGCGCTTCGGCCGAAGGAAGTACGGATATTCGGGAACGCGTGATCCGCGCACGATTAATCCAGGAAAAGCGCTTTACGGAAATTGGAATTCACTGCAATTCGCAGATGGAAAGTCGGGAACTGAAAAAGTTTTGCGCCATTAATGAAGAAGGGGCGCAAATCCTGCGTCATGCCATGGACCGGCTGGGACTTTCGGCCCGTGCCTACGATCGGATACTGAAAGTTGCCAGAACAATTGCCGACCTGGATAGTGCGGAACACATCGCAGCGCATCACCTTGCGGAGGCTATCAATTTCAGAGCACTTGACAAGTCCGGATGGGCAGCGTCCTGAACAAAGGTGAAGCATTTCGTGTTACAATTGCTGTGAAAAAGCTATTTGTTTACCTGCTCCTGTTCCTGGGCATGTTCCTGTTTGGAAGTGCTACTCCGCTTAGTAAACTGATCGGCAAAGAATTTTCCGTATTCTTTGCCGGAGCTTCACGTTTATTGCTGGCCTTTATCTTTTTCCTGCCGTTTATCCGCTGGTCCGTATTCTCGAAATTTACCGGGAAGGACTGGCTTTTAATGATCGGCATCGGGGTGATCGGTGTTACCGGCTTTACGCTGTTCATGCTCTACGGGATGAAAAACACCAGTGGAGTGGGAGGAAGCATCGTGATGAGTTGCGCTCCCGCAATCACCGCCGGGCTGTCAGTTTTATTCTTTGGGGACCGAATGGGCTGGCGGAAGATCGTGGCGATTGGATTGGGCGTTGCCGGCGTACTCGTTCTAAACCTGGCCGGGAAAGATTCTTCCGGTTCGGACAACGCATGGCTCGGGATTTTACTGATCGGTCTCGCCGTACTTTGTGATGCGGCGTATACTTTATTCGGAAAGGCCATAACCAGCGACTTTCGGCCGGTTGATATTGCCGGGATTTCAGCGTTATTCGGATTTATAGCTTTTTTGCCGGGACTTTTTATGAAAGACTTCTGGCCCGAATGGTCGCAAATCAATACCACTGACTGGATTTACCTCGCTGTATACGGCGTTTTGACAATGGGAGTCGGTTCATTAGCATGGTACGCCGGTGTAAAACAGGTTTCCGGGAGTACGGCTGCC
The DNA here is from genome assembly GCA_964389755.1 of uncultured Flavobacteriales bacterium. Lineage (GTDB taxonomy): Bacteria > Bacteroidota > Bacteroidia > Flavobacteriales_D > Crocinitomicaceae > JBBSUQ01. The sequence continues at coordinate 9,227 of CAYMEW010000007.1, read as the reverse complement.
GGTTTTATGGTCATAATGCCCTTGTCTGCCCTGCTTCTTTCGTATGTGTTGCTCGGTGAGAAATTTGAATGGTGGCACCTGCCCGGTTTCGGACTTGTATTTGTCGGGGTGCTGCTCATTGTATGGGAACATGCCCGAATGGCGAAGAAACAGGATTAATGATCTATGTAATTCTTGTTTTTGTATTAACTGAATTTTAAAAGTAATAAGCGTCTTCGTTATACCTGAAAATAGGTATACCTTCGTGCCGGGAAAACAATTTTTTTTGCACTATGAAAACCATCTTATGCGCTTTAGCACTGATGTCAGTTGGTACTGCTTTTTCACAAAGTATTACAAACGGTAATTTTAATTCAACCACCGGCTGGGGATGCAGTCCGGAATTCAATGCAGAAACCGTGTACGGCGGTTCGAATGGATCTAATAAAGTGACAGAGATCGATGCCGGGGCCAATATCTGCCAGACCATAACCGGTTTTACAATCGGTAGCCAGTACGTTTTGAGTTTAAAATCTTCCCGGCGTACCGGGGGAGGCTGTCCGTCACCGAATCCCACGACGATCAACGTGCAACTCGGAACTGTTATCAATACGACCCTTTCGCGAAGCAACACCACCTTTGGCTTCACCACGACGAATTACTCGTTTACGGCCAACGCGACATCCATGACCTTATCGCTGAATGCACCGTCTATGGGAACAACCTGTGGAATGATCGTGGACGATATCGCGCTTACGATGGTGAGTCCGCTCCCGGTAACGCTCTTATCTTTCGAAGCAGCAGAAGCGGCAGACAGAACAATTGATATTTTCTGGAAAACGGCATCCGAAGAGCATGCGAAAGACTTTGAAATTCAGTTTTCAGCGGATGGAAAGTCCTGGGAAAGAATTGCGCTTGAAGAAGCTACCGGTTCGCTTTCCAGCGGTGCGGATTACCTGGTGCATTACACGGATCGTGTGTCGGAAGTGCTTTATTTTCGATTGATCCAGCGCGACATTGACGGAACCGAACGGGACTATGGAATACGCTCGGTTAAACGGAATATTGAGCTACAGATCGCTTATCCAAACCCTTTTTCAGCATGGCTGGGAATTTCCGGTGTGAATGAGCAACCCGTAATTCGAACAGCGCTCGGTACCGATGTGTCAGCCAGTTGCCTGTTCATTTACAGCAGTGCCGGCGTGAAAGTCGATACGCAATCACTCGCTCCCGGAGTTTACCTCGTAAGTGTCGGTAAAAAGACCTTTCGCGTAGTAAAGCAGTAAGCCTTTTTTAAATTGTGTATTTAGGTCCACGAAAAGGGGATAAATTTACCGCAAAATCAACACTATAACGTTCGTATTAGTTCAACGGTGTTTTGGTTTCTTTTTTGATACTTTTCCGGTATCACTGAAAGAAGAAACTCATGAAAACACGTATTACATGCTTTGTAATCGCCTGTGCGTTCATTTCTCAAAGTTTAACGGCACAAATGATTACCAATGGAAATTTTAGCAATTCAAACGGTTGGGGCTGCGTTCCGGAATACTATGCAGAAATTAATGTCGGCGGTCTTAGCCCCACCAATCGGGTATGCGAAATAGACGCCACGTCGAACATCTGCCAAACGGTGAGCGGGTTTACCGTGGGAAGTCTCTATAAGATCAATTTTCGTTCATCGCGTCGAACTTTGGGTTGTAGTGCCCCGACGCCTGCAACGATAACGGTAGAAGTCGGCACAGCGCTCTCTGCAACGCATTCACGAAGTAACGCCACCTTCGGTTTCAGCAGTTATTCCTACACGTTCACGGCAAATGCCACGGCAATGGACATTTCTTTCAGCAGTTCTGCGATTGCCAGCAGTTGCGGACTCATCATCGATAATATTTCGCTGGACCTGGTTAGTGCCCTGCCTGTAGAATTGTTGTATTTCACCGCAGAACCATCTTCCGGAAAAGAGGCGCTGTTATCGTGGAAAACGGCCTCCGAAGACAACACAAAGGATTTTGTAATCAGCGTATCCGAAGATGGCACGAACTGGAAAGAGGTGCGCAAAGTGCCTGCAACAGGAACGATGAATGCCGGAGCCTTTTATACCCTTGAGTACCCTGTAAATGCGGTTCCGCTACTTTATTTTCGACTTGTCTCGCGGGATTTCGACGGAAAAAGGGAATTGTTGGGAATTCGTTCGGTCGCAGTGAACACGGACGATTGGGCTTCAAGTTATCCGAATCCGTTTCACAATATGCTTTATGTGAAAAAGCAGGGAGATCATTCCCCGGTTCTGCGAAACAGTACGGGGAGAAAGGTAAATCATTACTGTACATTCGAGGAACAGGGTAACCTGGTACTCATTCACACGCAAAACCTCGCACCGGGAATCTATTTTCTCGACACGGGTGAGAAGACGGAACGCGTCGTTCGACGATGATCTATGCTCCGAAAGCGATTTTTAACAATTCAGTACGAGAGCAGGCACCTGGCCTAAAATGCTTCAATTTCCTTTGCTGCTGATCGATAAGTAAGAAATCGGGTTGACTCTCCAGTAGTAAATCGAGATCGTGACTGCTCAGGATGATGCACTTTTGTTCCCGTTTTGCGATTTCCCGGAGTAATTCGATCAGTTTCACACGGTTTTGATAATCAAGAAAAGCCGTGGGTTCATCCAGCAGGATGCAGGAGGTTTGTTGTACAAGTGCCCGTGCAATACTCGCAGTCTGTCGCTCACCGTCGCTAATTGCCGTTGTCATTTTGGAAGCGATGTGACCAATGCCCAGTTGTGCGATGGTTGAATCGATAAGTGCATGATCCGCTTCACTGAGCGTACCGAATGTCCCGGTATATGGTGTGCGGCCGAGCGCGACGTAATCGCGAACTTTCAGGAAAGGAATTCCTTCCGATTTGCTACTGACGAACGTGATTTTAAGCGCTTTTTCCCGAAGCGAAAGTGAAAAAAGATCCTGTGTATCCAGGTAGATACCGGCGTCCTTATTAAACGGGCGCAGGTCACCGTTCAGGGTTTTGAGAAACGTAGATTTTCCGGATCCGTTCGCACCGGCCAGGGCGTAAAGTTTTCCGTTTTCCAGTTCGAGAGAATCGCTTGAATACAGCCCGCGTTCATATCCGAAAGTGCAGTTTTCTATACGAATCATACCCGGCGTTTGAGAATTAAGAATACGACGAATGGTGCACCGATCAGCGATGTGAGGGCATTAACCGGAAGCGGAAGCGTGTTTTCGAACAACTTGATAACGTAATCACAGAAAAGCATAAAACAACTGCCGGCGAGTAAAGTCCCGGGGAGAAGAACCCGGTGATTTTGTGTCCGAAAAAGAATGCGGACCAGGTTTGGAACGGCTAATCCCACAAAGGCAATCGGACCGCAATAAGCTGTAATAAGCCCGGTGAAAAGCGCCGTTACGACAATGATGACAATGCGTACGCGTTTAACCGAAATGCCGAGGTTGCGCGCGTGAAATTCGCCGAGCACGAGCGCATTGAGTGGTTTGTTGAGTAAAATGGTCAGCAGGATCCCGGTAATAAAAAACAGCAGGATCACGGGTAACTGACCGGGAGCCGTGTTCTGAAGCGAACCGAGCGACCACATCGTGAAAACCTTGAGCGATTCGGCTGATGAATAACTTTGGAGTACGGAAACAAACGCACCGCTGAAACTCCCGATCATGAGCCCGATAAGCAGGAGTGAAAGGATGGATCGAACGAACAGTGCAAAAGTCAGCAGGATCATTCCCATAATGGCAGCGCCCGCAATGGCACCGGTAATGACTCCGAGATCCGTGCTGAAGAAGGGAATCCCGCTTAAAAGGCATAGTGCAACAAGCAAACTCGATCCGGAGTTAATTCCCAGGACATACGGCCCGGCCAACGGATTATTGAACAGAGTTTGCATGAGCAGTCCTGCAAGCGAAAGTCCGCCACCCGCTAAAATGGCCATTACCGTGCGCGGAACGCGGAATTCATGCAGGATAAAACCGTTGTCGCTGAGTTGATCGCCACCTGCAAGACTGCTGAATTCGGACAGGGGGATCGGGTTACTGCCACCAAACAGGTCAAGGATGATCAATAGCAACAGTACGACGAACAGTCCGCCGAATAACAGGCTGTATTTGAATACCGGCGTCAATCGCTGAGTTTTTCGTAGAAGTAACTGCTTTGATCTTTTACCGATCCGGGGTGGCAGATCATTAAATAATCGTAGAGCACGTGTTGCGGTTCTATAGCAGCCAGTTCCCAGTATTTGGCAGAATTGTGGGAATAGCAATAAACAGCATCATTCTGGTAAGCTTTGAATTCTTCCGCTCGCGGGTTGCTCATAATGAGTGCATTTTTGGAAGCCACACCCGGGTTAAACCAAAAATCGGCATCGCGGTTTTCGCGAAAGATGTTTTCTAGACTCAGTGCCACACTCCCTGTTTCCGAAGTATTGGAATAGCGGTAGGAGAGTTGTGCGTCGTGAAAAAGATGAGCCATGTAACTTTTTCCACCCGGACAATGCCAGATATCCCCGTAGAGATTTCCGCTGAGTACGGAAGGACTTTCTTCAACCTCGCGCGCTTTGTAAAGCAATGCCTGGTACTCCCTTTCCGTTTTTTCAAAATAAGCTTTTGCCTCTTCCGCTTTTCCGCAGATGTAGCCGAAGAACAGGATCCATTCCGCTTTCCCGAGCGGGTGAAGTTCTTTCCAGTCGTATACCGGTATCGTCAGCACATCGCGTTTGGCCAGTTTATCGGCATGTGGGAATGCTTTTCCGAAGCCCGAATAAAAAACGATTTGCGCCTCGCTGTTAATGATCCGTTCGGGACTTACGGCACTTTCATCGCCGAGTTCCATTACTTTATCGGTTTCCACGCCTTCCCGCACCAGCGCGTTGTACACATAGTCCGCGTCCGTAATCGCAGAAATAATGTGTTCTTCATCGAGTTTCCCGAGCATGCCGATCTGCGTGGCGCTCAGGGCTGCTACTTTGTCCAGGAAATTCGGAAGTTTTTCATAACCCGGTTTATAGTTTTCTGACTCGGACAGGAAGTATCGGTATTCGATTTCACCGTTCTCGGGGTTGCGAATGTGGATCACCTGGACTGTATCGTAGTCGAAGATCTCGAAATGGTGAGCATAGCGGACCAGGTTGCGTCCGTGTTCGCTGTCCACTTGTTTTTCTGTGTTCTTTCGCGGACCGCAGGCTATCAGTAAGGCGGGTAAGAAAATTATCAAAAGCGCTCTCATAGGACAAAGATGCCAAGAATCTGTTAAATGACCGGCGTGCTCCTGAAAAATAAAAAGCCCTCCGTCAGTGACAGAGGGCTTTTTGAGTATTTGTCTGAGCGTTTATATTATTCGCCCACTACTTCAAATTTGAAAGTCGGTTTCACTCCTTTGTGCAGGTTTGCTTCCGCTTCGTAAGAACCAACCTCGCGGATAGGTTCGTCTTTGATCTTCAAAGATTTACGGTCGATGTCGAAACCTTCTTTTTTGAGTGCTTCTGCAAGCTGCACGGTGTTTACCGAACCAAAGATCTTACCGTTCTCTCCTGCTTTGGTAGCGATAGAGATTTTCACGTCAACCAGTTTTTCAGCAATTGCTTCGGCTTCGGCGAGGATCTTGGTCTCTTTGTGTGCTTTTTGCTTCATTACTTCCTCGTGTGCTTTTTTGGCAGAAGCCGTAGCGAGGACAGCGTATCCCTGCGGGATCAGAAAGTTACGCCCGTATCCCGGTTTTACTGTTACCAGTTCGTTGGCATACCCGAGTTTATCTACGTTTTTTTTCAGAATTACTTCCATTGTCTTAGTTTTTTGTCCTGTTAATAATTCACGTTTATTTCAACATGTCACCCACGTAAGGAAGAACGGCGATGTGGCGTGCGCGCTTGATCGCTTTGTTTACTTTCTTCTGGTATTTGGCAGAAGTACCGGTAATACGACGCGGAAGGATCTTCCCCTGTTCGTTCACCAGCTTCAACAGGAAGTTCGGGTCTTTGTAATCGATGAATTTAATACCGCTCTTTTTGAATCGGCAGTATTTTTCTTTTTTGATCTCAATATTGATCGGAGTCAAATAGCGAATATCGTTTTGTGCCATCTTTTGAATGTTTTAAATGTTAGTGATTAAGCCTCGGCAGCCGCTGTTTTTTTCTCGCCCATTTTCTGGCGACGTTTTTCGGCATATTCCAGGTGATCCTTTTCCATCTTTACAGTAAGGAAACGCATCACGCGCTCATCACGTTTGAAAGACAGTTCGAGGTCGGCAACAGTTGTTCCTTCCGCTTCAAATTCGAGCAGGAAGTAAAAACCAGTCGACTTTTTCTGGATCGGGTAAGCCAGTTTTTTCAGGCCCCAGCTCTCCGTGTGCTTCACTTTTCCACCCAAAGACTTGATCTCGCCTTCGAATTTCTGCACTGCTTCCTTTGCCTGATCCTCAGACAAAACGGGAGTTAAAATGAAAACAGTTTCGTAAGAATTCATACTAAATCTTAATTAATAATTAGTTTTAAAGGGTGCAAAGATAGCGTTTTCTTTTGAGAAACAATTTTTTCGGCATTAAAAATCGCCTGAGAATTTGGATTTTCAAACTTTTCCCAGCTTTCATGTAACCTTTCTAAATAAGGAATATAGGCCCCTGTGCCGCTTGATGTTTCGTAAACATTTTACTAAATTTGCGAAAGAAATTTAAAAACCAATAATAAGACCGATGGTATTCGATTTAGACATGATCAAAAAGGTGTACGCGTCTTTCCCGGAACGGGTGGAGGCTGCACGGGGTATTTTGAACAAACCACTTACGCTCACGGAAAAGATTCTTTACGCCCACCTGTGGGACAAGGATGCTGCCGAAGCCTACGAGCGCGGTAAGTCGTATGTGGATTTCGCTCCGGATCGTGTTGCCATGCAGGATGCCACGGCTCAAATGGCCCTTTTGCAGTTTATGCAGGCAGGGAAGAAAAAGGCAGCGGTTCCTTCGACAGTACATGCCGATCACCTCATTCAGGCAAAGATCGGTGCCGATAAAGATTTACAGGCAGCGCTCAATCAGAACAACGAGGTGTTTAACTTCCTCTCATCGATCTCCAACAAATACGGGATCGGTTTCTGGAAGCCCGGAGCCGGGATCATTCACCAGGTTGTTCTCGAAAACTATGCATTTCCGGGTGGAATGATGATCGGAACGGATTCACATACTGTAAATGCCGGAGGACTCGGAATGGTAGCCATCGGTGTGGGTGGTGCCGACGCGGTTGACGTGATGGCCGGAATGCCCTGGGAACTGAAGTTTCCGAAACTCATCGGTGTTAAGCTGACCGGAAAACTCAACGGCTGGACCGCCCCGAAAGACGTAATCCTCAAAGTTGCGGATATTTTGACCGTAAAAGGCGGTACCGGATGCATCGTGGAATATTTCGGAGAAGGTGCACAGTCACTCTCCTGTACCGGAAAAGGTACGATCTGTAACATGGGAGCGGAGATCGGAGCAACGACCTCTACCTTCGGTTACGATGATTCCATGAGACGTTACCTCCGCGCCACAGGTCGCGAGGAAGTGGTGGATGCGGCTGATAAAATTGCCGAACACCTTACCGGGGATGCCGAAGTATATGCAGATCCGGAAAAATATTTCGACCAGTTGATCGAGATCAATCTTTCTGAACTCGAGCCACATATTAACGGTCCGTTTACCCCGGATCGCGGAACTCCCGTATCGAAAATGCGCCAGGAAGCGACCGATAACGGATGGCCGCTTAAAGTAGAGTGGGGACTCATCGGTTCGTGTACGAACTCTTCGTATGAAGACTTATCCCGGGCAGCATCCATTGCCACACAGGCACTCGAGAAAGGCCTGCATCCCAAGGCTGATTTCGGGATCAACCCGGGTTCCGAAATGATCCGCTTTACAGTAGAGCGCGATGGTTTCATCAATACCTTTGAAAAACTCGGTACGAAAGTCTTTACCAACGCCTGCGGTCCGTGTATCGGTCAGTGGGACCGTGAAGGAGCCGAGAAAGGTGAAAAGAACACGATTATTCACTCCTTTAACCGGAACTTCTCCAAGCGAGCAGACGGTAACCCGAATACACACGCTTTCGTGGCTTCACCGGAAATGGTAGCTGCGATCGCAATCTCCGGGGATCTTGGTTTCAACCCGATCACCGATACACTGAAGAACGATAAAGGAGAGGATGTGAAACTCGACCCGCCGACAGGCTGGGAACTTCCTCCGAAAGGATACGACGTGGATGACCCGGGTTACCAGGCGCCGGCAGAAGACGGTTCGGATGTGGAAGTAGTTGTTAAACCGGATTCTTCACGTTTACAGTTACTGGAATCTTTCCCGGCATGGGACGGTAAGAACCTCACGGGTGCCAAACTGCTTATCAAAGTAGAAGGAAAATGTACGACGGACCACATTTCAATGGCCGGTCCGTGGTTGCGTTACCGCGGTCACCTCGACAACATTTCGAACAACATGTTGATCGGAGCGGTCAACTTCTTTAATAAAGAAACGAACAAGGTTAAGAACCAGCTGACAGGTGAGGTCGGTGAAGTTCCTGCGGTACAGCGTGCTTACAAAGCGGCAGGTGTTCCGACAGTGGTTGTGGGAGATCATAACTACGGAGAAGGCTCTTCGCGTGAACATGCGGCGATGGAACCGCGTCACCTCGGAGTTCGTGCGGTGATCGTGAAATCGTTTGCACGTATCCACGAGACGAACCTGAAAAAGCAGGGTATGCTCGGTCTGACCTTCGCCAATGAGTCTGACTACGATAAGATCCAGGAAGCGGATACATTCAATTTCATCGACCTTGAGAACTTCGCACCGAATAAACCATTGACAATGGAAGTGGTACACGAGAACGGTTCGAAGGATCACATCCTGCTCAACCACACCTATAACGATCAGCAGATCGAGTGGTTTAAAGCGGGATCGGCCCTGAACCTCATTAAAAGGCTCAACCAACAGTAATTTGATTACAGATTATCCAGATAGCGGCCTTCCTTCGGGGAGGCCGTTCTTTGTTTCGGCTATTTTATTTTGAAAAGGGATTGGTGTGTGTGCTGCCCTTTATTTTCGAATAGGCCCGTGCTTCCGGTTAGTTCGTTTGGCAGACTGGAAGTCCGGGTTTTGAGCCGGTTCATTACCGCCTTCTATACAGCGCCGATAAAGCGTGATTATTTTAACACATTGTTTGAAACAGGTACATATAATACAGTATCATTACTTGTGCTATACTGATGCTA
>CAYMEW010000006.1:0-112502 GCA_964389755.1 uncultured Flavobacteriales bacterium | reverse complement strand
CCAACCCTGCAATAACTTCATAAACACTATAAGTTCCAACCCGAAGCAATCCGCGCGTACTTTACACCGCGCTTCAGTGTAAGCTGCCGGGACCCAACACATGCAGTTCCGCAGAACTTTTACCTTGTCCGAATCCGCCTCCAGGCGGAAAGTTTGGAAAAATGTTCCGGAACAAATGCCCGTTGGGTGGCAGCTGCAACGCAGCGCTAGACTTTTTTGCCTACTTTTTTTGGCAATGAAAAAAAGTAGGATAGAATAAACTGTATATCAGTAAAAACCTTCTTTCGAAGCATCTCCGCATACCACACCACACAAAAACTTTCAAATCTCATCCAATCCCCTTATCTTTGCCCCGCTTTTTATTTAAAACAAACATAGCATGCAACTGTGGAATACATTAAATAAAGAGGAACTGGTTCTCCGGCTGAAAGAATCCGGGCATGAATTTGTAACCATTTCCTTTTATCAATACGCGAAAATCGAAAACCCTGCACTCTTTCGCGATCACCTTTTCCTCCAATGGTCCCGCCTCGAAGTCGTGGGAAGAACCTATGTGGCACGTGAAGGCATCAATGCGCAGATCGCCGTTCCCGTAAGACATTTCGAACAATTTCGCGACGAACTCTATGAGATCAGTTTCCTGGAAGGAGTACGCCTCAACATTGCGGTCGATCAGTCGGAAGCCGAATTCCCCTTCCTCAAACTCAAGATCAAAGTGCGCAATAAGATACTGGCCGACGGACTCGACGACGACACGTTTGACGTCACCAACCGCGGAGTGCACCTTTCAGCCAAAGCATTCAACGAACTCACAAATAAAAAAGATACGATCCTCATCGATTTCAGGAATCACTACGAATCCGAAGTCGGGCATTTCAAAGGCGCAATTCTTCCGGATGTCGATACCTTCCGCGATTCCCTGCCGCTTATCGAAGAGCAATACCTCAAAGGAAATGAGGACAAAAACATCGTCATGTACTGTACCGGGGGTATTCGCTGCGAAAAAGCATCTGCCTGGTTCCGGCACCGCGGATTCAAAAACGTGCACCAGCTCGAAGGTGGAATCATTAAATACGCCAATGATTGCAAAGCCGAAGGACTGGAAAATAAGTTCATCGGGAAGAACTTCGTATTCGACGAGCGTCGCGGCGAGCGTATTTCCGACGAGATCATCTCCGTTTGCCACCAGTGTGGAGAGCCGGCCGATACACATACCAATTGTGCCAATGAAGCCTGTCACCTCCTGTTTATCCAGTGCGATTCCTGCCGGGAAAAAATGGAAAACTGTTGTTCTGACGAATGCGTGGACGTCATTCACCTGCCTGAAGAGCAGCAAAAGGAACTCCGCAAAGGACTCAACATGAGCAATAAGATCTTCAAAAAGGGCCGCTCCGAAAGACTCGCCTTCAAGAAATAAGGCTGGCCGCAAGTTGCTGTACTACGGGATCATTCTCATTCTGTTTCTGCCGCCGGCGCAAGCGTCCCCACGCGTGTCCACACCCACACTCTATACTCACACTCCACACTCCACACTCCACACTCCACACTCACACTGAAACCTGAAGTCATCGACCGCAGGAAGATGTACTTCAGGTATATAGTACAAGTATAGCATCAGTATAGCACAAGTAATGATACTGTATTATCTGTACCTGTATTGAACGATCTGTTAAAATAATAACACTGTTCCGGGAATGATTCCGCCCGGCTCATCGTTCCTTTCGAACTTCACGAGAGCGCAGTTGCCACGATGAGTAAGACCGCAAGTATACCGAGTAATACATACGGAGCTGCCGGTTCGGGAACAAATGCAAGGATAAGTGCGATAACCGCAGTCAGGATCACAAGACACAACAACATAAAACCAAGTGCCTGGAACAGGATGATCCACAAGTTGTCTTCGGAAGAGCGGCGATCAGTCTCGCGTGAAATTCCGCACACCGGTACGCGCTTAACGGATAAACCCTGTAAGGGAATGACAAAGTTCTTCGGAACATCGGTAGCCTTTTGAAAAAGTGTTTCCCTTGATTTTTCCGCTGTAAAATTCAATTCAGGCCTTTTCTGGCTTACGACCGGCGTCGCAGTGTGGGGTGACATAGCAGTACTTTCAGGCTCACAGGTAACAATCTTCGGGGTATCGGCCGTTGCTCTGTGCGCTGCGACAACTGGTTCGGGAAGGGGAGGCCTTACAGTACCCGCCGAACGGTAAGCGGAATGGCGGGAAATGTGGAAGCCTTTCAAATGCTGGCGTTTCTGAATACTGCAAGAACAAAAGACGCCGATTACAAGCAGTGTGCTAAGAATTTTTAGAGTGATTTTCATGTGTTTAGATTTAAGATTAAGTATTCGAATATAAAACAAAAATTATGTATGCATATAAATTAAGAAATAATTAACGAAGTCCGGTTCCGTAGTTAGTGTGCTGATAACAGGTTTTTTAAGGTGCCGGAACACAGGTCGGGTACCATTCGTAACAGGGAAGCCGCCGAACCGAAACGGATCGTTATGCGTATATAAAGCATGACATGGACTCAATCACTTCTCTTTTTTTGCGCCGCATTGGCTGCCTGTGCCACAGCGCCGGGTACACACCCAAACGATCCCGTACTGAAAAATTACCTCGCACTCGGAGATTCGTACACGGTTGCTGAAAGTATAGATTCGAAAAATGCCTTTCCCGAACAACTCGTGGACAGTCTCAACAGGAACGATAAACTATTTAATGCTCCGGAGATCATTGCCCGGACTGGTTGGACCACGCACGACCTGCTTGCTGCTGCAAAAGGAATTTCCGGAAAAGATCACAGCTACGAACTTGTTACGCTACTTATCGGGGTTAACGACGAATATGCGGGTGATTCACCGGAGAACTACCGCAAAACCTTTGCGCAGACGCTCGCACTTGCCAGGCGGAAAGCACGGGCAGACTCCTGCATAATCGTACTTTCCATACCTGATTACGGTGTTACCCCTTTCGGCAGGGAGCGCGGTGGCAATATCAGTGAACGCATCGATCTGTACAATGCGATCAGTAAGGAGATTTGCAGCAAAGAGAACATCACCTGGATAGACATTACCGGCTATTCGCGTCAGCATCCGTCCGAGGTCGCAACAGATGGTTTACATCCCTCTGCAACCCAGTATTCCCGATGGGTTCAGCGCATCCTGAAAGAACCGTTCTTGCTTCGGATGATGCAGGAAGAATCAAAATAATCTTACCGCTGTTCAGTAAAAATTGTTTTTTGGCATACCTTTGGCTAAACGACTGAAAAATCGAATCTATGAAAATAATTTTTACCTTAACGGCACTCTGCCTGTCGCTTATCGTAAGTGCTCAAAACAGCAGCCTTACGATCTTCAATAACAATGGCCAGCAGTTCTTTGTGATCATCAATGGTATTCGCCAGAACTCTCTTCCATCCACTAACCTGCGCATCGAATCACTGTCCACCGAAACCGCTTACGAGGTGAAACTCATCTTTGCAGACGGAAAAACAGCCGATATCAATAAGAAACTTTGGTTCGACGAAGCCGGTGCATACCTCGCACGGGTGGATTTTAAGAAGAAGAATAAAAAAGGAAAACTGAAGTATTTCGGGATGACACCCGCAGGCGGAAATAATTCAAATGGTGCAACGCCGGTGAATTATCGTCCGAACGACCGGGCAGGGTACTCTGATCAGCAAACATCCGGGAGCATGCCCGCCAACCAGCAAATAAGTGAACCGGATCCCATACGGCCGTCGCAAACAAATACGAATACTTCCACTACGACAACTGTACCGCAGTCAACGACCACGACCACCGTAAACCCGGATGGAAGCGTTACGCAAATTACCACGGTTGTGAACCCCGACGGAACGGTTACGGAAACAACTACGACGTCCACCAACACGAATGTGAACATGCAGTCCGGTGCAAACGGCAATACACAGGCCGGAGGTGTCAACCAGTCCTCAACTACAGTGGATACGACTGATCCGGGGATGACCGGTGTGTCTATCAATATGAACGTATCCGGAATGGATTCCAATACGGTGTATGATCCGAACAACCCCGGAAGTGCCGGTGTGAACATCCAGGTGAGTGGAAACGGAATGGATCCGAACAATCAGGGCGGAACGATCAACGTCAGTACGAATGCCGGAGGAATGGATCAAAACGGGAATTATGATCCGAATGCACAGATCAATGTAAATACTTCCGTAAACGGATCTCAGACAAGCCAGTCCGGCTCTTCGCAGTCCGCAACGGTTACCACCACGCAAACCGTAAACGGCCAGACGACCACAACAACTTCCGGCGGTACGGTTTCAAACGGACAAATGAACCAGGTGAACAATACCACGTCAAATAGCGGTGCTAACGGTATTCAGCAGCAACCGATGACTTCCGGGATGAACTACAACTGCACGAAAGTGCTGGTCAACGAAGATGATTTCATCGAAGAACTCAATGACATGTCCTTTGACGATGATAAGAAAACACTGATTCTGGAAGACCTTAAAGGACAGTGTGTATCGGCTCAGCAGGCTGCAAAGATCCTGGAAGTGCTCAGCTTTGAAGACGATCGTCTCGAGCTTGCAAAGTTCTTCTACGAACGAATGACTGACCGTGCGAATGCAAAGCAATTCATCCTGCCGCTCTTCAAGTTCGATTCCACGAAGATGGAGTTCCGCGAATACCTGCGTGAACGCGGAGAATAGCAGGTCGGCAAATTTCCTGAAAAAATAAAGATCCCGGTTCAAATTTAAGTACCGGATCTTTTCGTTTAAGGCCGTTCCGAAAAGCGGTAATCGCTCAGGAACGAATAGTCTGTCAATGTGTACAGGAAACGTTTGAGTTGCTCGCGCTCCGTATCGCTGAAATGCATCGGCAGCAGCGTTGATTCGGTAGTACCGCCGCTAAGAACGTGTTCGCTGTAATGGTCAATGACCTGATCCAGCGTAAAGAATCGACCGTCGTGCATGTATGGGTAAGTGTACGCCACATTCCGCAGCGTCGGGACTTTGAACTTCCCCAGGTCTTCCTGGTTCTGCGTAATGTGATAGCGGCCTTCATCCGTAAATACCGAGTCGAGCCCGTTGTTGCGATAACTGTGATCTGTAAACAACGGTTCGCTGTGACAGGAAGCGCAGTTAGTCCGAAACAGGTTCAGACCGGCAAGTTCGTCACTTGTAAGACTCGTTTCACCCAGCACATACTGGTCGTATTTCGAATTGGCCGATACCAGCATCGCGGTAAACTGGCCCAGTGCCTGCAATATGTGCTGGTCGGTGACTTCTTCTGTTCCGTATGCACGCCTGAACTTCGCACGATACAGTGAATCGGCGTTCAGTTTGCTGACAACGTGTTGCATCGTTTCATGCATCTCCAGGGGGTTGGTGATCGGCGCAAATGAAAACACGTCGAGGTGATTGACACCGCCGTCCCACAAAAAAGAGGGAGACCACGCCAGGTTAATGAGTGCGGGCGCATTGCGCGTGCCCAACGAACTGTTCACACCGGTGCTGAAAGCGACATTGTGATCCGCGAAACTGTGGTTCTGCGCATGGCAGTTTGCACAGGAAACAGAGTTGTCGGATGATAAGCGTTTCTCATAGAAGAGGTCCCGGCCGAGCGAAAAACGATAGTCCGTCAGTGTATTATTAGCAAAGGTGTAATGAGGTGCAGGAAAATGAGCGGGCTGCTCAAAAGTAAGCGGCTGAACTTCCGACTTCACAATTTCCTTCCGGCAGGCGAGGAAGAGCGCCAACCCGGCAAAAAAGCAAATGTATTTCATACTTGAAAAACTCCCGGACCCGAAAGCCCGGGAGCCGGGGAATTAGTTATGAATATGATCGAATGCAAATCCGCTGTGAAAGTCGTCTGCCATCACTTTGGCATCGGCACCCGGCATGTGTATGGCATTGAGCGTTTCCACACTCGTTGTATGCATCAGCCTGGCCGTATTTACCAGCATGTGTACCTCGCTCGTGTGTCCTGCCGATACAATGAGGTTCGTCGCAGAAAGATCGGCTGACATGGTGGCTACCGCTGAATTAGTTCCGCTGAAACCGCCCAGGTGATATGCGAAACTGCCCGAGGAAGAATTCGGAGACGTTCCCTCCGCCTTAATCATAATGTACCCGCTGTTCCAGCTCCAGAACATGTCGTTTGAAACCGAAAGCGCACCGCTTTGTGCACCGCTCACGTTGCGCGCACTGTCTACACCAAGCGTGTATTGCATTTCAGTGTATGTCCCCGTTGGTATTCCGCTCACACTGATTTGCGCGGATGACTCGTCGGAAAGGTCCACCAGGTAGTAACTGTCCGGCTGTTCATACCAACTACCGTCGTTCTTCCGGAAACGGATGTTCGAAATATAGTACTTCAGCGTCGTAAACGTCAGTGTATCTCCGTTCATCGGGTGGATCAACTGGCTGTTGAGCGTAAAACCGGTATTTCCGGTACCCCACATATGCTCCAGGTTTAAGCGGGCGGTCCCGGTCTGGTTTGCAGAACTGTTATCGTTTGGTTCCGGGTTGTCTTTTTTACAGGAGGTCAGGCCCGCGGAAATAAGCAGCGCGAATGCCGCAAGTAAATGAATGCGTTTCATGATATTGAATTGTTAATGAAAAATGAGAATGGCCGGCTAGTACGGTGTTCATTAACAACTCGGCGGATGAAAGACACCCGAACAGTATGCATTGGAAACGGAAGGTGTACTTCCGTTGATAAATATCTTTTTCGAAAGTGGCATAAACGGTATCGTTACCGTGAACGAAGAGGGAAGGTATGTCAGGTTCTCCACGGATGCCGCTTTTTGCAGTGGAAGGTCGTTGCGCGACTGTTCTCCGGCTTCAAGGCGTTTGTTTTTCAGTTCGGCGGAGCGCAGTTGTTTTGCGAGGTAACACCTGCCGTTGCACTGCATGGCCGGCTTATCCTTATTGACGCAATACTTTTCCGTGATGCGTGCACGGTTAATGCTCCAGTTTACGACGATCACCGACTTAAAGCCGAACTGAAAGCAGATCAACGCAAGCAAAAATGCGATAGCGGGTACCCGGAACATCTCCGGCAAAAATACTCAAAAAGAGCGAACTTATTTCGTTACTTCCACACCCTTCCAGAAGGCAACGCGTCCTTCGATGGAGCGGGCGAGATCTTTTGCTTTGGGATAATACCAGGCGGCATCGCGGTTCTCCTTTCCGTCTACCTTCAGCGTGTAATAGGAAGCCGTTCCTTTCCACGGGCACACGGTATGCGTATCCGACTCTTCAAAATATTCTTTCCGGATCGAATCGGCCGGGAAATAATGGTTGTTTTCAATCACAATAGTATCGTTGCTTTCGGCGATCGTTTCACCGTTCCAGATTGCTTTCATAATTTTTCTTTCTATAACAAATTTTGCGAGACAGTTGTTTAAAACCACCTCTTTTTCAGCACGTATAAATACGCTTTTTTACCACGACGCCGGATACGTTTTTTATACACTTATTACCTTTTTTTAAGTCACGAAAATTCGAAAATTCTTGTATTTACTGGTAAGGGACTGTTTTTAAGTGAATTATCAGCCATAACCTTTTTTTACGCCATTTCGTTTTGTGAAATATTATCATTTGATTTTAAGCTAATTGTTTCAAAATAAACAGGAATGCCCTACTTTTGGCACCTCAATTTTGAACGATCATTTATAACTGCAAATTTTTATGATCCGATTATTACGCTTGTCACTATTCACGCTTACGCTCTTTGCCGGCCTGAACAGTTACGCTCAGCAGGATACCATTTTTTGGTTTGCTCCACCCGAAGTAAGTGCTTCTTCGGGAGATAATCCGATATACGTCAGGGTTTTATCGTATGATTCCCCGGCAACGGTTACACTTAGTCAGCCGGCTAACGGAGCCTTCGTTCCGATCGTGCTTACCCTGACTGCGAACGACCTGGACAGTATCAACCTGACGCCTTTTCTGGCCTCTGTGGAGAGCCCGGCAGCCAATGTGGTAGCCAATAATGGGCTGAAAGTCTCGTCTACTGCACCGATCAGTGCTTTTTATGAGCTAAAAGCGAACGGATCACGAGAGCAATTTTCACTGAAAGGGAACAAAGCCATCGGTACCAATTTCTACACACCTTTCCAGACATTTTGGGCGAATGCCTCCACCACACCCGCCTCGTTTAGCTCGATCGACGTAGTTGCCACGGAAAACAATACCACCGTACTCATTACGCCGCGTACGGCTGTTACCGGACATGTTGCCAACACCAGTTTCAGCGTGACGCTCAATGCCGGACAAACTTACAGCGCCAGGGACATGAACGTATCGGCAGCGACCACGCTCGCCGGATCGATCGTTTCTTCCAACAAACCCGTTAGCGTAACCGTTTTTAACGGCTCGCTCAACAACGGGGGATGCGTAAGCCAGGTGGGTGACCAGATCACACCGACCGGGTATATCGGGAAAGATTACATTGTACGTCGCGGGAACGGCACCGGCGAACGCGTTTACATCCTGGCTACCCAGAACGGGACATCGATCAGTGTTAACAACAGTACGACGACTTCAACGCTCATCAACTGGAGCGAAACCTATTCGTTCGTTGTTTCGGATACCGTCAACTACATCAAAACGAACAAACCGGTATACGTTTTCCACGTGTCCGGATCGGGTTGTAAGCTGTCCGGCGCACAGATTCCCCCGCTGCGTTGTACGGGACGTTCTCAGGTTGCGTTCACGCGCACTACTTCCGATTCCATTTCAGCCGTGCTTTTTATTCGCAGTGGCTTTGAAAACCAGTTTACACTCAACGGAAACCCATTACTGATCCCGGCTGCTTCCTTTGCGGACGTTCCCGGAACAGCAGGAGAGTATAAAGTCGCAAAAGTCGGGTTTTCACTGGCTGATGTGCCTTTACATTCTTACAACCGAATACTAAATTCAGGTGATATTTACGGTTTCGGAGTGATCCAGGGAACAGGTACAGCCGGAAGTTCGTATGCATTCTTCTCCGATTTTGTTTCCTATCCGTTTATTAACGCCGGTCCGGACGATACGACCTGTGCCAACGTCGGTTTCCCGCTGAATGGCGTCATCGGTGGCGGCTCGATAACCGGTTACTGGAGTACGAACGGTTACGGATCTTTCCAGGGTAATGTGAACAACCTCAATAACCTCTATCAGCCGAGTCCGCTCGATTCGATTGTGGGACCGATCCGGATCATCCTCAATTCCACGGGTTCATGTGCCACACAACGCGATACCTTTTTATTGACTGTAACGCCCGCGCCGATCGTCAATGCTTCTGCAGACCAGGTACTTTGTAAAAATAACGCGGTCGTACAACTTAACGGAAACGTACAGGGCGGTGCCACAACCGGAAACTGGACATCGCTCGGAACAGGTACTTTTTCCGATGCGACCGATTTCAACGCGGAATATACGCCTTCGGCGGCCGATCTTTCGGCGGGAAGTGTCAAACTCGTACTGACCTCGACCGGAAACGGTTCGTGCCTGGCGGTGAGCGATACCATGCGCGTCGACTTTACAACCGCGCCTTCGGTGGATGCCGGTGCCGATACGCTGATCGTGTGTTCTAACAATGCACAGGTTTCACTGAGCGGTTCGGTGAGCGGGCCGACCTCTACCGGGAAGTGGATCACGACCGGTAACGGATTGTTTTCTCCGAATAACGTGGCTCTGAATACGAATTACCAGCCGAGCCCGGCGGACATTGCTTCGACAAACCTGCTAATTTACCTTGAATCGACCAATAACGGGAATTGCAATGCCGTGAAGGACAGTGTTCGGATCTTATTTACGGCTTCGCCGGTCGTGGATGCCGGGCAGAGTATCGTGGCCTGTAGCAATGACTCCGAAGTAACACTGGCCGGACTTGTCAGCGGTCCTACATCAACCGGCGTATGGTCGGGTGGGGCAGGTGTGTTCGATCCGGGAACAACTGACCTCGATGCCAGCTACACAGCGACTCCTTTCGAAGTTTCGTCGGGAAGCATCGTTTTAACGCTTACCTCGACCAATAACGGAAATTGCAACGCGGTGAGCGATAATGTACAGATCAATTTTGTATCTCCGCCATTTGCAAACTTCAATGCGCAGAATAACTGCCTGGACATAACCAGCGAGTTTAATGATTTTTCACTGCCTGTTTTCGGGAATGTGGATACCTGGCAATGGGATTTCGGCGACGGAACAAACTCCGGTTCCCAGAACCCGGACCACGACTACGGTTCGGCAGGCACATATTCCGTGGAACTGATCGTCAGTAATTCGGCCGGCTGTTATGATACGGTGACCAAAAACGTGACCATTTTTCCACTTCCAACAGCTGACTTCAATTATGAGGCTACCTGTACCGGAACCCAGCTTTTCCTGGATTTTACGGACAATTCGTCATCGGTAGATAACATCAACTTCTACTATTACGATTTTGGCGGACAGGGAACTTCGGCCACGGCAAACCCGACGCAACTCTTCAACGGGAATGGCAATTTTACGATTACGCACATTGTTTCCACCATCAACGGCTGTAAAGATACGATCTCGGAGACGGTGAACATTCCGCCACGTCCGCAGGCCGGTTTCTTCTACAATACCAACAACGGTATGAACGTGGGGGCGGTCTTCAACTTCGTGGATACATCGAGCTTTGCCAATTCCTGGTACTGGACCTTCGGGAACGGGAATAATTCCACGGCGTCGGATCCGTCAAACACGTATTTTGCAAATGGGATGTATACCGTCACACAGTATGCATACGGTGCGTTCGGCTGTGTGGACAGTGTATCGCAGAAGATCACCATCAATACCGTAACCGACGAGATCCAAACGCTTATTCCGAATGCGATCTCTCCGAACGGGGACGGGAAGAACGACGTGTGGAAACTCGAATTTATCGGACTTGAATACCCGAATGCACAGGTGTTCATCTTCAACCGGTGGGGTCAGCAGATCTTCGAAAGTACCGGGTACAAATATCCATGGGACGCAACCTACAACGGCGAAGCCGTACCGGACGGAAGCTATTATTATGTGATCAAACTCAACGACGGAACGCCTGATTCCCGCATCTTCAAAGGCGCCTTACTCGTGCTGAAAAACGGAAATTAATATGATTAAAAGATCCATTTTCGCTACGATATTGATCCTGGGAAGCTTGTTTGCTTCGGCACAACAGCAGTTTTCCACGACCAATTTCCTGATGAATAACTATTATTACAACCCGGCCGTTTCCGGGAGTCGTGATGTGCACATGCTCAACATGAGTTACCGGAATCAGTGGGAAGGCTTTAACAATGCCCCCGTAACTTTCCTGGCGAACGTCAATGGTTCATTGCGCAACGAAGGAAAGCACGGTTACGGACTCACAGTCATGAGCGACCGCACGGGCCTTGTTCAGAACACCGGTGTTTACGCTAATTACGTGCACCATTTTAAGTTGACGGATTCACTGAAACTCGGTCTCGGTATCCAGCCCGGGTACATGCAGTATCGTGTACGACTCTACGATGCGATTCTCGCAGATGAGGGAGATCAGGTGCTTACAGGTAACCTGTATTCCGGCAATGCGATCGATGTGAATACCGGCTTTCACCTCTACAACGATCATTTTTTTGTGATGGGTTCTGTACAGCATTTATTGGGGAAAAGTATCCAGTTTACGACCTACAATTCCAGTCTTGCCTTCCATTATAACTTCGCGGCAGGTTATACTTTTCAGTTCAAAAAGAAAAAGTTCGAATTGCAGCCGGCCGTATTGATGAAATACGTGAACCCGGTGCCGATGCAGCTTTCGGCAATGTTAAAAGGAACCTGGAACAAAAAATTCTGGGTCGGGCTGGTTTACCGCAGCGATGATGCCGCAGGAGTTGCGCTCGGAGCGCTCATCAAGAACCGGCTTACGGTAGCTTACGCCTACGATTTTTCATTCTACGGGATCAGAACATACCAGTCCGGGTCTCACGAGATCTCTCTTTCTTTCGTGCTGACGCGCAAAAAGCCGACACTCGATGAAGAAGACGAAGAGCTCAATAAAAGTATTCTTGAGAACAATCAACAGGAACTCAATAACAACCAGCAAAATTAAAACGTTATGAGATTTTACAGGTATTTGATAATCGCATTGCTCCTACTTTTAGCGGCTCCCAAAAAGGCCGACGCGCAGATCGATACGTTATTCTGGTTTTCCGCACCGTGGACCACTCCGGATCACTGGTGGCGCGATCCGATCGCCTTTCACGTGTCGACCTTTAACAACCCGACCACTGTGCGAATTCAGCAACCGGCTTCCACCTACGATACCACCTTCGTAGTACCGGCGAATACCCTGTTTTCCAAATACGTTGACTTCATGATCGACTCGGTGGAAAGTAAGCCTGCGAACCAGATCCTGCGAACCGGGTTTAAGATCACTTCCGATTATCCGATCACGGTCGTCTATGACATTATAACGCGTTCGCCGAACTTTTACAACCCGGAAACATACTCATTGAAAGGGCAAAACGGGCTCGGGACGGAATTCGTGGTTCCCTTCCAAAATCGCTGGAGTACGCGTGTTCAAACCGGGGATTTGGACGGGAACGGATCGACAACACAGCCTTATCAGCAATTCAGCGTCGTCGCCTCGGAGGACAATACATACATTTACATTACGCCGAAAACCAACGTGGTCGGACACCCAGCGAATGTCACCTACGCCGTTTTCCTTCCCAAAAAAGGGAACGTGTATACCTGCCAGAACATGGTCCAGAACACGAGTGTAGCAGGAAACAACCTCGCCGGAACCATCGTGGTTTCCGATAAACCCGTTTCGATTACCATGTCGGATGACTCCGTGAAGCCTAATGGCGGATGCGCCGATGTAATGGGTGATCAGATCGTTCCGACCGATGTGATCGGTAAAGAGTATATTATCAATAAAGGATTTTTGAACGCTGCAGATGACGAATCGATCTTCATTGTGGCCACGGAGAACTTTACAACGGTTAACGTGGACGACGGCGGAACGATCACCACTTCGACCATTAACCAGGGAGAAACATACAGGTACAGTATAACGCAACAGCGAACCTACGTTTATTCCGACAAACCCGTTTATTTGCTTCACATGACCGGTTACGGCTGTGAACTCGGTGCGGCCGTACTGCCGCCGCTGAACTGTGCCGGCTCAGACCAGATCAGTTTTTCAAGGGCAAACGGACAGAGTTTCCTCTTGAACATCCTGTGTAAAAGTGGTACAGAAGGAGCATTTTCACTCAATGGCAACCCGGCACTTGTTCCCGCTTCTGCTTTCGGACCGGTTCCAGGAACGGGCGGACAATGGATGGCCGCGCAGATCGCTTATAACACGACCGATGTGCCCGTGGGTTCTGCAAACATCATCACGAATTCCATGGATCTTTTTTCCCTCGGGATTATCAACGGTGGATCGACTACCGGTGCTTTATATCACTACGTTTCATCCTTTATCCGCCGCGTGTACACGAAGGTAGGAAATGACACCACGCTGTGTAACGGAGAGCCGAATATCGCGCTGGACGGAACGGTGACCGGCGGAGCAACAACGGGTACCTGGAGTGTGCTTGACGGGACCGGAACGATTGCAGACGCGAATTCACTCAATACAACATATACGCCGAGTACAAACGACTACGCGCAGGGATACCTGACCTTCGTACTCGGATCTACCGGGAACTGTAACCCGGTATACGATACGATGAAAGTAACTTTTATCCAGTCGCCGGTAGTAGATGCCGGGATCGACCAGATCTATTGTAAAAATAACCTGGATTCCATACCGCTTTCGGGAATGCTGAACTATGCAGCCGGTGCTTCGTGGTCCGGTGGTGTCGGCGGAGCTTTCGATAATCCCGGCAGCCTCGATACTTATTACACACCTTCACCGGCAGACTTGGGGGCTGATTCGATCGATCTGTACCTGACTTCCGCGGGAAGTTTCTTTGCCTGTGCGGACGACCAGGACACCATTCGCATTATTTTTACCGATGCACCGAATGTAGATGCCGGACCCGATGTGACCATTTGTTCGAGCACTCCTTCCGTGGACCTTACCGGTACCGTTTCAGGAACTTCAACCACCGGGAACTGGACTTCTAGCGGAACCGGAACCTTTACGCCGAATGCATCCGATCTTACCGCGGATTACTTTGTTTCGCAGGCGGATACTTCTTCCGGGCAGGTTACGATCTTCCTGACCTCTGCCAATAACGGAAACTGTATTGCCGTGCAGGACAGCCTGATCGTCACGATCCTCGATAAACCCGATGTGGAGATCACAACTTCCGATTCCATCTGTTCAAACCTTTCTTCACTGGAACTGACCAGCAATGTGTCGCCCGGTTTTACAGTGACCTGGAATGTGGACGGAACGGGTACGATCGTGGATCCGACTTCGCCGAATACGTTCTATGGAATTACGACGATTGACACAACCAATGCTTACCTGGACGTACAGCTGACAACCGGAAATGAACTGTGTCCGTCCGAAACGGATTCGCTTCGCATTTACTTTGTTCCCGCGCCGATCGCTTTTGCCGGTATTGACCAGGAATTCTGTAACAACGAACCCATCCAGCTTAACGGAACGGTTACCGGTGCGAACACGAACGGATCCTGGACCTCGACCGGAACGGGTGTTTTTAGTCCGGGAAGTAATTTCCTTTCGACGGTCTATTTCCCGTCGCCTTCCGACGTGGCGGCCGGTTCGATAAACCTGATCCTGACCGCGGCAGAGGCATTTGGTTGCGTTCCGGATAAAGATACCCTGGTGGTAACCTTCAAGGCAGCACCGGAAGCCGCGTTCACGAGTACGACCGTGTGTCAGAATGAAAATACGCTTTTCACAGACCAGTCAACTTCCGCAGATGGTACGATCAATGCCTGGAACTGGGATTTCGGAGATGGTTCTTCAAATTCGATCGCGCAAAACCCGAATCATACCTATCCGGCCAGCGGAACATTCAATGCTTCGCTCATCGCGAGTTCTTCCAATGGTTGTTCCGATACGGTAAGTGCGCAGGTGGTCATCGACCCGCTTCCCGTGGCTGATTTTGATATGGGACTGAACTGCGAGGGAAATCCGACCGAGTTCAACGACATGAGTTTTATTTCCTCGGGTACCGTGACCGGCTGGCACTGGGCCTTTGGAGACGGACAATCCAGCAACCTGCAAAATCCGGAGAACACCTATGCAGGAAGCGGAACGTATTCCGTGCTTCTTGAAGCGACTTCTGCATTGGGTTGTAAGGATACCGTGATCAAAGATGTCTTTGTAAACCCGATACCCGATGCTGATTTTTCCATTACACCGAACCCGGCACTTGTGCTGGAAGATGTGCATTTCGTGGATGAGTCAAATGGGAACGGGATCAACGACTGGTTGTGGTTTTTCGGTGACGGGCAGGGAAGCAACCTCCAGAACCCGATTTACAGCTACGACCTGGGAGGAGATTACTATGTAACGCTCGAGGTAACGGATTCACTCGGTTGCCAGGATACAATCACAAAACTGATCTCGATCGCGCTGCTCCCGGTATTGCCAACCGGTTTTTCACCGAACGGGGATGGCGAGAACGACATTTTTATCATTCGCGGAGGAGCCTTCAAAAGCGTCGATTTCAGAATTTATAACGAATGGGGAGAACTGATCTTCGTTTCCGATAAACAGGCTGACGGCTGGGACGGAACCTACAATGGTGCCGAAGCGCCAATGGGTGTGTATACCTGGACCTTTGTGGTGGAAATTGCCAGCGGCAGAGTCGTGAAAGGAAGTGGAGACGTTACCTTAATCCGATAGATTAACAAGCATGAAAAAGTTCATTATTCTATTTATAACCGTTAGTTGCATGACCTCCTTGCGTGCACAGGACTTTCACATGTCCATGTACGATGCGGCGCCGCTTTACCTGAACCCCGCAATGACGGGCGTTTTTGACGGTAAATGGCGGATTCACGGACAGTATCGGACGCAATGGAAGGCGGTTAACTATAAACCTTACAATACGGCCCTTGTCAGTTTCGACATGCCGTACAAACACTGGGGATTCGGTTTGCAGGTCAGTAATTTTCGCGCCGGTTACGGAAACTACAACGAACTTTCCGCGTTAGCCTCCGTGGCTTACACCATTCCGCTCGATGCCCAAAAAACACATAACCTTTCTTTTGGTCTGCAGGGTGGATTCGGGCAGAAATCCATTGAGTACAAGTTGCTCACCTTTGACAACCAGTACACGCCGCTGAACGGTGGCGGATTCAACGAAGAGCTGCCGATCGGGGAGGATTTCAGCGGAAGATCGCTCATTCGTCCCGTGACCAATGCCGGGATCATGTATTACAATGCCAAGCAAAAAACGAAGCTGAACCCCTTTATCGGTTTTTCTGCATTTAACCTCGTTCCGGCCAAAGAATCCTTTTTCGAGGATGATAACTTCCTGTATCGCCGTTATTACGTGCACGCCGGAGTTAGGATCAACGTCACCGAAACGTTTTACCTCCTGCCGAAAGTGCTCGTGATGAACCAGAAAAAATTTAATGAGCAAACGTTTGCGCTGGATGCCGGGTATTACCTGAAGCAGTCCGATCTTTACCTGATTGGCGGACTGATCTACCGGAACGCCGATGCGATGGTAGTCTCGCTCGGAGCCAAGCGTTCCAATTTTATTGCGCGGCTCGCGTATGATATCAACACGTCAACGCTTACTGTCGCTTCTTCCGGACGCGGAGGATTTGAACTGTCCTTCACGTACATAAAACCAAACAGCAAACCGAAATTCGAGAAAATTTGTCCAAGACTGTAAACCGATCACACATGTTCCGATACCTTCGATTTTTTATATACATCGCTTTTTTATTCACTTCCGTTCAGCAATTGCATGCGCAGTCTAAAAAAGTTTGGCTTTATACGGCCGACGAGCGCTATGCGATGGAGGATTATAACAATGCGCTGATTTACTATAAAAAAGTTCTGAACGATACGATTAAGATCGATGAGCGCGTGCTTCCGTATGAAGTTGTGACCACGAATCAGCGGCTTAAAAAAGGAGAACTCAAAGAAGTTCCGGGACGCGAAGTTCCGCTGACCGATTACGTCAATCACCAAATTGCGATGAGCTACCGTAATATCTTTGATTACGAGCATGCGGCGGAACAATTTGCGATTAGTTCCGAAAGCGGATATTATCCGAACGATCGTTACTACCTTGCCAATGCGCAAATGAACCTGGCGCGCTATGAAGATGCAATCATTTCCTTTGAGAACTTTTTAAAAACTCCCGGAGCGAACGATTCGCTGCTTACGACGGCGGGTGTGCTGATCACCGGTTGCCATTATGCGATGAACGATCAGAACGTAAAAACGCAGGTCGTAATCCGAATGGCAGATTCTACATTTAACAAGGGCACTTCGGCTTTTGGAACCATGTACTTCGGAGATGAGGAACACCTGATGTTTGCGTCGGCACGTCCTGGCGGCGTAATCCTGGATCCGGAAAAACAACAATCCGAATACCTGCTCGACGTGTACTGGGCGGAAAAACAAAATGATTCTGTGTGGGGGAAAGCCGTGAATTTTGGACGTCCGATGAACTCCGCGCAGCACGATGCCTCCGGAACCTTTAACAATCGAAATACGATCTATTACAACCGTTGGAGTGACGAAGACCGTTCGGATAAGGCAATTTACCTCGCACGGGAGATCAACCTGCGCTTTTTCGAAGCGTACCGACTCGGGCCGGAAGTTAACGTTCCCGGTTACCGCAGTATCAATCCTTTTGTGACACTCGACGGCCGAAAACTGATCTTTGCGTCCGACCGCCCCGGTGGGCTCGGAGGGATGGACCTCTGGGAAATTGCGCTCGATTCTGCCGGTAATACGGTCGGAGAAGCGATGAACCTCGGTTTACCGGTCAATTCTGAAATGGATGAAGTGAGCCCGTTCTTCCACGAACAGTCTTCCACGCTTTTCTTCAGTTCGAACGGTCATACAACGGTCGGAGGACTCGATATTTTCAAGGCATCTTATAACAAGGAATCATACGCGTACGGAACTCCGGTAAATATGGGGATGCCTATCAATTCGGCAAAAGACGATGCATACCTGATCTTCGACCGGAACCTGAAAAAAGGCTTCCTGTCCAGTGATCGCGAACCCTGCGAGGGAGGGCATTGTTACGATATTTACGAAGTAACGAACGAACCGATCCGTATTTTCCTGAAAGGAACCGTTTATAACGCGGAAACGAACGAAGTACTGGCTAATGCACAGGTAACGATCAAGGATGTGCACGGAGAAACCATGCCGATCGTGATCACTACCGGTCCGGACGGAACCTACAGTCTCGAACTCAATCAAAATTCGGAAGTGTTCGTAAAGGCGCAGAAACTCAAGTTCTTTGCCGATGCAGCCACAGTTGATACGCGCCCGATTACGGAGACCACCACGCTGACAGAAGATTTTTACCTCAATACGATCCCACCGGAAGAGATCGAGATCGAAGGGATCGAATACGACTTCGATTCGGATAAACTGCGACCGATCTCCATGGAAATTCTCGATAAGTTGTACGACTTCCTCATGCTGAATGACAACCTCGTGGTTGAGATCAATGCGCATACGGATGCCCGTGGTTCGGATAAATACAACCAGAAACTTTCGGAAAGACGGGCACAATCCTGCGTGACTTACCTCATTAGTAAGGGAATTGATCGTGATCGCCTGATTCCGCGTGGTTTTGGTGAAAGTTCACCGAATTACCTGAAAGACGATAACGGAGACTATGTCCTCGATGAGAACGGCGAACGGATCCAGCTGACGGAAGAGTACATCAATTCCCGCCCGACGGAAGAAGAGCAGGAACAACTTCACCAGCGGAACCGCCGTACTTCCTTTAAGGTGATCGGGGAAGGCTTCGGTGCCGACCCACAGCCCTGAGCCAGTGCGTAATTGCTGTACATTCTTGTCCCGAATTTACGCAGCGCAGTCCGCATTTTCGGAGAATTTATTTTTCAACTAATTGTTTTTCAATTATGTAAATCGTCGCTGATTTTTGGTTATCTCTTTGCTCTCGCAAGCCTGCCTCTGGCAGAAACGAAACTTGAAAGCAATGCAGATCACAACTGATTATCACAACACCCGGTTCTTCGACGAGATGTTCGCTTCGGACAACATTCCGCGGGATGAATACCGCCATTTTTGCGAAAAAGTGGATCAACTCGGCTTCGAAAAACTCATGGAGTTGCAGGCGAGCACCGGTTCGCTCCAAAAGGTTATGGGAATGACCTTTAACGTGTACAACGACAAACAGGGCACCGACCGCATCCTGCACCTGGACGTTATCCCGCGTATTATCCGGTACAGTACCTGGCTTCAGCTTTCGGAAGGTCTGCGCCAGCGTATCGAAGCGCTGAATTTGTTTATATCCGACATTTACGGCGAACAACGCATTTTGAAAGACGGTATCGTTCCGCGGCAACTCGTGGAATCCAGTGAAGGCTATCTGCCGATCTGCCACGAATTCAAACCGCCGAAAGGGATCTGGTCGCACATTAGCGGAACGGACCTCGTGCGCAGTGAGAACGGAGAGTTCTTCGTACTGGAAGACAATTTGCGTTGTCCTTCGGGCGTTTCCTACCTGCTCGAGAACCGCGAAATTCTGAAAAGAACTTTCCCGCAAATGTTTGAGAACAGCGGAATTCTGCCCGTGCATCATTATTGTACGTACCTGCGTGAAATGCTTGTCGGGCTTTCCTCCCGCGAAAATCCGTCACTTGCTATCCTGACGCCGGGAATTTACAACTCGGCTTATTACGAACATTCGTACCTCGCGCAGCAGATCGGCGCCGACCTCGTGGAAGGCCGCGACCTGGTTGTGATGAATGACATCGTTTATAAGCTCACGACTAAAGGACTGAAACGCATCGATGTGATTTACCGCCGTGTGGATGATGCTTACCTCGATCCGCTCCTGTTCAACCCGGATTCGGTGCTCGGAGTTCCGGGGCTCCTGCAGGCTTACAGCAAAGGAAACGTCGCCATTGTGAATGCACCGGGTACCGGGATTGCTGATAACAAAGCGATTTATGCGTATGTACCGAAAATCATCCGCTATTACCTCGGGGAAGAACCTTTGCTGAACAATGTTCCGACCTATATCTGCGCCGATGAACGCGAACGCGGTTTTGTATTGGAAAACCTCGACAAACTCGTGATCAAAGAGACGGAAGCCAGCGGAGGTTACGGCATGCTGATCGGTCCGCATGCTGCAAAAGCAGAACGGGAAGCCTTCAAAAAACTCATTCTTGCGGCACCGCATAAGTACATCGCGCAACCGATGCTGAACCTGTCGCGTGTACCGACCATCGTCGGTGATCACCTCGAAGGAAGACACGTGGACCTGAGACCTTATATTATTTACGGCGATGACGTTCGGATTATTCCCGGCGCTTTTACACGCGTCGCTTTGAAAAAAGATTCACTGGTAGTTAATTCCTCGCAGGGCGGCGGAAGTAAAGATACCTGGATAGTTAATGACCTTTAAACTGAAAAAGACAATGTTAGCAAGATTAGCAGATTCGTATTACTGGATGTTTCGATACCTGGAACGCATTGAGAACTATGCGCGATTTATGGACGTAAACTTTCAACTCACGCTCGAATTCAACGACGTGGCCGGACAACAATGGGAACCGCAGGTAGCAGTAAGCGGTGACCGCGAACTTTTTGATCGTCTTTATGACGAATGTTCCCGTGAAAATGTGCTGTATTTCCTGTCTTTTCATCCTGAAAACCCCAATTCAATTTGTGCTTCGGTGATGAATATGCTCGAGAACGCCAAGTTTGCACGCCCGGAAATTTCCGTGGAGGTTTGGGAACAGATGAATTCCCTGAAACAAGTGGTGATGTGCGGCCGTGAATCCGAAGTACACAAATGTTCCAATCCTTCTGGTTTCTTTGCGAACGTACGAGCCTGTTGTTATATGATCTACGGAGCCATCGAAGCCACGTTTAACCGAAGTGAGAGTTATCATTTTGCAACGATGGGGAAATATGCCGAGCGAGCAGATAAAACGGCACGTGTACTCGACGTAAAGTATCATATTCTCCTTCCGGAATTCAAAGGAATCGGCAGTTCTTTCGACCTGCTTCACTGGGCTGCGCTCCTGAAATCGGTTAGCGGATATGAGATTTACCTGCGTAAATACGGGCAGATCACCCCTTCTCAGATCGTTGACTTTATCATCTTCGATCCGGAATTCCCGAGATCTATGCGCTTTGCGATCCGGGAACTAGAGCATGCGGCACTGGCGCTCAGCGGAAACGGCGACGGTTATTTCAATGAAGTGGAACGAAGTATTCACCTGCTTCGCGAAAAACTGGATACGATTACCGCCGATGAGATCCTCGTAAGCGGATTGCATGAATTCCTCGTGCGTTTTATTCGCGAAATGGGAATTATCAGCGATGCCATCACGAGCTATTATTTCGTGAATAAGCGCTACCTGAACGTTTCGCACATTCGTCCTTTCGAAGAGAAAGATCGCCTTTTGCACCGCGAGCAGTCGCAAACCCAATCAATGGCCTGATCTATGATAACGTATAAGATCTATCACAGGCTGCATTACAAATTTGAAGAGCCTGTTAAACTTAGTCCGCAGGAATTGCGACTGAAGTTCCGTGAGTTCCCTTATAGTCACCTCGACAGTTTTATCATCGATGTACGTCCGAAACCGGTCAGCATGAAAGAGTTCCTGGATGTGGAAAATAACTTCATGCACCTGATCTGGTTCGATTCACCGACGGATGAGCTCATCATCAAAGCCGAAAGTGTGGTGAGCGTCCAGGAACGCAACCGTTTTGATTTCATCATTTATCCGAACGGATTCAACAATTTCGAGATCGTTTATCCCGAATCATTACGCGAATCCATTTCGCTGTATGTCAAGAATTACGATAATGAAATCGCGCTGCTAGATTATGCCATGGAGGTAAAGGACCGCTCGCAGACGACACTTGAATTCATCCTGAACCTGACCAACCAGGTAAGTTGTGATTTCAAACAGGAAATTCGCCCGGAAGGAGATGCCATGAAACCGCTCGATACCTTTCAGCTACGAAAGGGGAGTTGCCGCGATTTTGCAAACCTCCTGATCAATATGTTGCGGCAGTTAGGTGTTGCGGCCCGTTTCATCAGCGGATACCAGTACATTGACAACGGTGGAAAGGGAAATGAACTACACGCCTGGGTAGAAGTATTCTTGCCCGGTGTCGGCTGGTTCGGAATCGATCCTACCAGCGGACTGGCAGCAGATCAGCGGTATGTTCCCATCAACGCCAGTGTTTCGGCGCTCAATACGCAACCGCTTACCGGCGGCTATACAGGAAGAGCCAAATCGACGCTTGAAACCAAAGTGAAGATTGACCGGTACGGGAAATTATAATTCGGCGAAAACCGGTAACTTCGATGCGTTCCGTTCCGTAATATACGGAACTTAATACAACTATATGTCATATAGCGAAATTCTGGCCGATCGAATCCGGGAAGTACTTTATCGCTTCGGAATGGAGAACGTGGAGGAAAAAAAGATGTTCGGAAGCCTTGCGTTTATGGTCCGTGGTAAAATGTGCGTTACCTGCGGTCCGGGACGCATGATGTGTCGCATTTCTCCGGAAGATCATGATGAAGCGTTAGAAAGACCCGGTTGCAGTGCGATGGGCAGGCGCGGAAAAAGTTACAGGGGCTTTGTATACGTGGATGAAGATTATCTGCAAGACCAGGAAGTATTGGAAGCCTGGATCGATGAAGCACTGCGATTTAATCAAACCTTAACTGAATAACAAACGGTTTGTCAACCTTTTTATGTTTGATTTTGAGTGTGTTAACTTGTTTTAGCTGACAAAGTGTCATGCCAGGCATTTCTTAACCGTTATACGCATATCCTATTTTCGCCTTATTCTACAGCTTTGGAAGTTCTGTACGCAGTTCCTTTAAACAGACAGACCAGTGTTCCGTCTTCTTTAGTCGTTCGAATATCGTAAAGCCCCGTTTTATGTCCGAGATGCAATTCGCGGACTTCCACAAATAGTTTTTCCCCGATCTTCGCCGGCTGTGTAAACGTGATGGAAACATCCAGCGCCACCGTGATACGGCCGTGGGAATTGCAGGCAAACGCAAAAGCCGAATCGGCAGCTGAAAAGAGAATACCGCCGTGGATATTTTCGAATCCGTTTACCATATCTTCGGTTACGGTATAGTGCAATTTACAGGACCCCAAACCTACCTCGTCAACCTTTAGCCCGAGCCATTTTGAAAAACGGTCGCGGCTCAGCATGATGTCCAGGATTT
Organism: uncultured Flavobacteriales bacterium; assembly: GCA_964389755.1. Lineage (GTDB taxonomy): Bacteria > Bacteroidota > Bacteroidia > Flavobacteriales_D > Crocinitomicaceae > JBBSUQ01. The sequence goes on along the minus strand of CAYMEW010000006.1, from coordinate 89,143 downwards.
CCTGCGGACTTTTAGTAAGATCATTCATCATATATCTTGTCTGTTTTGATCGTTCGGGGATGATCAGGAAGCATTCGGTTTACCGACAAAGCGGACCAGTGCAAAGCAGATCAGTACTCCGATCGGAAGTGTGATGAGCGAAGAAACACCCAGTGCGCCGGGAATAATCCCGATGAAGAGAGCAACGGCTCCAACCGAAAGCGCATAAGGCATTTGCGTACGAACGTGATTAATGTGATTACAGGAACTTGCAAGTGAGCTGAGAATCGTCGTGTCCGAGATCGGCGAACAATGATCTCCCAAAACGGAACCCGCCAGCACTGATGCAACCGTGTTGTACATGATCGGCATCGGGTCGACACCCGCCGCCAGACAAACCGTGTAAGCCGTCGGGATCATGATCGGGTAGAGGATGGCCATCGTGGACCAGGATGAACCTGTACTGAAGGCAATCGCACCTGAAAGTACGAAAGTAATGGCCGGTACGATCCAAACATGCTCGAAATGATCTCCGAACAGGGACTGGATAAAATCGGCCGTGTGCAGATCTTTTGTAATAGCTGCCAAAGACCAGGCAAATACCAGGATCAGCACTGCGGGAATCATCGTTTTTACTCCGGCCAGCACCGTTTCCATGGATTGTTGGATTTTCATAACGCGTTGTGCTACTGTCAGCACCAGGGCTACAAACAGGCCGGAAAGACTCGACCATAAAAGTGCCGTATACGAATTCGCTTCACCGATCAGAGCTCCGACTTTCTGAATAAAGCTAACGGGTGGTTCCGCCGGATACAGGTGCATGTTGCTCCAAACGCCGTTGGTCGTGGAAATTCCGGCATCCTGTAATTTGATTCCCCAGTTGTGAAGACCTGTAACGATCAGCCCCGTAATCGTACCGAAAACAACCACAAAGATCGGGATGATCGCGTTGAATGCTTTGGTTCGTGAAGGATTGACCGGTTCGAATTCTTTCAGATCGACCGTACTCTCGTCATTATCCGCTCCGCCGTCCACGCCTTCGCGGATCGCCTGTGCCTCAAACTTTCGCATCGGGCCGTAATCGCGATTCATGCGTACCAGGAAAAACATGAAAAAGAGTGTGAAAAGCGGGTAGAAGGAGTAAGCCAGTGAGTTCACGAAAAACGAATAGGCTCCTTCGTGAATACGTCCGGGAAGGTTTTCATTGATATTCTCGATTCCGGATGAAATATAACCGAGCTCGGCGCCGATCCACGTGGTGACAAAAGCAATGGCGGCTACCGGCGCGGCGGTGGAATCGACCAGGTAGGCCAGTTTTTCCCGCGATATGCGTAGTTTATCCGTTACCGGGCGCATCGTATTTCCCACGACAAGTGTGTTGGCATAATCGTCGAAGAAAATCGCAATGCCAAGCAGGTAAGTCGTCATCATTCCCGATTTCCGGTTGCGGGCAAAGCGAACGATGCGGTTGACAACTCCCTGCATTCCGCCATTTCTTGAAATAACCGCAACAACCGAACCGATAAGTACCGAAAACAGGATGACTGATACGTGATCGGCATCCGTTAAGGCTTCCACGAGGTATTTGTCCAGCACGGTGAAAAAACCGGTAAACAGGCCGATTACGCCTTTCGTATAAACGCCGATGATCGCAGAGCCGATGTAAATTCCAAGGAAGAGGGAGATCAGTACTTCTTTGATAATGAGCGCAAGGCCGATGGCCAGTAGCGGAGGCAGGATCGACATCCACCCGGGAATAACCGGGGGAACCGAATCGAAGCGTACGTTCGGATCCTGGAAATGGAACTCCTGTGCATTTTGAATGCGTGTGCGAATGTATTTGCCGTCGGCATCTTCTTTTACCGGGTGCTTGATGTTGTTAAATACAAGGCTGTCCTGGCCAATCGGTCCGTCAAGCCGAATATCAAATCTTCCGCCACTTACCACGTAAGCCGGACTGCTGGCTTTGATCGTCGGATTGTATGTAATGGAAGCTTTCGCAGAAGTTGTGAAAGTTATGAATATCAGTATCAGCAGGAATATCTTTCTGAGCATAAAGTCCGTTTGTTTGGGAATGCACACGCGTTCCGCGTCCGAAAGATAATAAAGAATATACATCTGTAAAAGCTGTTACTTTTTTTGAATCCGGAATTTCACCCTTAAACAAACCCGTGTCACCTCACCACCCACGGGGGCGGTCGGATTTCTGTTCGGCCGCCTTCTTCTTTGCCGGAATGTCGTAAAATCTAAGCCCGCAACCTTGTGGAATCGTGAGCGATTTACTAATTTTGCTACCTTAAAAATTCATTCGCATGTTTGAAAATCTTACCGAGAAGTTTGAAAGAGCATTTAAAGTCTTAAAAGGGCAGGGACAGATCTCTGAAATTAACGTGGCTGAAACACTGAAAGAAGTGCGCCGCGCCTTGCTGGATGCCGATGTCAACTTCAAAACGGCGAAAGAATTTACCAACACGGTCAAAGAAAAAGCGATCGGGCGAAATGTACTCACGGCTGTTTCCCCCGGTCAGCTCATGATCAAGATCTGTCACGAAGAACTCGTGGAACTCATGGGCGGCAACGAGGCAGAGATCAACATTAAAGGAGCTCCGGGAATTATCCTGATGTCCGGTTTGCAGGGTTCGGGTAAAACCACCTTTACCGGGAAACTCGGAAATTACCTCAAAAGCAAAAAAGGAAAGAAACCGCTGCTTGTCGCCTGTGACGTTTACCGACCGGCGGCGATTGATCAGTTACACGTACTCGGAGAGCAACTCGGCATCGAAGTGTTTTCCAATAAAGAAGAAAAAGATCCGGTAAAGATCGCGAAAGATGCGATTGCCTATGCTAAAAGCAATTCATTCAATGTAGTGATCGTCGATACGGCCGGACGCCTTGCCATCGATGAACACATGATGAACGAGATCGCCGAGGTTAAAAAAGCGATCCAGCCGACAGAAACCCTGTTCGTGGTAGATTCCATGACGGGGCAGGACGCCGTTAATACGGCAAAAACCTTCAACGAACGCATCGATTTCGATGGAGTGGTGCTGACCAAACTCGACGGAGATACCCGCGGTGGTGCCGCGCTTTCGATCAAAGCAGTTGTGGATAAACCGATCAAATTCGTCGGGACCGGTGAAAAAATGGACGCACTGGACGTGTTCTACCCGCAGCGGATGGCCGACCGGATTCTCGGGATGGGAGATGTTGTTTCACTCGTCGAAAGAGCGCAGGAGCAGTTTGACGAAGAAGAAGCACGGAAACTCCAACGCAAGATCCACAAAGATCAGTTCGATTTCAACGACTTTCTCAGCCAGCTACACCAGATCAAGAAAATGGGGAACGTGAAGGACCTGATGGGAATGATTCCGGGTATGGGGAAAGCACTGAAAGACGTGGATATCGAGGACGATGCATTCAAACACGTCGAAGCGATCATTTACTCCATGACACCGAACGAACGTGCGCAGCCGGCCCTGATCAACGGACAACGCAAGAATCGCATTGCAAAGGGAAGCGGAACTTCTATCCAGGATGTCAACAAACTCCTCAAGCAGTTCGAGGACACGAAGAAAATGATGAAGATGATGAGCAATCCCAAAAATATGATGGGAATGATGAAGCAGCTCAAGGGAATGCGTGGCGGCGGAATGCCGGGTATGTAATTACCGGATGATCTTACGGAAAGTCAGGTTTATGCGCGCCTGTTTCTCCGTTTTCGTTTTCGGAACCTCGTGTTTCCACTCCCGCTGAATGCTTTTTCCCATATAAAGCAGACTTCCCGGTTCCAGTTCAAAATGTATGATTTCGCGTGTCTCATTATGCCGGAGCCGAAATTTGCGCACTTCTCCAAAACTCACGGAAGCAATCACCGGTTCTGGACCGAGTTCCGGTTCATTATCGGCGTGCCAGCCATTCCCGTCCTGTCCGTTTCGGTAAAGATTAGCCAGGCAGGAATTGAAATCTTCCCCGCACTGAACTTCCGCTTTTTGACGGATCTTCTGAATAATTTCCGGAAATGGACACGTGGTCAGTTGCTGATTACTGTAAGCATAAGACAATCCGTTTTCGGCAAAGAATACCTGTAAGCGCGGAATGGCGACTGTCTTCCCAAACATCCGGATCGTACCGCTTTCCCACGGAAGCTCTTTCAACAAGCGTTCATATAATTCCTGGGCCGCGTCCGGAGCATAAAATTGCGGGATGTAAAGCAGGTCCTTCATAATTATACATATCCCATCATGGCGTAGGCCAGGTAGCCGATCCATTCTTTCATGAGTGTTTTCCAGTCGTTAAAAAGAGACCAGTCTGGCACGACATACTGATCCCAGTAAAAATGGGCTTTCGGGCCGGTAAACAGATCTGTTGAAAAGGCATCGCAATGCAGTCCGGCTTTTTCGAAACAGGCCAGCGAGCGACGCATGTGCGTCCCTGAAGTGATCAGCAGTTTCGTGCGGATCTCCGGGTATTTTGCGAGTACTTTTTGCGTGTAAATGGCATTTTCGTGCGTGTTTTTGGAAGCGGTTTCTACCAAAATGTCTGTTTCGGGCAATCCCCATGCGACCAGGACTTTTTTCAGCTGCTTCGCTTCGTGCAGTCCCCGGTCGGAAATATAACCGTTGTCACCCGAGATCAGGATCTTTTTGATCTTCCCGGCTTTGTAAAGGGAAATCGCCTGCCAGATACGATCTCCGCCGCGTCGCAGGCTCAGCGCGTGCAGGTCGTTATTATATTCGGACATGCCACCCAGCACGATCCCGACATCGTAATTACCCGTTTTGGTGATCGGCGGAGTGTGAATTTCCCACATGCGGCAAAAGGTGAGAAATAAAAAACTGTTTGTGAAAAATACCAGCAGAACGATCGAAGCAATGCGGAAGCGTTTTTTCCATTTTGCACCGCGTAGCAAAAAGGCTGCAAGTACGCAGAGGATGAACCAGGTGAACGGTTGCACGAATAAAAACAGGATTTTGCTCAGGTAGAAAAACATTTGTCAAAAATTAATGCCGGATTCCAACGAAAGTGCGTTAGTTTTGTTAGAACAACAGATTTAAATACAAAAATACAACTATGTTACACGAACTGGACAAATTATTCGGAGTAAATGAAGGACACACCATGGCGCTGATCATCTCGATCGGGATCAAACTCATAACGGCCGTGGTGATTTTTATTGTTGGATTCTGGCTGTCGAACTTTCTGGCAAAAACGACCAAAAAGATCATGGCGCGGGGAAATGCAGACCCGGGACTCACCAGTTTCATGGGAAGCCTCGTGTCCATTGCGCTCAAGATCCTGACAATTATAACCGCGATTTCGCAAATGGGTGTCGCAATGACCTCTTTTGTAGCGATCCTGGGTGCCGCAGGCCTCGCAATTGGTATGGCATTCTCCGGTACACTGTCTAATTTTGCTGGCGGAGTGATGATCCTTTTCTTCAAGCCATTTCGTGTCGGCGACTTTATCGATGCCCAGGGAGAGCAGGGAACAGTGAAAGATATCATGATCTTTAATACCTACCTGAACACGCCGGACAATAAAATTATCATTCTTCCGAACGGTCCGGTGGCAAACGGGAATATTACCAATTTCACACAGGCCGACAAACGCCGCGTGGAATGGATCATCGGGATTTCCTATGGAGACGATATGAAAAAGGCGCGCGAAGTGCTCGCACAGTTCATTAAAGATGATGAACGTATCTTAACTGATCCAGAACCCTTTATCGGCCTGGGAGCACTCGCCGATTCTTCGATCAATATTACAGTGCGTGCCTGGACAAAAGTAGAGGATTACTGGGCCGTATTCTTCGACATGAACGAACGCGTTTACACCGAATTTGACAAACACGGTCTTAGTTTCCCGTTCCCGCAAATGGATGTGCATTTACCACAACAGGAAAAGGCTCCCCAGGCCTGATAGACTATGGCAACGAAACTTGCATTGATTACGGGTGCTTCCGGCGGTATCGGCCGGGAGCTTGCACGGATTCATGCCGCTGAAAAAGGAGATTTGCTTCTGGTGGCACGAAGTGAGCATGAACTGGGAATACTGGCCGACGAACTCCGGCAAAAATACGGGGTTCGCGTTTATGTGTACCCGGCGGACCTGATCGATCCCGAAGCACCCCGGCGTATATTTCAGTTTGCACAGGAGCAGGAACTTCGCGTCGATTACCTGATGAACAATGCGGGTTTCGGAGGTTATGGGTTTTTTACGGAACGTGAGCGAGAAGCGGACCTGGACATGATCCGGCTGAATGTAACGGCACTAACCGACCTCACACACCTGTTTCTTCCCGGAATGATCGAACGAAAAACAGGAAAGATATTGAATACGGCAAGTACCGCCGGGTTTATTCCGGGGCCGCTCCAGGCAGTCTATTTCGCAACAAAAGCGTATGTACTTTCACTGAGCCAGGCACTTGCATACGAATGCCGTAAAACGGGCGTAACGGTTACGGCACTTTGCCCGGGACCTGTGAGAACCGGCTTTGAAAAAGCCGCGGACCTCGAGGGAAGCCCCCTGTTTAAGTCAGCTGCGTCACCGGAAGTTACTGCCCGAAAAGGGTATCGTGCCATGCAAAAGGGAAAACTGCTTACCATTACAGACTGGAAATTGCGTTTCGGACTGAACTGGATCATTCCGCTTTTACCGCGCTGGCTTGTTTTAAAAGCGACTGCAGATATGCAGCTTAAGAAATAAGTCTTCAGAAGCGCTTATCGCCGATATTTCCTTAATTTTGTAGCAGAGTTTTGCGTATGTTACTTTTTCTGAATGACGTATCCGGCTCCGAGATCGTTTTGATCCTTGTGTTCATCCTGATTTTCTTTGGAGCCAAAAGTATCCCGGGAATTGCCCGGACTATGGGGCGTACGGTCCGCCAGATCAAAGATGCGTCGAACGATCTGCAAAACGAGATCCGCAAATCGACGGGAGATATTAAGAAAGACCTCAACCTGCGTTCGATGGTGGAAGAAAGCTCGAAAGACATTCGCCGGCCTCTTGACCAGATGGCGGAAGAACTTGACGGATCCGTGAGCTACAGACCTTCAAGACCGACCACCAAATTCCCCGAAGCTCCGGCACCGGTTGACGACGGGATCATGCGCGAGAGCCTTTTACAACCCGATCCTGATGCTCCGAAAGTTTCTGAAAGCGCAAAACCGGCGGATGAAGAACCGGGGACCGCAAATTCAAAAAAGAATAACGAATAAGCCTGTTTTCTGTCGGTAATACAAACAATTTACTAAATTCGTTTGTCTCAGCTTAAGTTATTACCGATTTATGGATCCAAACAGAAAAAAGAAAATCCGAAGATTCCTCTGGTGGGGTCTTGCCGTGTTAGTCCTCGTATTTGGCGTTGTGTTTTACGTTCGCCATTATTACGTATATAGTGAAGGAACACGTGTTGGCATGCTGTACAAGTTCTCGAAAACAGGAGGTTTCTTCAAGAATTACGAGGGTGAAATGCAATTGCCGACGATCCAGTATACCAGTTCGGAAGTGTTTAAGTTTTCGGTGACCGATGAAGCCCTCGCCGAAAAACTGATGTCTATGCAGGGCGAAAAACTTGAATTACATTATGTGTTTTACCTGCGCGGACTTCCGTGGCGCGGAAGGGAATACGATAATACCGAAGGACAGTATATTGTAGACAAGATCGTGCGTGTGAGAGACGACATTCCGACGCAGGGAGATCATCACTAAAATCCTGTTTAGCACAAAAAAAACCGGTAATCCAACGATTACCGGTTTTATATTTTAAGGAATTAACTTCGATTAAACCAGTCCCTGATCGATCATGGCATCCGCCACTTTCACGAAACCGGCAACATTTGCTCCTTTTACATAATCAACAGTACCGTCATCACGACGTCCGTATTTCACACATGCTTCGTGAATGGAGATCATGATGTTGTGCAGTCGCTCATCCACTTCTTCACGTGTCCAGTTCATGCGCAGTGAGTTTTGAGACATTTCCAGTCCGGATGTTGCCACACCACCCGCGTTAGACGCTTTTCCGGGTGAGAAGAGCATTTTGGCAGCATGAAATGCCTCCACAGCTTCCGGCGTACAGGGCATGTTCGCTCCTTCAGCCACGCAAATCGCACCGTTCTTGATGAGCAGCGCTGCTTCTTCACCGTTGAGTTCGTTTTGTGTTGCACACGGCAGTGCAATATCCACAACAACTTCCCACGGGCGTTTCCCCTCGAAGAACTTCGCAGAAGGGTAACGGGAAACATATTCGGAGATACGTCCGCGTTTTACATTTTTCAACTCCATGATGAAAGCAAGTTTCTCAGCATCGATACCGGCCTCATCGTAGATATATCCCTGAGAATCGGACATTGTAACGACACGTCCGCCCAGTTGCGTTGCTTTTTCAACCGCGTATTGTGCGACGTTTCCGGAACCCGATACGGCGATCGTTTTCCCGAGGAAAGAGTCGTTCTTCGTTGCGAGCATTTCTTTGGCAAAGTAAACCGTTCCGTAACCGGTTGCTTCCGGCCGGATCAGGGAACCACCCCAGTTTAGCGCTTTCCCGGTAAGTACACCGGTAAATTCGTTGCGCAGGCGCTTGTACTGACCAAACATGTAACCGATCTCACGACCACCTACACCGATATCACCGGCAGGTACGTCCGTGTTCGGTCCGATGTGACGGCTGAGCTCAGTCATAAATGACTGGCAAAAACGCATCACTTCGCGGTCGGATTTTCCTTTCGGATCGAAATCCGAACCACCTTTTCCTCCGCCCATCGGGAGCGTTGTGAGGGAATTCTTGAAGATCTGTTCGAACCCGAGGAACTTCAGGATTGAAAGATTCACGGAAGGGTGGAAGCGAAGACCGCCCTTGTAAGGACCAATTGCAGAGTTGAATTCAACACGGAAACCACGGTTAACCTGTACATTTCCGTTATCGTCCATCCACGGAACGCGGAAAATAATTGTTCTTTCCGGTTCCACAATTCGTTCTAAGATTCTGGACTCTTTGTATTTCGGCGTTTCTTCAATTACCGGGATCACTGTCTCAGCAACTTCCTGAACCGCCTGTAAAAACTCTTTTTCATGAGGGTTAGCAGCTTTCACTTTCTCCATGAAAGCATCAATCTGCGCTTGGTATTTACTAGCCATTTTTTAAAATGAATTTAAATCAACAGAGCAAATGTAATTATTTTTTAACGTGGGACGAAAAATTTGGCTGACACTCTTGAATTCCTGTGAAAAGACAAACAAAGTCCCGTGAAAACGCCGTTTTAAAATAAAACGCGAAATCGGAAACATTTTAAAATTTTAAAAAAAAAGAAAGCAACTATATTTGTCCCTGTACGTTTTATCAGTAACCTTAAAATTAAGTCGACGTGAAATTTTTTAAAATAATCGGATTTGTAGTAGCAGGCATGATCTCCACCGTAGCTTTCGGTCAGGAATACAGTGAAATGCCGGTTCCCGTACAGCAGAAAATGAACGAGAACAAAGCACAGGGTCTCGATATCTACCAGGGTATCGACGCACATTTCGAAGTTAAACTCATTAATCTCGAATCGGCTCAGGCCCCGATGCTGACGCAACAACTGAATGCTGATCAGCACGTCAACTCGGCTTCGTTAAGCCCCGATATGAAAACCCTTACCCTTGTTACGGAAGCTCCTTTTACCATTGAACAGGTCAAGGAATACGTAAAAATGACCCAGGCAGAAATTGCCGATTTTACCATAACTTATGAAGTATCAGAATAAATTTAAAACCATGAAGTTAATCCGTTCCCTGCTTCTCGCAGGACTTTTTCTTACGGGTGCTGTTCAGGTTTCGGCGCAGTCTGATAACCCTTGTGGTGCCCCGTCGCTGACTGTGGGTGCTACCTGTTCCTTTTCAGCAGCAAACCTCCCTTCGGGAACTACTGCCACCACAGGCGTTCCGGCTCCCGGTTGTGCAAGTTATTCAGGCAGCGATGTCTGGTATCAGGTAACCGTTCCGCCGTCGGGAAATATGACCGTTGACCTGAATACCTCGGGTAGTGGTCCGACAGATATGGGAATGGCCTGGTATTCCGCCAGCAGTTGTAACGGACCTTTTACCTTGTTGGCCTGTGATGATGACAGTAGCCCGAATGGACTAATGCCGATGATCACACAAAACAACCTGACGCCCGGCTCAACGATCTGGGTACGAATCTGGGAGTACGGCGGAAATGCTTTCGGACCCTTCCAGGTTTGTGCAAAAGAAAACACTTCGGCACCTTGTCTTGGAGGTAGTAATAACTCCTGTAGTTCAGCAGATCCGTTCTGTACCGGTCTCGGAGCCAATTACTGCAACAGTTCAAATGTTCCTTCCATGGGACAATACGCCTGTCTTTTCTCGACACCGAACCCGATGTGGTTGTACCTGAACGTATCAACCGCCGGTAACATCGATATCCTGATTCAGCAATATAATAATAACGGAACTCCGATTGATGTGGATTTCGCACTTTACGGACCGTTTACCGATATTAATACCGCCTGTGCCAACATTGGCCCGAATTCCCCCACTGTCGACTGCTCTTACTCTGCATCTGCCACGGAAACGGCGAATATCACAAATGCACAACCCGGACAGTTTTACATGATGCTCGTTACGAATTTTAACGGGCAGCAGGGAAATATTCAGTTCTCCCAAAGCGGAGGTGGCGGTGGAACCGACTGTAACATCGTACAACCCTGTACGGTAAGTGCCACCCAGGTCGCAGATACCTGCAGCCAGGGAGTTGGAACTGTAACTGCCACACCCGGAACAGGGACTGCACCTTTTACCTATTCCTGGAGCATACCGGGTAACCCGACCACGGCAACTGTAACGAATGTGGCCGCCGGAACTTACACAGTAACCATGAATACGGATGACGGATGTACAGCTACCGCAAACGTTACAGTGAACAACTATACTCCGACATATAGTTCTACTTCCACACCGGCATCCTGTCCGAACGGATCGGATGGTACGGCAACCGCGAACGCATCGCTGGCCAATGTAAACACCACCTATCAGTGGAATGACCCTGCGGCGCAGACCACTCAAACGGCAACCGGACTTGCCCCGGGTTCTTACACCTGCACGGTTACTCTTCCGAACGGTTGTAGCGGAACCACCACGGTTACCGTGGGCGCTAACCCGGTAAACTACAGTGCAACTTCCACACTGATCTCCTGCCCGGGAGGAAGTGACGGTACGGCAACTGCAGCTATGACTCCTGTAGTTGGTAACCTTTCTTACCAGTGGGACGATGCCGCGGCACAAACCACACAAACAGCAACGAATCTCAGTCAGGGTACTTACAATGTGACGATCACCTCAGACATGGGATGTACGGGAACGGCTTCCGTAACTGTGAATGAAATTCCGCAAATGACAGCAGTGATCGCTTCACAAACGGACGTAACCTGTAACTCAGGAAGCGACGGTACAGCCACGATTAACGTTACGGACGGAACATCTCCGTACAGCTATTCCTGGGATAACAGTGCATCCACAACAAATACGGCAACAGATCTTGCAGCCGGTACGAGTACGATAACCATTACCGATTACAACGGTTGTGTGATCACGCAGCCCGTAACGATCGATGAACCGACACCGCTGCAAATTGACTTTATTACGCAGGATACCATGATCTGCCCGGAAGATGATATCGATCTTTCCGTGAACGGTAGCGGTGGTTCAAGTGCGTATACATTCACATGGACTGAAAACGGAAACGTGATCGGAACGGGAGCAACAATCAATGTTCACCCGACATCAGCTTCCACCACGTATTGTGTTGAAATGTCGGAGGACTGCGGTTCCCCGACCACCAGCCGTTGCGTAACAATTACGCACCCGACTCCCATTGAACCGATGTTGTCACTTCCGACATACCGCGAGTGTAATCCGTATACCTTCGAGTTCTTCAATACCTCTTCGAACGCTTCGGAGATCGGTACTGTGTTCTACGATTTCGGGAATTACGAAACAGCACTTGTATATGGAGATGACTCGACTTCCATGCTCTATGATGAGGTGGGCAAATACACGATTGGAATGACTGTCACGTCGATCTATGGTTGTGTATACGATACGATCTTCCCGGATCTGCTTGAAACACTTCCGGTACCTGTTGCGGATTTCACGATCTCTTCCAACCCGACGACTATCTTTGAAACTGAGTTGAAAATGCAGGATAAATCCTCTTTCGACGTAATTCAGTGGCAATGGTCTTCGCCTTACTCCACTCCGCAGATGAGTAACTATGAAAGTCCGACTTTTGAGTTTCCGGAAGGGGAAGTCGGTGAGTATCCGGTTACACTGTATGTGACCACTGCAGATGGCTGTATCGATTCACTCACTAAAACCGTGATCGTAAGCTCGGATGTGTTGTTCTACGCGCCGAATGCTTTCACGCCGGACGGTGATGAATTCAACCAGGACTGGAGATTTTACGTGGATGGCATCGACGAATATCACTTCGAGTTGCTCGTATTCAATCGCTGGGGCGAAGTTGTGTGGGAAACGCACGATGTCAACGTTGGCTGGGATGGTACCTACAACGGAAAAGTTGTTCCGGCCGGTGCTTACAGTTGGAAGGCTGAAGTGAAAGATTTGTATAACGACAAGAAATATACCTTTAACGGAACCATTACTATCTTACGCTAAATTACTGCTTACTTGAATGAGAAAAAGGGAGAACGCAATTCTCCCTTTTTTTATGCGATCGATTCGCGTTTACTATCTTTGCAGCATGGTATACGGGGAAGAGATCGAACGGGCAAAGAGCGAAAAAAGCAACTTTAAAAAACAAGTTGCGAAGCTGAAAAAAGTGAATCATCGTAAACTCGACGATGCATTTCATAGCGAACACGAAGAGGCCTTTTCCGACATCGATTGCCTGAAATGCGCCAACTGCTGCAAAACAACCAGCCCGATTTTCCGCGACGTTGATATCCGAAGAATAGCGCGGAGACTGCGCATGACCGAGCATCGTTTTATCGACACGTACCTGTACCTGGACAATGACCAGGATTACGTACTCAGGCAGTCGCCCTGTGCTTTTCTCGAACAGGACAATACCTGTAGTATTTACGAGGACAGACCGTTGGCTTGCCGCGAATATCCGCATACAAACCGGAAAAATATGTACCAGATACTCGACCTGACCCGTAAGAATTCGGAGATTTGTCCGGCGGTTGTACGCATTCTCGACCGGATTGCGGAAGATTTGAAGTAAGCGTTGTTATCGGCTTACAGCTAAACTATAAAATCAGGCATCCTCGAAAGATGTGGCAATGAGGATAATAACAATAAAAAGGATCACCAGGAACAGATTGCATACTATCCCGACAATTGCTTTTTTACGATGCAGACTTAATTCATTGAAGCCGAGAATTGTTCCGGCAATGTTAACTCCAAAGGCAAACATAAGGATGAGTGCGCCGTAAATACTGTGTTTGTGTTCGAAAACGGACCCGACCAGGCTGAAAAACAGAATAGCCAGCACAATGATCCCGATCGAGATATAGAGCATTATAAGACTTTGAGACAGTTTTCCGGGAGCAGTTTCCTGTTTATGATCTAATAATTCGTGCGGTTGGTCCTGGAGCATTTTTTTAAAGCAAAGATAAGCCGATTTACTTTTGGAAAGCAAGGGATCGTGCAGGATAGTAACGAGTTTTTAATACCGAACCTCCACATCCAGTTGCCTGCCCTGTTCCTGCGCTTTTCGGTCCATTCCCGTACCAACAGCCACACCAATGGCAAGTCCGATCGGAAAACCAATGCCGATGAAAGCCATATTTCCAAGCGCTAAGCCGAAAACAAGACCGAGTGGTATCCCGAATGAAGCCATACCGATTGCCAGCCAAAGGTTGCGGTAATAATTTTTAGGAACGAGCCGGGCTTCCTTCTCAACTTGTTTGACAATCCGCATTTGCTTTTTGCGGAGTTGCTTGCGCAGGATGTGCTCTTCGTCTGGCAGTGCATTTAGTTCGTTAACCTGGCGATTCACTGCATCAACGAGTGTTTCGGGTAAAACGTGTTTGTCCAGTTCCTTTAAAAGCCCCGCAAGTTGGACGTACATATCGCTAAGGCGGGTATTAACCCGGATCGCTTCGCGGTGTTTCAGTGTGTGGATTTGCATATTGAACTGTTTTGGCTGGTGCTTTAACAACACACAAAATACGATTTATTCGGGAGACCGGAATACGCGTACGCTGGCAACGTCCAAATTTTTAAAAGAATGTCGGCAAATACTACTTTCAGGGAAATCCGTTCAGTTCTGAACTAGCGTTTTTTAAGCCGGGCTATAGCAAAGTTTAATACGGTATCCCGGTTGCCAAGGAAGTCTTCATACGTTTGATGAACCACGATGTCAGGCATGACACCGTCACCGGGTTTTTCATCGGGTAAAGGTTGGACATCCTGTTCCAGATTAACTATTGAAAATGTCAGTTTCAGTTTCGAATGCGGCAGTTCATAAGTCATCGGGATGTGCCCCGTATGCCCGTAGTAGCCTCCCAGACTTTCTTCTCCGATTACAAGTCCCTCGTCATCACTCTTGAATAAGGCTGCGAATAGAGATCCTGCTGACGCAACGTGAGCATCTATTAATAGTATAATTTTTCCGCGGAACGCATTTAGTTTCGGTTTCCAGGCTTTGTTAAAGGCTTCGTTCTGATAATATTTGCCATCTCTGAGGAGCGAATGTTCCTGTTTCAGATCATTCGTAAGTTCTTCGACATCGTCGTCCACATAATACTGTTTAAAGGGAATTTCCTGGAACAGGGTAAAGGCAGTCTTGTTCTCTTTGAATTCGCGCCGTGTCAGGTATGAATAAAGCAGCAGATCATTCGGATCGTTTCCACCGCCGTTTCCGCGAATATCCACGATCAGGTTTTCCACGTTTTCATTTTTCAGAATGCTGAAAACAGAGTCAAGGAAAGAGGCGTAGTCTGCATGTCCCGCGGTTTCAGGTCCGCCCATGCCAAATGTGTGTACTTCAAGTAGCCCTGTATTTATGCTATCCAGGAAATGATATGCATAATCAGCACTTATTTTATCTTCAAATTCTTTTGAGTGCCGTTTTTTATAAAGGGCGTAAAACTCGTTGTAAGTAATGCCCGCCAGTTTCCGTTCTTTAATTAGCTCCGAATTTCTATCCTTAAACCGAAGGTTGTACGCGTTTTGTTCTCCGAGTGCGAGGTAAATATAGAATGGAAGCCAGTCCGTTTCGATCTTCGCATACTTCCCGCTTTTGTTGGTGCCGTCGGTACTTATATACTTTGTTATTAGATCCACGAAACGGCCCGTTTCCAGAGCATTCACCGAAATTAGTTCACTGCCCTTCGGAATGTCCTGGTAATCAACATTGGTGTACAGTTTATGATCGATGTATTTCAGCGGAAGAGGAAAAAATAGACGCTGCTTACTTAAAAGTCTGTCCAGTGAGTCGGGGTAAGTCAGTTCATTATGACAACTTCCTGTATAATCGATGACATTCCACAGGATATTGTAAAATTCCCTGTAGGAAGTACCGGACCTGATGCGGCCTTTGTTAATTCTGAAAACCCGGTCAACATCGGATTTTGAATGGTATTTATACAGTCCGGCGTTCGCTTGTTCATAGATTGCTTTAAAAATTTCAAAATCTGCCAGCATTTCCTGCCTGGTGAGGACTTTTCCCGTGTGCTTTCCGGGTTTTCGATCTTCCGGATTAAAGGAAACAAGGAAGAGTAAAGCTGAAAAAATTATGAGGGGTCTGATCGTTTTCATGGAGACGGGTTCAATTTTTTGCCGACGGAGGAATGGGATTTATTTTAAAATATACTCGTAGCCTTTCTTAGGCGCACCGAGGTAGACCGGTATTTTAAATGGTAAGACGTATTTTCGAATGATTTCGTCCAGTTCTTCCCGTTTTCCTTTACAGATCTCCGAGTTTTCTGAAGTACCCTTATATCCTACCAGTGCCAGGTATTTTTCGCGGTGTTTACCTTCGGCAATGACTATTCCCGGACCGACGCCCTGTTGAACATTATATTGTTTATTCACGACCCGAATCACGATTGCCGAAAAATTCCGGAAATCCCTGCGCTTTTTGAATTTGAACAAAAAAAGGACGCGATACAGGTAAGTATAATAACCTGCGTCATTTTCATGTACTATGAAATCTTTATAAGAAAACTGCATGACCGCAGGTACGAGAAGTAATAAGTAAGCAAACGGAATCCGTATTAATGCTTCAAAACCGGTGTTCCAGCCAATGACGGCGTAAATGAACAGCAACATGTATCCTGTTCCGATGCCGGTTGTCGGTAAAACGGTTCCCTGTTTGAGTTTCATCGTTTATTTCCGGGATAAGATACGGAATTTCGGTGAACGACGGGGCAAAGAGTTTTCGAAAATCCACCACTTTTTGAACTGATCCGTTCTCATCCCTCAGGGTATCCTTGTTAAACAAAAAAAGAGTCTCAATTACGAAACTCTTTTTAACGGTCTTTTGCGGAGAGAGAGGGATTCGAACCCCCGGAACCTCTCGGTTCAACGGTTTTCAAGACCGCCGCAATCGACCACTCTGCCATCTCTCCGGGCGCAAAATTAGCAATACTTTATATTCCGGCAACATTTTCTTTAAAAAAATATCTGGTTGTACGGTTCGTTCCGCGTGTTTCAATACCGTAAAGAAGTGTCTGAAAACGCTTTACTCGCTCTGAACTACCGCTTAATAAAATGAGACGACCGCGTTTTTAAAGCACTTCACTTTTTAGTATCTTTACATTTTAAATGAGCATGCAATACATGAACCGGATTCTTTTTACAATTTTCCTCCTTTGTTTCACGGCCGCTTTCGGACAGAAAAACCTCAAGGTATATCTCGATAGCAAGCAATATTATGCACCGGAGATCGGGAATTACCTCGAAATTCAATTGCTTTTTGCCGGCTATTCCATCGTATATGATGATCTGTCGGACAGTACCATGCAGGGGGAAGTTGCTATTGCCATCCAGCTTTCACAAAATGACAGTGTCGTATTAAATGACGTATATCGGCTTACAACGCCCGTTATGAGAGATTCTGTAGTGGATGATTTTTACGACATCCGGCGGTTTCCCGTAAAACCGGGTGTGTATAATATGACGCTCGAAGTTGCGGATATTAACTCGGCCAATGAGCCGCTGCGTGCCGTTCAGCCACTTGTGATCGAAGATTATACTTCCAACATTTTTATTTCGGACGTTCAGGTAGCCGAATACGCACGAAAAGGAGACGGAAGTTCCATGTTCTTTAAGTCCGGATACGATATTTATCCGCGACTCAGTGATTATTTTGCGGACGATGCGCAGACCATTCCCGTTTATTTCGAGATCTACAACACGCATTTGTTGACGGACAGCGTTTTCGGTCTGAGTCAACGCGTGATTGATGCCAATACCGGTGAAGAATTGCATGAACTCAGTTACACGACGCGCATGAACGGGTCCGAAGTGGTGCCGGTAATCCGCCAGCTGGAAATCGAAGAGCTCAAAAGCGGAACATATATCATTGAGTATTCCGTACTTTCACGCGATATGAAAGAAATGGCCAATATGGCGTATTCCTTCGAGCGCGAAAAGGCAGAACGTACTTTTACATCAACTGCAGACGTGATCCTAGACCCGGCCTTCCAGGAATCAATGACCGATGATAGCGTTGCCTATTACCTCGCGAGCCTGATCCCGATCTCCAAACCGGGAGAAGTTCGCAGCATTCTTTCCATTCTTAAAAAGAAAGATGCGGAGGTGCAGCGCAAATATATTCAGCAGTTCTGGATTCATACATCGGGAAATATCAAAGCCTACGAAGAGTGGATCAAATACAAGTTACAGGTGCAACTCGTGGAACGACTTTACAGCAATAACTTTATGCGTGGATTCGAAACGGACCGCGGACGGGTTTACCTGCAATACGGCGCTCCGACAATGATCGTTACCCAGCCCAATTCGCCGACCGAATATCCTTACGAGATCTGGCAATACAATAAGATCGGTGTTTTCAGTAACAAGCGCTTTATTTTCTACAACCCGGACCTCGTGAATAACAATTACAGGCTCTTGCATTCAGACATGGTAGGCGAACTGAAGAATAACGGTTGGCCTCAGGCACTGGCCAAGCGGAATACCACGAACGGAAATGTCGATGATCCGAACGGTACCACGCAGGAACATTACGGCGGAAATTCCAACAGCCTGTACAGGCAATATTAAAAGGAAAAGCGTAATTTCGGGCGAAAAACCGGAAAACACGTGGAAGAGATTGCCATTGTCATTCTGAACTGGAACGGAATTTCGTACCTCGAAAAATTCCTGCCGGGCGTTATTGAAAATGCCAATGGTGCCCGCGTGATACTGGCTGACAATGCTTCTTCCGACGACTCCGTTGAATTTGTACGTTCCCGTTTCCCCTCGGTGGAGATCATCCGAAATTCGGAAAACGGAGGATTTGCGCGCGGCTATAACGAAGCGTTACGCCAGGTAGATTCCGAGTTTTATCTCTTACTCAATTCAGATATCGAAGTAACTCCGGGTTGGCTCGAACCGCTTTATGAAGCCATTCGTTCGGATGCTTCCATCGCAGGTTGTCAGCCGAAGGTCAGGGCTTTTCACGACCGTTCCCGTTTTGAACATGCCGGGGCCTGCGGAGGTTTCATGGATTCCAATTATTACCCGTTTTGCCGCGGACGTATTTTTATGGTCAACGAAGAAGATCACGGGCAGTACGATTCACAAACAGAGATTTTTTGGGCAACAGGCGCCGCTTTGCTCATCCGGGCGGAACTGTTTCACCGTGCCGGTGGCTTCGATGAGGCCTTCTTTGCACACATGGAAGAGATCGATCTGTGCTGGCGAATCAAACGCCTCGGTTACCGTTTCCTCGTGGTGCCGAAGTCCGTCATTTTTCACGTGGGCGGCGGCACGCTTTCTTACGAATCACCGCGAAAATCCTTTCTTAATTTCCGGAACAGCCTGTATATGATCATAAAAAATCACCGGGGCATACTTTTCGGAAAATTATTTAACCGCATGCTTCTCGACGGTATTGCCGGAGCACGTTTTTTAATGCGGGGCGAATTCAGGAATTTGTACATGGTCCTGAAAGCACATTTACACATGTACCGGCGACTTCCAATTTTATTACGTCAGCGAAAAGAACTGAAGCGTTTGGAAAACCGTCCGAATCTCAGTGGATTGTACCGCGGAAGTATCGTTTGGGCACACTTTTTTAAGAAAATCGACTACTTTAATCAGCTTAATCAACGGCTTTTCAAGTGATTAAGTTTGTTTTTATACCGCTGTTAATTTTTATTTAGATTAATTATAAATACCATATATGTGGTATTGAATTAACGGTCCGGGTGCACTTATCTTTGTGCCATCAAAAAACAGCATGGTGCGCTCCTTATTTTCGCTCTTCGTTATCCTTGTTTTTCCGCTGCTTGCATTGGCGCAGGAAGCCACGCTCGAAGGCACGGTAAATTCCAACGGAAAACCGCTTGAGTTTGCCCGTGTTTCAATCGGGGAGGGGCAGGGAGCCATTACTGATTCCAACGGCTATTTTCAGATTATGCACGTGCCCTACGGAAAATATACCGTGCGCGTGACAGCCACGGGTTTTTCGGGAATCGAAAGAGAGATACTCGTGGATCGGGAAAACATGCAACTGCCCGGCTTTATACTGGAAACTATTCAGGATGCAGGCCAGGTGGATGTGCTCGGAAAATCGAAGAACCGGGAAGTCAAAGAAGAACCGTTCAACGTAAATGCCATTGATCTCAAGCCACTTCAGAACCTCAACCTTACCGTGACCGATGTACTAAACACCACAACAGGTGTGCGCGTGCGTCAAAACGGCGGACTGGGTTCGGATTTTACCTTTTCGCTCAACGGGTTTACCGGGAAACAGGTCCGTTTTTTTATCGATGGTTTGCCCACGGATTACCTGGGGAATACATTCAGCCTGAACATCGTTCCGGTCAGTATTCTCGACCGCGTGGAAGTTTATAAAGGCGTGGTACCTGTAAACCTTGGTTCCGATGCACTCGGTGGGGCCGTGAACATTATTACAAAGACAACTGCCCGCGATTTCCTGGATGTTTCCTACGGCTTCGGATCGTTCAATACCCACCAGGCTTCGGCGGTGGCGCGTCACACAACCAAAAACGGTTTCATGATAAACGTCAGCGGGTTTTACAATTACTCCGATAACAATTACAAGATCGACGCCTACCTTTACGATAAACAAACAGGGAAAAAGGATGAAGAGCCTACCGAAGTACGACGTTTCAACGATGCGTTTCAGTCCAGTACCGGCATTTTCGAAGTGGGTTTTGTAAATAAACGCTTTGCAGACCGCCTGCTGATCGGGCTCATTGCCTCGCAATCATATAAAGAAGTACAACAGGGTGCAAACATGACCAAGGTTGCCGGCCACGTGCACCGTACCGAGCGTTCGCTTATCCCCACCCTGAAATACAGCAAAAACGACCTGCTCACGAAAGGACTTTCGTTGAATCTTTCTGCAATTTACAGTGATCGAAAGGCCATGACCGTAGATACCAGTTCGCGCACCTACGACTGGGACGGAAGCTATACGCAAAAAGCTGTTTATGCAACTTCCGGGGAACTCAACTGGTACAAAACGCTCTTTACGTTTAACGACGAAACGGCGCTTACAACGGCAACACTTGAATATAAAAAGTGGAAACACCATACTTTCACGCTTAACAATACCTTTACCTGGTTTCAGCGCCAGGGTGAAGATACCATCAGTTATTCGGAGCCGCCCTTTTCAGATCCGAACGTACTCAAAAAGAACTTTCTCGGACTTTCTTACAAACTCAGCCTTTTTGATAACCGTTGGGAAACGACTGTGTTCGGAAAATCCTTCTTTATGGAATCGGTGCTTTACCGTGACCCGGAAAACGAATACGATCCGCTTTACCGCGATGTAAATTCACAATCCTACCGGGGCTATGGCGTGGCATCTTCTTTTTTCCTTTTCCCGACACTCCAGTTAAAAGCATCTTATGAAGATGCCTACCGGCTCCCGGAAGGCTACGAACTGTTTGGCGACGGATTGTTATTGAAAAGCAATTACGACCTGGTAGCCGAGCACAGCCGCAACTTCAACGTCGGATTCATTGCTTCGAAGCGTTTTGGAAAGAACCGGCTGCGCGGAGAATTTAACTTTTTGTACCGTTTGCCGGAGAACATGATCCGGCTGGTAGCGTCCGGGGTGACTTCACAGTACGAAAACCTGAATTCATCACTCGTTACCGGTTACGAAGCGGCGGTTGGTTACGATTACAAACAACTATTCGGCTTCGAGGTGAACGCGACCTATCAGAATATGCTGAATACGAACCAACTCGTGAACGGGGCGAAAGATCCGCTTTACCTGGACAGGCTGCCCAACATCCCGTACCTCTTCGGAAACGCTTCGCTTGTGGTGAATACGCCGTACTTCGGCCGCCTCAAGCAAAAGGTGAGTTTTCGCTGGTCGACACTGTACGTGGAAGAATTTTACCTGAAATGGCCCAGCCAGGGAAACAAAGATTACAAAAACATTATTCCACGCCAGGTAGCACACAGTGTGGCGGTAACGTATTCTGCCGTATCCGGTAAATACAATGTCACGCTGGCCTGTAACAACCTGCTGGACGCAAAACTGTACGACAATTTCAGAATTCAGAAACCGGGAAGAAGCTTTAACCTGAAAATCAGGTATTTTATTAGTAAATAATCGTTTTAAATATGCAATCGATGACTATTTCAAGAACAGCAACACTGGGAATTATGGCCGCGATGACCGTGAGCCTTTTTTCCTGCAAGAAAAAAGATGATGACAACAACGACTCGGATAACAATTCCGGGGTAGGTCAGGCAAGTGGCTACGTGGTCGGCTTTCGTTCTTCAGACGGGAGCGCAGACTATATCATGTCCGTAAGCGACCTCATGTCCGGAACAATTTCAAGTTCAGGAAACGGAATCGAACAGGCAGGATGGTGTTATTACGGAAGATCGAACAGTTCTTTCCTGGCCATTGATTACACGAACAACAATTGCATCGGTTACGGTGTCAATAATGGCGTTCTGAGCGAAAAAGGAGAATTTATCTTCGAGCGCCTCGACTTTATCGAACACGATAAAAATACCGACCAGTTGCTTTCCATTGGTGCGCCCTGGGGAGGAGGTTCTTACGAATGTAAGTTCCAGCTCATCGATCCGAATAACATGGCAATTACCTCCAGCGTTCCTTCGGTGATCTACGCGCCTAAAGACGGAAGCGGAAATCAACTGAATGTTTGGCCGACAAGTACGAAGATCGTCGGTGACAAAGTATTTGTTCCTTTTTACCCGCTCGTGGGGGATACCTGGGCGACGGATCAGACCGATACTGCATACGTGGCTGTTTATTCTTACCCGGGCTTCCAGAAACTCGCCATCTTGAAAGACACGCGTACCAGTCCGATCGGTTATTACGGTGGGTCTACATCCATTGTAAAAGATGAAAACGGGAATATGTATACATTTTCAACCTCGTCTTACGCCGCAGGATACACACAGGCTACCAAACCGTCCGGAATTCTTAAGATCAATGCCGGGGAACAGCAATTCGATCCGTCTTACTTCTTTAACCTGGAAGCAGAGGGATACAAGATCCTCACAGGAGCGTATGTTAGCAACGGGAAGATCGTTGCACGTGTGATTGACAACGCAACGGATGCTGCATCCGGAGTTGGATCCTGGGCTGCATTTTCATCTTCAAACCCGATCTGTAAGATTGCGATTATCGATGTGAATGCGCAAACACTGACAATCGTTTCCGACATTCCGCTTCACGGAGGACAGTATGAAACACCGTTCCTCATCGAGGACGGGAAAGTATATGTTTCCATCAACAACGGTTCTTCGGCAGCTGTTTACCGCGTGGACCCTCAAACTGCAACTGCAGAAAAAGGAGCTGACATCGCCGGTAGCGAACTTCAGTCGATCTACAAATATTAAGACCGAATAAGGTGGCGTCCTTTTGGGATGCCACCTTTTTCTAAAAATACCAGGGATGTTTCTCACGGCTATTTTTCTCACTTTTTGTGCAATGCTGGCATTTTACAGCACTTCCGGACGTGCGGCGTACAGGCGTGGAACGGTACACGTGTTAATCGCAGGGCGTGGAAGCGCAGTCCGGTGGATTGCCGCAGGCTTTCTGCTGATCGCCACGCTTTTGTTCGTATTTACATTCGGGCTGGCAGCAGGGATCTTTTACATGTTGCTACTGACCATGTTCTTTGCGAGTGCACAATTACTGTTCTATCCGCTCAGAAAATAACATGCCGGCCAATCAGAAATACCTGACTACAAACCGCTTTCAGCGCTTTCTTAAAATTACCGGGGGCACGGTCGGTGGATTAATCCTCTGCATTGGGTTCACATTGGCTGTAAGTTCGCTGTTTTCAGAACCGAAGACAGCCTTGTTAACTTTCTCGTATCTTTTTTTCCTGCTGTGGTGTGCTTTACTGCTCGTGGCATTCCTGTTCAGGAACGGATGGGTGCTTTGGGCAGTTTACGGTGCTTTGTCCATAGTCTGCTGGACGATCTTTTTGATGTTTGCTCCCTAAGTTCAGTATACTTTCAGATCCATGAGTAAACGTTCACATAATATTTTCTTTCACCTGCACACCGTCAGCGGGATCGTGATCAGTTTTGCCCTGTTCATTATTTTCTTTGCCGGTGCCTTCACGCTGTTTCTTCATCCGGGTGCCGAATGGGAAAAAGGTACTGAACACGCTACAGCGGGCTACGCTTTGCAGGCTCCGGACCTCGACCGAATTACGGACAGTCTCCGGGCCAGAATCGGAACGCTTTCGGGAAGGAATATCCACCTGCAGGAACTGGAAAGCGATCAAATTGAAATCCGTCTGTCACCTTCTTCTGACTCACTGGCGACCGGAAACGCGCTGAAAGAATACAATTACCAACTCGATCGCAACGAATACAAACTCACAGAAGTATCCGGCGAACATTCCTTTACCATTGCCGCTTTACTCTATAACCTGCATTTTTATTACCAGCTTGGTCGTCCGGGATATTACCTGGCCGGGCTCGTTTCTTTTTTCTTCCTGTTTGCCATCGTGTCGGGAATTATCGTTCACTGGAAAAAGGCTAAAATGAATTTTTTTGTCTTTCGGCCGAAGGAAAAGCTAAAAACCGTCTGGACGGATGCACACACAGCATTGGGAGTCATCGGTCTTCCCTTTCAGTTCCTTTATGCACTCACGGGTGCGATGTTCGGACTGAGCATTATTCTTGTAATGTCCGGGTCGATGCTTTATGACAACGACGTTCGAAAATTATACGCCGATCTGTTCCCACGCTACGAACAACGTGAAGCTGGCGACCCCGGATCAGCCGTTTCGAGTTACAATCAACTGATCGATGAAGTATCCGGACGCTGGACGGAAAAGCGCTTTTATTTCCACGAAATAGCCATCCTGAATTGCAAAACTTCCACCGAAGAGCTGAAAGTGCATGGGGAGATCGGTCCGCAGGAACGCTTTCACGGGGATGCTTCCGTAGTGTTTGATGTGCATACCGGGAAGGTGCTGTACGAAGACAGTCCTGCCCTGCGCAGATACGCCGAAAAGGTATGGCCGACTGTCTATCGCCTGCATTTTGCAGAATTCGGAGAGATCGGAACGGGCTATCACTACATGCTAAAAACCGTTTACTTCCTGCTTTCCGTGCTGAGTTGTTTTGTAATCGTTACCGGCGTGCTGATCTGGCTGGAGGCACGTAATAAAAAGCATATCGACGAACGTCGTAAACGGTACAATCAGCGCGTTGGGAAAATCTATTTATCCATTTGTCTGACCATGTTGCCGGTAACTGCGGTAAGTGTACTCGTGTCAGGCTTGTTACCAGCGGATTTTGCGTCGCGGAAGGTCTTTCTCAATTGCCTGTTCTTTATTGGGTGGCTGCTGCTGTCACTAATCTTTTTCCTGCGGGGAGACAATCGCTTTACAAACAAACTTTGCCTGTTAATCACAGCTGTAGTTGGAATTTTCATTCCCCTGTTAAATGCTTTCGTGCGGAACCACGGACTTTGGAAAAGTTTCGCTGCCGGAAATACGGATATATTTGTTTACGACCTTTTGTGGTTCGGAATTTCGGCCGGATGTATCTGCGCATTATACCGAATCCGTAAACAACCGTACCCGAAGGCAGATCAGCGGTAGTTCAGGCAGTAATCGATCGCGAGAGCATAACCGTTCAGACCCATCCCGAAAATGCAGCCCGCAGCCACCGGACTAATGTAAGAGCGGTGCCGGAAATCTTCACGTTGCAAAATGTTCGAAATATGCACCTCGATCACCGGAACGGAAATCGCTTTGATGCAATCGTGTAATGCGACACTGGTATGTGTGTAAGCACCGGCGTTCAGAACGACAGCGTCGGCCGTTGTTTGCTGAAGCGCATTGAGGAGTTCGCCTTCCACATTCGACTGGAAATAATCGATTTCACAGGCTTTTGCCTTTTTCAGTCCTTCGAGATACGTTTCGAATGAAACATTCCCATATATTTGTTCTTCACGCTGTCCGAGCAAATTCAGGTTCGGGCCGTTTATAATCAAGATCTTCATAAAATGTCTGCCTGGGAACGCAATATTAAGGAATTTGTGTCATACCTGAAAATCGAAAAGGGAATGGCAGAAAACTCGGTGCTGGGATACCGGAACGACGTGTTTAAGTTACGTGACTTTTTCGAAGGGAAAAAAGATCCGGAACAGGTGAACCGGAAAGATATTTCCGAATTTCTCGCAGGATTGTATGATCTGGGACTCAGTGCCCGGACACAGGCGCGTATTATCAGCGGTGTTCGCCAGTTTTACGAATTCCTGCTCCTTGAAAATACCATTTCGAGCGATCCCACGGACGGCGTGGAACAACCGAAGATCGGGCGCAAACTACCGGAATTCCTCACCATTGAAGAGGTCGATACCCTGATCTCGGTGATTGACCTGAGTAAACCCGAAGGCCACCGGAACCGGGCAATCCTGGAAACGCTCTACAGTTGCGGCTTACGGGTTAGTGAACTCGTGAACCTGCGTTTTTCAGACCTGTTTTTTGACGAGGGATTCGTCCGGATAATCGGAAAGGGAAATAAGGAACGGCTTGTTCCGGTCAGTGAGACCGTGGAAAAGGAGATCGGAATCTACGAAGCGCACATTCGCAATCACCTGGATATTAAAAAAGGACATGAGGACATCGTGTTTTTAAATCGCCGGGGAAGCCGGCTCACGCGGGAAATGATCTTTACGATCGTCAAACAACTGGCGGCAGAAGCGGGCATCCGGAAAAACGTTTCACCGCATACCTTTCGGCATTCCTTCGCGACGCACCTCGTGGAAGGCGGGGCAAACCTGCGCGCCGTACAGGAAATGCTCGGCCACGAATCGATTACTACGACCGAGATCTATACCCATCTCGATCAGCGCTTTTTGCGTGAAGCGATCATCTCCTACCATCCGCGAAATGCGAAAAGATCAGAGTAGGTCCATCCCACCGATACGCATGCGTGCTTTCGCAATAAACTGCTGAATATTCGAGA
This sequence comes from uncultured Flavobacteriales bacterium, assembly GCA_964389755.1. GTDB lineage: Bacteria > Bacteroidota > Bacteroidia > Flavobacteriales_D > Crocinitomicaceae > JBBSUQ01. Next base: position 62,512 of record CAYMEW010000006.1, on the reverse strand, counting down.
AATAACTCAGGCAGACAGACTGATTATCTTTCAGGCTCTTACAGTTTTTGAGCATGGTCTGAAAGACGTGGTAAGAACGGTTTACATAATCCACATCCACCGTATACAGGTAGTTCATCATGTTGTGCGTGATGTAAAGCATCCGGTAGGCATTCGTTTCAGCGATGAACGTATTGTCCTGCAGATAAGTCTCATGCATATTCACCGAATAACTGTCCGCTTCTGTGATAACCGGTTTGCCGAATTCGGATTTTCTCCCGTCCCGGATCTGATCCCGGAAGTGTTCCATGAGTTTCTCGACCTCATCCAGGAGGAAAAGTGCGTCTTCCCGCGAAGCGATGTGACCGAGTTCCCAAAATGAAACGATCTCACGGATCAGTCCTTTGGCGCATTCATAGTCTATGACCTCCGTGCTCGGTACGCGTACGTATTTATGGAGCGAATCGGCAATGAGTTCGGTGGAAATATTGCCGGTCCAGCCGCGATGGAACTTTTCTTCTTCCCAACGCGGGATCTTCAGATAGGTTTTTGCGAAATAAAGCAATTTGAAGCGCGTGAGTGCCGGGAAATTGAAGACCTGGAATATGATCATGTCCAGGCTCGAATAATACAATATTTGCGAACGTTGGGACATCATACGTGTAAATCCGTCGTTGATCCCTTTCAGGTAGGTCTCAAACGAAAATTCGCTGCGCTGAAGCGGATTGTACTGGAAGGTAACCGCTTTTCCCTCCACACCGAGAATGCGATCAAAGGAAATTTCATATTTCAGACATAAAGCCTGAATTTCCTCCGGTGTAAGTGAAGTTTCCCCGCGTGCACGGCGGTAAGCACTGTCCCGCGACAGGTCAAGGTCTTCCATGAGCGCTTTCCCAAGCGGGGCATCAGGTGGTAATTTCGACCGGATCTGGTCAAACAAACGGGTTTGGATATCCATGCAGTAAGGCTTACGTCAGCTGCAAAGTACAAATTATTTGTGAACCGGTTTTAAAGCGACTTAAACAAGTTTTCCGTACAAATCGTAGTGATCGGCACTTTCAATGTGCACATTGGCAAAGTCTCCGAGACGCACATAACCTTCCGATTTCTTGACAAGTACTTCGTTATCCACTTCCGGTGAATCGAATTCGGTCCGCCCGATGAAATAGTCTCCTTCGGCGCGATCGAACAGTACAGGAAGGGTTTTTCCAACCTTCTGTTGGTTCAGTTCATAGCTGATGCCTGACTGTAATTCCATGATCGCATCGGCACGTTGCTTTTTAACCTTTGCAGGCACATTGTCTTCAAAATTGTACGCGTGTGTATTTTCTTCGTGCGAATAAGCAAAGATTCCGAGCCTGTCGAAGCGCATCCGTTCCACGAAGCTGTACATTTCTTCAAAGTCTGCCTCCGTTTCCCCGGGATAACCCGCGATCAATGTGGTTCGCATCGCAATTCCCGGGACTTTTTCGCGAATGCGATTTACAAGTTCTTCGGTTTTTTCACGCGTAATTCCGCGTCGCATGGCTTTAAGCATGTCTGTGGAGCCATGTTGCAGCGGCATGTCGAGGTAATTGCATACATTGGAACGTTCGCGCATGACGTCGAGTACATCCATCGGGAAACCGGACGGGAATGCATAATGCAGACGGATCCAGTCAATTCCTTCCACATCCGCCAAACGATCGGTCAGTTCTGCCAGCGTACGTTTTTTATAAATGTCGAGTCCGTAATAGGTGAGGTCCTGCGCAATAAGCATCAGTTCTTTCACTCCCTTGGCAGCCAGTCCGCGTGCTTGTTCGACAAGCTGTTCCATCGGCGTGGAAACATGTTTCCCGCGCATGAGCGGAATTGCGCAAAAAGAGCAGGGGCGGTCGCAGCCTTCGGCAATCTTGAAATACGCGTAATGCGAAGGTGTGGTAAGCAGGCGTTCCCCCACCAGTTCATGCTTGTAATCGGCTTTGAGCGTTTTGAGCAGACGCGGAAGTTCTCGCGTACCGAAAAAGGCATCCACTTCCGGGATTTCCGTTTCAAGTTCGTCGCGGTAACGTTCCGACAAACAACCGGTCACATAGACCTTATCTACCAGGCCGTCCTGTTTTGCCTCGGCATAGCGCAGGATCGTATCGATGGATTCCTGCTTGGCATTGTCGATAAATCCGCAGGTGTTTATGATCACGATCTCCGAATCGTCCTGTGTGGCTTCGTGTTCCACGTCGAAATTATTGGCACGGAGTTGCGCCATCATCACCTCAGAATCGAAGAGGTTTTTGGAACATCCGAGCGTCACCACATTGACTTTGTTTTTGCGGAGTGTACGTGTTTTCATTGTGCAAAATTAGGCATTTTCCGGCGTATCGTAAAAACAGAAGTTTTTTCTTTTGAATAAAGCAGATACGCGTTTGCGGCTCACCTCCCGAAAAACAAAAAAATCATATCTTTGCACCCGCAATGTCAGAATCGAATTTTGCCGCCCGTTTGCGGCATCCCGTATTTAAGGTTGTTTCCGAGATCGTTACAGAAGAAAACACACAGGCGTATGTGATCGGGGGATTTGTGCGCGACCTGTTGCTCGAACGTGGCAGCAAGGATATCGATATTGTAGTGGTTGGAAACGGCCTCGAACTGGCGCGCAAAGCCGCTGCAAAACTGCGCGTTAAGAAAGTATCCGTATTTGAGAATTTCGGAACGGCACAGTTCCGGTACAAAGACCTCGAAGTGGAATTTGTCGGAGCGCGTAAAGAATCGTACCGGCGCGACTCGCGCAAACCGATCGTGGAAAACGGCACGCTCGAAGATGACCAGCAGCGGCGCGATTTTACGATCAACGCGTTGGCACTGGACCTGCATGCGGAGCGCTTCGGGAACCTTGTTGATCCCTTTAACGGACTGGAGGATCTTGATAACGGTATTTTAAGAACGCCACTCGATCCTGACCGGACTTATTCCGACGATCCGCTGCGCATGATGCGTGCAATCCGCTTTGCGACCCAGTTGAATTTTCGCATCGAACATAAAAGTCTCGAGTCGATCCGTGAAAATGCCGGACGCATCTCCATAATTTCCCAGGAGCGCATACAGGATGAACTCAATAAGATCATCCTGGCCAAAGTGCCTTCCCGCGGATTTAAATTACTTTATTCGACGCGACTCTTACAGGAATTTTTCCCGGAAATGACAGCGTTGCAGGGAGTGGAGACCATTGAAGGAAAAAGTCACAAAGACAACTTTTACCACACCCTGGAGGTGCTGGATAATATTTCGGAAAATACCGACGACCTCTGGTTACGCTGGGCAGCGATCATGCATGATATTGCCAAGCCGGTTACCAAACGCTTCGATCCGGAGGCAGGGTGGACCTTTCATGGTCACGAGGAGATTGGGGCCCGCATGGTTCCGCGAATCTTCAAACGTATGAAACTTCCGCTCGACCAGAAAATGAAATACGTGCAGAAACTCGTACGATTGCACCTGCGTCCGATTGCGCTCGTGAAAGGGATCGTAACGGACAGTGCGGTACGCAGGCTGCTTTTCGAAGCAGGTGATGATATTGATGACCTGATGCTTCTCTGCAATGCGGATATCACCTCGAAAAATGAGTTCAAGGTCCGGAAATACAAACGGAACTTCCAGGTCGTGGAAGAAAAACTACGCATCGTCGAAGAGAAGGACCGTGTGCGCAACTTCCAGCCGCCTGTCAACGGGCAGGAGATCATGGATACCTTCGGGCTGCAGCCCTGTAATGAAGTGGGACAGATCAAGAACCGGATCAAGGACGCGATCCTTGAAGGAACGATCAGCAACAACTACGAAGAGGCGCGTAACTACATGTTCCGCATAGCAGAAGAACTCGGAATTACCGAAAAAGGGTAGCGCTTCCGACAAAATCAGTAACTTTAAAGTTTAAAAAAGTAAGCAAAAATGGCGGGACTAAAATTCAGAGTTTTACTCGATTCCGAGACCAGTTCGGAAGTCTTTCGCGACATCCTGATCAGCGATAGCAGTACCTTCGAAGGCTTTTACCGCGCAATTGTCAGTGCTTTCAATTTTACAGGTGAGCAAATGGCATCCTTTTATGTTTCAAACGATAACTGGGACAAGGGGCGCGAGATCAGCCTGATGGATATGTCTTACGGAGATGAGACCGAAGCAGATGATGTGCCGGGAGTGATGAAAACCGCGGTATTGAAAAACTTCGTAACCGAAGGCGATCAGAAGTTTATCCTCGTCTATGATTTCATGCGAATGTGGATTTTCCTGATCGAATTGATCGGAACGGAAGAGCAGGCACCCGAAAAGCCGGAGGTCAAACTCGCGGTAGGAATGGCTCCTCCGGAAGACTCGCGCGACCCGGAGGATGTGGATATGTCGGATGACGGTTTTGAAGACGAGGACGAATTTGGGTTCGATGACTTCGAAGACGGCTACGAGGAAGGTGATTTTTCCACTTACGAAGATTATTAAATGACGACGACCAGCATGGATAAAAAAATCGGAGATCCGATTGGGCAGGCGATCCTGACTTACAGCAAGCAGCGCAAACCCGAAGACATTATCGTTTCCAGCGATATGTGTGATGATGATATTATTCCCCTCGAAGTCCTCTTCCGGACTTTTGCCGAAATGCCGAAGATCGAACAGTTGGCGATCGAACGGGCGCAGGGAAAAGTACTGGACGTGGGAGCCGGTGCGGGTGTACACGCCCTGGAATTGATGGATCGCGGGCACACTGTTAAAGCGATCGACATTTCACCCGGAGCGGTTTCTTACATGCAAAGCCAGGGCATCGATGCTGTGCAGGAAAATTTCTTCCAACTCGAAGGAGAACAGTTCGATACGATCCTTTTGCTTATGAACGGCCTCGGCATCGCAGGAAAACTCAGCAAACTGGAACAAACGTTGTTGCATGCCAAATCTCTTCTCAAACCCGGTGGAAAAATTCTTTGCGATTCCTCGGATATTAAATACCTGTACGAAGATGAAGACGGTAGTTTCTGGATCGATCTGAATACCGAGTATTACGGTAATTTCCGCTTCCGCATGAAGTATAAGAAAGACCTTTCTCCCTGGTTCGACTGGTTGTACGTGGATTTTGACAACCTTTTCCAAACTGCGAAAAAAGCCGGTTTAAAGGCCATCCGCGTGCACGAGGAAGACGATCATTACCTGGCCGAACTAACACTCGCATGACGCGTTTAGTCGCATTTATAGCACTGCTTTCCTGTTTTGTGCTGGGTACTTCCGGTTCAAAAACAGTGCGCGATGTACATCCGTATCCCATGTCCGAAAGTTCCCTGTTGTGGAAGATCAGCGGGAAGAATGTAAAGAAAGACTGCTATTTATTCGGAACCATTCACCTCATCGAACGCAAACACTTTTACTTCCCGGAATCACTTCGCGAATTGATAGGCTCATCGGAACAGGTCGTGACCGAACTCGGAGAACTGCCGGATCCTGCCGAAGCGATGAAATTCGTGTTTTTGAAAGAAGGGAGTTTTTTCGACTTTTTCAACGAGGCACAAACCGATTCGATCCTCGACTGGGCGGAAGCGAATATGGGAATGAGTCGCGAGCAGTTTCGCCTGACGATGGGACAAATGAAACCCTTTATGGTGGTACAAATGGCAACGCAAATGCAGTATTCGGGAAATACCGCTTCTTACGAACTTTCGATTGACAGCCTGGTGAAAGCACGGGAGATTTCGTTGTTCGGCCTGGAAACCCTGGAGCAACAAATGGGTTTTTTCGATGGTTTAACCAATCTGCAACAAACCGCGATGGTGATGGAAGTCATTCGTGATGATCAGGCAAACACAGAACTGACGCAACGCATGCAGCAAATTTACCTCCGACAACAAGTCGATTCACTGTACATGCTCATTCATAATGAAAAGGGAATTCTTTCCGAAGAGGAAGACCGCTTCCTCGGGCAGCGCAATGCAAACTGGATCCCGCGCATCGGACAGCTGATCCGAAAGAAAAGTACATTTATAGCGGTCGGCGCAGGACATCTCGGAGGTCCGAACGGACTGATCCGCCTGCTTGAGCGTGAAGGTTACACCCTGACACCCGTAAAATTATGAAATACATTTTCCTGATAAGTTCCTTCTTCTTTTTACTCAGCGCCTGTAAGACATACAACGAAGCGGATAAGTCTGGTTTCGACGAACGTATCGAAGCCTACGTAAACAAACACAAACTCGCGTTAACACGCAGCGACAGTGGTTTGTATTATCGCATTGACGATCCGGGAACCGGTGAATACATCAAGTTCGAGAACGTGGTTGATTTTACATATAAGGGAAGTCTGCTGAATGGAAAAGTATTCGACGATCGAAGTCAGGAGCCGGTGAGTTTCAAGGTCAGCCAGTTGATCGGTGCCTGGAAAGAAATTATGCTGAATCTCAAAAAAGGAGGGAAGGCATACCTGATCGCTCCTCCGCAATTAGCTTACGGCGATCGCAAACTCGATGATATTCCGGCCAATTCCATTTTAATTTTCGAACTCGAGGTTACCGATGTCCGATAAAGCGGATAGCATCCTCGAATGGTTTCGTGTGATCATCTCCGTCTGTAAAACTTTAGTTTCGGTGGCTTTAGTGGTTTTACTGATCCTCTTTAGCATGAGTTTCATACAGGTCATTCTACAAGTTCGTGCTGACCCTGTTTCCGTTTTTGTGAAAGCCGGCATTCCATTTGATTACTTTGTGTTTTCCGTAGATGGCAATAGCTTGCACGGGTTTAACATCCTACACTTTTTATACGATTTTTTAATTTGTTACCCGATTGCATTCCTGATAAGACGGTTTCTCTGAAGATTTAAATTATTCGGATAACGAAGGTTTTTAAGGCCGTTAAAAAATTCTATCTTTATCCCAACTTAAAGTACAAAGACGTGAATTTAGTGATCCATTGGGACGTTGACCCGAATATCATTGACGGCTATCGAACGCCGAACTATTACGGACTGCTCTTCGTAACAGGGCTGATCATCGGTTATTTCGTGATCAAACGCATGTTCGCCAAAGAACGGATTCCTGAAACGCAACTGGACAAGCTGGTACTTTACATGATCCTGGCGACTGTTATTGGTGCGCGTCTCGGACATGTACTTTTTTACGGGCCTTACTGGGATCAGGTCATAGACGGCCGTGTAGTGGAACGCGGCTATTTCTCGCATCCGCTGGATATTCTGAAAGTATGGGAAGGCGGACTGGCAAGTCACGGCGGTGCAATTGCGATTTTGATAGCACTATACATTTATTCGCGCCGCGTGTCGCATAAACCCATGATCTGGATACTGGATCGCATTGTGGCACCGATTGCCATTGCAGGCTGTTTTATTCGTTTGGGGAATTTGATGAATTCCGAGATCGTTGGTCACCCTACTAATGTTCCCTGGGCTTTCAGCTTTGAGCGATTCTATAATGACGAACTGAACACCTACGATAACACACCACGCCACCCGGCACAGTTGTACGAGGCATTTTCATACATCACGATATTCGCCATCCTGATGTTCATGTACTGGAAAAAACAACTTTGGAAAAAACCCGGAGTTATTTTCGGAATGTTCCTGATCCTACTGTTCGGTGCACGTTTCATCGTGGAGTTCTTTAAGGTCGGTCAGACAGCGCGCGATTATACCTGGGCGATTAATACGGGGCAAATATTAAGTATCCCGTTCGTGATTGCCGGCGTGATCATATTGTGGCGTGGACTGAAGCGCCCGGAAGTGGATTACACGACTGCCGAGCCGGTGAAAGAAGAAGGCTGACACCGTCAACAGATGCATTTTTTGATGCCAGGTAATCTGTCTGTTACGAAGCCACGGATGACACCTCTGATCACTCCTGCATTAGAATTTCTTCAGATGTAATTTTCAGTCATTGGACGAGTACATCTGGTTGTCCCAAAATTCGGCGCAACCGATGTAAAACTGGTTGTTTTCGGTGATGAGGTACGCTTTCCCGGCATTGTTTCCTTCGCCGAGGTCATGAAAACACGGGCAGGATTCAGCGCTTTCGGGATCAAAATATTCAATGACCAGTGTGGCGAGTTTGCCGTCTTCCCCGCGCAATACCCAGCTTTCTGAGATCTCGCGCATGGAGCCTTCCGGCGCCGGGTTTGAAACGAGCGTGTAGGCAAAGGCATTTTCCCCGATGTAAAGCATGAAAGTCTTGCTGCCGTCGTAATCGAGAATCCAGGCCGGTTCCTGTCCGGCTGCAATCACGTTTTGCGCATGAGCATTCTGTGTAATGAAAAATCCGGCTAAAAGGGCAAAGAAGAGCGTTTTCATAGTGGTGTATTTTAATTCAATTTACAACAATTCAATTCCGCTTTTACATTTACGAAAAAATAAATTCAGCGGATGTTCCAATTGAACTTCAAAAACAATTCCGTACTTCTTTGCTTTGAATTATTTTAATTCGGCGAGCGCTTTTTTAGTCCCGATTTCCCTGGTAATGTAATCTTTATCCATTTTGGGACTTCGAGCAGGTGAAAATTCCCGTCCGTAATAGATGATCTGCAGGTGCAATTTATTCCACAGTTCCCTGGGGAATATTTTCTTCGCATCCCGTTCGGTTTGCTCCACGTTCTTTCCGGAAGTTATCCCCCAACGCGTAAGCAGGCGGTGAATGTGTGTATCCACGGGAAAAGCAGGTTCGCCAAACGCCTGCGACATGACCACCGAAGCGGTTTTGTGTCCAACGCCCGGCAGTTCTTCGAGTTTTTCCATGTTATCCGGAACTTCACCGGCGTATTTGTCGATCAAAATTTGCGACAAAGTATGTATGGCAACCGATTTTCGCGGGGAAAGTCCGCAGGGGCGAATAATCTCGCGAATTTCTTCCACGGACATCTTAACCATGTCGAAAGGATTGTCGGCTCTTTTGAATAAAATGGGGGTAACGGTATTCACGCGGGCGTCGGTACACTGCGCAGAAAGCAATACCGCGATGAGCAGTGTGTACGGACTGTCATGATCCAGCGGGATCGGTGTTTCGGGATATTGTTGTTCAAGTTGCTCGACAATGTATGCCGCTTTTTCCTTTTTTGTCATTTCGGAAGCTTAAAACCGTTTCGGATGAAGCGGATGAATTCATTGAACTGTTCGCGCGAAGTAAAGATCTTTTTGAATTCCCGGAAATGCGATACATTTTCCCGGCGTTTTTCCGTGGGATCGATCGTGTTCGGCTTCGGAGTTTCCTTTTTTTCGTTCGAAGTACCCTCCAGTTTGTCCATTACATCAAACAGTTCGTTTTCGATCTTCGAAAGTTCGTCGGCGCGCCGGAAATTTTCAGCTGCTTTGGCCTGATAGCCTTTTTTTTCAAGGAGCAGACCGAGGTTGTTATGCGCCACGGCATCTTCCGGATCTTTTTGGATCGCGATCCTGTAATCGGAAATTGCCCCGTCGAGATCCCCGAAAAAATCTTTGGCATAAGCCCGTGCTGCGTAACGATAACCGTAATCGGGCTGGAGTTCCACGGCCTTGTTGAGTGCTGTAAAAACGGCTGGTTTATTGCCGAGGTGAATGTACGCGACACCAAGGTCTCCCTGGACGTCCGGGTGGTCCGGAGTTTCTTTTTCGGCCTTCTTCAACTGAACCAGTGCCTCTTCATAGCGACCTTCATTCAGCAAATTATACCCTTTTTCGTGTGCCTTGTTAGCGAACATTTTTTATTTTTGGAACTATGAGTAACAAAAGTACCGACTTTCCCCAATATAGGAAATTATCGAACGGAAAGGTTTTTTACAAGATCGTGAGCGACCGGATCTTTGAAGAAAAGCAGATCCTTGGGAAGCGCGTACTGGCCTTTCGCGTGGAAGCTCAGAAATACCCCGAAATTCTGCGAATACAGGATATGCTGTGTTGCTCCGATCATACCTATCAGTCTGTGCCCGAATCCGAATGGGACGCACTGGTTGCGGATCAGAAAGTGGACAAACACATTTAAGCAAGGACGCATTTATTCTTCCTTTTGCACCGGACTTCTTACCAGCGCATGATCAAGGGCGAAGGTATTCATGTTGCTGTTTCCGAGTAACAGGACCAGGAAGAACAGGTGAATGAACTGCGAATTGATGGCTTCCCAGTTCTGGATCATACACGAACCGAATACCAGTGCGATCATCGTAATGCTTCCGACAATCAGGAAAAAACGCGTGAATAAACCAAGCAGCAGGAAAAATCCGGTGAGAAATTCAATGATCGGAAGTACGTATGCAAAGGCATGAACAGCACTTTCCGGAAGTGGAGAATCTGCAAATTGCTTTACAATTCCCGCGCTGAACCCCGGAAGATCATCAATGCGTACCAATCCGTGTCCGAAGAACGAAACGGCAAGACCAAGTCTTAGCAATACGTATGCGATCCTGTTTTGAAACATGTCTGTGTGCTTTTATTCCGAACAGATGAACAGTTCGAAAAGTTCAGGAGCGCGAATCGACCTTATTTGCGAATAACCAGGCGTTCGTTCATCCCGGTTTGCGTATCGCGAAGCAGGTATGTTCCATTATCGAGCCCGTCCAGTGCCACTGAATTTTCACCGGCCTGGAGTTCGATGGTTTGTAAGCGTTTCCCGTTCAGATCGTAAATTTCACCGGTAAATGCCCGGAGGCTGCTGATGTTAAACGTCCCGGAAGAAGGATTCGGGGAAACACTGAAACGGTTTGTCACATCCAGTTCATGGACAGCGGCTGCTGCGGGTGAGTTGTGCTGAAAACGACGGAAAAATAACCAGATCTCCACGGCCTCGGTAAGGTCGTTGACCGGTTGATACAAATAAACGTGATCGGCATTGTTCATACGCCAGAGTTCCAGTGATCCGTCAGGAGTGCAGTTCAGGTAGCGAAAACGATCCACGGTAATCCCGTCTGAAGCCGTATTCGGAATGCCTGTAGAATCAGGTGTCGCATCGCAGGCATGCACATTTTGCCAGAAAGAGATCGTTTCGGGAACAAGGCTGAGTGAAGGAAGCGGGTTCGAATTATAGGGAACTGTTCCGTCCGCCGTTCCGTGAAAATGGATCACCGGGGTCTTGTAAGCCGGGTTGCAGTTCTGAATATCATCTGTCGGCATGGTACCGGACATGCATCCGATTGCTGCAAAGCGATCGTTCATGGCGCAGGCGAGGTGATAGGACATGATGCTTCCCATCGAGAAACCGGAGCAGTAAATGCGTGTCGGGTCGGCATTTTTGTTGAGAATGACATCATCCACCAGGTAATTCATCAGGGAAATATCATCTGCTGTACTTGATAGCAGTGTTCCGTTGTTCCAGGCCGTTTGTCCGAAGGAATTGGGTAAAGCGTCCGGATATATTACGATGATGCGCGCGGTATCGGCAATGTAATTGAACCCGGCACCGGTCATATCGGAGGCTGAACCGCCGAGTCCGTGAAGAATAAAAACCACGGGCAGGTTTTCGGAAGGCTGGAAGTTGACCGGAAGATATTGATAATAATGGCGGTTTACACCATTGATAAGCACGTTTTCGGAAGTAAGTTGTCCAAATGAGGATGCAGCCAGTGTCATCCAAAAAGTAAGAAGTAGTAATTTATTCATGATTAACTGATTAATGAAACAAATATACACAAAAAACAAGTGAAAGTATCGTTCGGTTTTTCCATAGAAAGACACGGGATTGCATTGTAATAAATGTTAATGTCCAAACAAGCCCACCGGATTTTTTGTAATTTGAAATAAAAAGATTTCGATTATGAAGATAGTAAACAAATCTATACGAACAGGTCTGCTCATATTTGCTTGTATAGCGGCGTGGTTTCTCGTTATGAAACTTTTCGGTTGGGAAGATATTCCGCAATTACGTTTTGCCAACATCATTTTTGCCATTATTTTTTCGAACCGGCTCGCGAAGAGCAATGCGCACGAAATCGAAGAGATCGGTTACCTGCGTAACTTTAACATGCTATTACTGGCCAACGGCTTTTCAATCGTTTTATCAGTAATCGGGCTCGTGTTTTATATAAAAGTCCTCGATCCGCACATGCTGGAAGTACTGGAAGAAGGATTCTTCTGGGGATCGGAGCTTACCGTTCCGCAAATAGCGATCGGGATTTTCCTCGAAGGACTTGCAGGATCGCTGATCATTGCTTTCACATTAATGCAGTACTGGAAAGATCAGAAAAAACCGGTATCGAAACCGGTAGATATGGAAAAATACTGATCCGGAAAGATTTTACTATCTGAAAAATGCTAATTTCATGACCATGAAAAACGTGGTTTCCGGAATTAGCATTTTTTTGTGCCTTTTACTCGCTTCCTGCAGCCTGAACGCGCACCAGGAACAAACGCTTAATGCCTCGCTGTCGAAATTTCTTGCGGCGCGCAACGAGGGTTCGGCAATGGCTTATGTGGCATATACGTATCCGGCACTGGTGGCAGAGTATCACAAACTCGGAGATTCGGTATTCAAACAAAAGTTCGACCTGACAAATGACTCCATTTACGGAGGATACCTGCGCAACGGAACCATTCACACGATAAAAGAACGCGGAAAGCTGATCCAGATATTGTATAACGTGGATTATCACGAGGAAGAGTACAGCCCGAAAGACCCCGAGCCGGTTCATTTGTATGCGGTTTCCGAAGATGACGGCGAAAACTGGTTCTTCCTCGAAGAAAATGACTACCTGGACACCGCACGTTGCAAAGAACTCCGCAGACTGATCAAATAAATTTTCATTCCTGTTTTCTTTTCTTATTTTTAGGAAATGAAAACGCTACTACTGCACTGGCTACTGCTATTCATGCCGGTTTTCTGTTTTACGCAGGGTTGGAACCCTGTCGGTACCCGTTCTGCTTCGATGGCAAATGCGTCGATCGGGAACGAAGACATCTGGGCGTATCACCACAATCCCGGTGCACTTGGCTTTGTTACACAGGGCGGAGCGGGAATTACCTACCAGGATCGTTTTTTACTACGTGAACTCCAAATACAGGCACTTACCGTCGTTTGTCCGCTTCAGAAAGGTGTTTTTTCTGCCGGGGTTCAAAATCAGGGATATACCAGTTTCAAAGCGTATCGCGCCGGAATGGGCTATAGCATGAAACTCGCTGAAAACCTGGCTGCCGGCATTCAGTTGAATTACCAGGGAATCAGGCTTACAGATTATTACGGTTCTAAAAATACCGTTACGGCGGCATTCGGTTTGCTCGCCAAAGTAGGAGAATCCTGGAAGTTCGGCTTTAGTGTGTTTAACTTAGGTCGTGCAAAACTGTCCGAATTCCAGGATGATCGTTTGACCACAGTCATGCGCCTGGGCGCCACGTATATCATTTCCGATAAACTCTTCTTTACGGCCGAAGCAGCCAAGAACGTCGATTACCCGGTGCAATTCAAAGGCGGAATGGAATACGAGGCTTTCGACCATTTTTTCCTGCGTGCCGGCATCGCGAATAACCCGATCGAAGTGTGTTTTGGATTCGGGTATCGCTGGAAGAAGATCAGTTTTGATGCCGGTTCTGCCTATCACCAGGTGCTGGGCTGGTCGCCGTCATTTGCATTCAATTACTTTTTCGACGCATAGAACGATGAAAAAACTGCTACTACTCATTTGTTTTCTGTTACCGGTGATTGCATTGCACGCGCAGGATAAGAATACGATCATTCAGCAACGTGTCGAATTTATTGCCGAACAATTTGAAAATGAAGAGATCGACCTGACAAACCTCTTTGATGAACTCAACTTTTTCTACGAGCATCCGCTGAACCTGAACAGTGCGACGTATGAGGAACTGGAAGAACTGAATCTATTAACAGATGTGCAGATCAATAACCTGCTCAACCACATCGACCGCTTCGGAAAACTGATCAGTATTTATGAATTGCAAAGCCTGAAATACTGGGATTTGGCAACCATCGAACTGGTTTTACCTTTCGTGCGCGTGGATGATCGCCTCGACCAGTTACATGTCAGCCTGAAAGAAGCGCTGAGGCAGGGAAAGTTCGAAGCTTACCTGCGTTTCCAGACCTTTGCAGAAAATAAAAAGGGCTACGATCCTGTGCCGGACAGTATACTCGCAAACAGTAATTCGTACTATTACGGGAACTCACACCGCTATTACACGAGGCTTCGCTACAGTTACCGGACAAACCTTAGCATCGGGCTGACAGCCGAAAAGGATCCGGGTGAACAGTTCTTCGGAAGCACGCAGCCAAAAGGCTTTGATTTCTATTCGGCGCACGCTTTTTATAAAGGCGGAAAATACCTGAAATCCGTTGCAATCGGCGATTTTCAGACGCAGATCGGGCAGGGGCTGAACTTATGGTCAGGGTATGCATTCCAGAAAACTGCCGATCCCACGCTCGTTAAGAAAAGTGCCAATCCACTAAGGCCGTATACGTCGGTAGATGAAAACCGTTTTCTGCGCGGAGTGGGAGTGGAGTTTGGGCTCGGGAACTTTTCGCTCACCAATTTTGCTTCGATCAAAAATGCCGATGCGACCCTGATCGTGGATTCACTCCTCGAAGAACAGGAATTCGTTTCGAGCATAAACCTGACCGGCTTCCACCGCACAAATTCAGAGCTGGATCGCAAAAATGCCCTGCAGGAACGGATCATCGGGAGTAACCTGCGTTATGATCTGCGAAACCTGCATATCGGCGCCGCGGCGGTTTACCAGGGTTACGATCGCGTGTATTCCAAAACGCTTTACCCGTACAACCAGTTCGATTTTCGGGGAAAACAAACTCTTTCCACCAGTGTTGATTACAACTACGTCTTTCGGAATTTCAACTTTTTCGGAGAAGTTTCACGGGTGAGTCACAATGGTTCCTGGGCACAGTTGCACGGATTACTGCTCGCGCTCGACAGCCGTGTGACGATGAGCGTCGTCTATCGCAATTATCAGAAAGGATATCAAACGTTTTACAACGCCGGCTTTTCCGAAGGAAGCAACACGCAAAATGAGCGCGGACTTTTCTTTGGATGGAAGATCAAAATGAACAATGCCTGGACGCTGAATACCTATATGGACTATTTTAGTTTCCCGTGGTTGAAATACCTCGTCGACAGCCCGACACACGGACATGAATTTTTGATCCAGCCTGTTTACCGTCCGAATCGCAGCCTGGAAATTTACGGGCGTTACCGGGAGCAGCTGCGCCAGCGAAACAGTCGTGACCCGGATGGAACCGTTACGCAGACAGAAAACGTTTATCAACGCAATTACCGGCTTAATTTCAACTACGCCATTACGGAATCCATCACCCTGAAAAGCCGTATCGAGTATGTGACGATCAATCGTAAGAGCAACAGGCCCGAAAGCGGTTTGCTGATGACGCAGGACATCCTGTTTCGCCCGAAGTCTTCAGCCTTCGATGTGGCCGTACGCTACGCCGTTTTCCAGACAGACAGCTACGACAGTCGTATTTATTCGTTTGAGAACAATGCGCTGTACGTGTTTTCCATCCCGGCCTATTATTACCAGGGAAGTCGGATGTACGCATTGATCCGCTATACCTTTTTACGACGCTTCGACCTTTGGGCGCGCTATGGAACTACCATTTATATCAACCAAAGCAGCATTGGTTCTGGTGCCGAACAACTGGAAGGAAATGTCAAAACCGACATCACGCTTCAGCTGCGGATGAAGTTGTAGAAATTGACGGGTCTCCGGATCGGGGCGTACCGGACTCACAAAGAATACGATGCCATTGATGCAACGACTATATAAAGTAATAAATGACTATGAAACTCATAAAAACAGAAACAGCTTACACACTCGCACTTGCGCGGATTGACGAATTGTTTGATTCGAAACAGGGGACGGAGGATTTCGAGGAGGCCGAATTGATAATAGCTTTGGTAGAGATCTATGAAAGGGAGCATTACCGCATTGAAGCGCCGGACCCGATCGAAGCCATTAAGTTCAGAATGGAACAACTGGACCTGAAGCGATCAGATATGACGCGCTATTTCGGTACGCGTGGTCGTGTTTCGGAGATCCTCAACCGCCAGCGGAAATTAACGCTGACCATGATCAAAAAGCTACACCGGGAATTTGGAATTCCTGCGGAATCACTCTTAGCATAAGTTCTATCGATGAAAAAGCCCTCTTTAGTTAACTCAAAACTCAATATCCAGGTCGAAGCGGGACTTCAAAGTGTGGAGGCTTGGGTTTTTGCGGGCCATCGCGGCAAATTTATCCTTTCCACTCAGGAACTTCACATCGTCCGGATTGTCCGAGAGTTCAAAAACGACGCGGATCGAGTAGTTTTTCAGGGTCGAGCGCAGGTGCTCTTCCAGGTTGAACAGGTTGTTGTGCATGTAATCCATCTGGACCTGGTTATCGATGGTTTGCTGAACCGTATGATCCTGTAACAATTTCGGATCGCGCTTGGTCATCGCGCTAAAGATCGTTTCCTGTCCTTCTTCCTTCACCTGGAATGCATACGATTTCCAGGCCATTAGTAGCTGGTCGAATGAAAAATCGTTTTGCAGTTGTTCGCGACGCCCGACTCCGGTCGCATTTTCTTCAACACCACTTTGCTCCATCATTTTTTTCATGGAAATGTGCGTGGTGTTCAACTTGCCGGTAGGAACGGACAATTTCCGGACTTCCTTTTTAAACGTATAAGAGGGGCGTTCCTGTGGAATGGAGGCCGGTGCAGGCTTATTTACACTTTGGCGTGCTTTTTCACGCAGGTTCTGGCTTGGAAACGGGATGATGTCTACCGAATCCGTCAGGAATTTTTTTTTTCCTGCTCGGCATTCAGTGAGCACAGTTGCATGAGGGCCATTTCGACCAGGAGCCGCTGGTTCTTACTCGCCTTGTAATCGACATCTGTTTTGCTCAATACACCGAGAGCGCGCAGGATGACTGCACTTTTCAGTTTTTTAGCCTGTTCGGTGTAGCGGTTCTGAACGGATTCACCCGCTTCAAGCAGATGCACGGTATGCATATTCTGGCAAACGAGCAGGTTGCGGTAATGTCCGGCAAGTCCCACGATGAAATTATGCAGGTCGAAGCCTTTTTCCACGATGTCGTTGAGCAACAGGAGTGCGGAAGGAATATCTTCTTTGTCGGCTGCTTCCACCACGCGGAAATAGAACTCGTAATCGAGAATATTCAGGTTCTCGATCACATGTTGATACGTAATGTTATTTCCTGCGAACGTAACGATCTGGTCGAAGATCGAGAGTGCATCGCGCAGCGCACCGTCGGCTTTTTGGGCAATCATGTGCAGTGCTTCGGGATCGGCAGTAATCTCTTCGCGTACCGCGATGGAAGCGAGGTGATCCGCAATGTCTTTTACTTTGATGCGGTTGAAATCAAAGATCTGGCAGCGCGACAGGATCGTTGGAATGATCTTGTGCTTTTCGGTAGTCGCCAGAATGAAGATAGCGTGTTTTGGAGGTTCCTCAAGCGTTTTCAGGAACGCATTGAAGGCCTGCGAAGACAACATGTGCACCTCATCGATGATGTACACCTTGTAATTACCGAGCTGCGGCGCAATCCGCACCTGGTCGATGAGGTTGCGAATATCTTCCACCGAGTTGTTGGACGCGGCATCGAGTTCGTAAACGTTCAGCGAAGCACCCGAATTGAACGATTTGCAGGATTCACATTCGTCGCAGGCCTCCACATTTTCCGTTCGGTTCGAACAGTTGATTGTTTTAGCAAGGATCCGCGCGCTGGTAGTTTTTCCCACACCACGCGAACCGCAAAACAGGAAAGCCTGTGCGAGGTGATCATTCTTGATCGCGTTTTTCAGGGTGTTGGTGATCGAGCGCTGCCCCACGACGGTATCGAAGGTTTGCGGCCGGTATTTACGTGCGGATACGACGAATTCGCTCATGGAAACAAAGATAGTGAATTTGCTAAAAAGCAGCGCGGAATGTTTATAACTTCCCCGGTCAGAAAATGGAATTTCCGGTCAGACTGGTCAGCATTTCAAGTGTACGCATCCCTTTGACGGAATTTCCGCGTTCGTTAAGTGGCGGACTCCACACAGCAACCGCGTATCGGAGCGGGTGTATCGCGACGATTCCTCCGCCCACGCCACTTTTTCCCGGAAGCCCCACGCGGTAAGCAAATTCGCCGGCCTCGTCGTAGAAACCGCAGGTCTGCATCACCGCATTGATCCGTTTGACCTGAGAACCGGGCAGGCTTACTTTTGCGAACGAGAACGGTTCTTCGTGATCGGCAAATGCTTTAAAAGCACGTGCCAGGTCGCGGCAGGACATTTCCAGGGCACACTGGAAGTAATAATATTCCAGTACTTCGGTGATCTCGTTGTGAATATTGTCGTAGTGTTTCAGGAAATTGGCCAGCGAAGCATTCATGTAACCGGTACTGAGTTCGGAGCGGGCCACCAGGAAATTCGATCCGATCTCCTCGTTGCCCGCCAGCGCCTGCACGAATTCCAGGTAATCGTCATACGGATTTTCGAGTTCGCTTAAAAGGATGTCGGCCATCACGAGTGCGCCGGCATTTAAAAAGGGGTTGCGCGGGATCCCGAGTTCGTATTCGAGTTGCACAATCGAGTTGAAGCGGTTTCCGCTCGGTTCCACGCCCACGCGTTCCCAGATCGATTCGCCCCTGATCGCCAGTGCGTAGGCCAGCGTAAATACTTTGGAGATACTCTGGATCGAAAAGGGAATGTCGTTTTCTCCGAAGGAATATTCCAGTTCGCCCGTGGTTTGCAGGTGAAAACCAAAGTGGTCGGGCGAGATTTTCGCCAGTTCCGGAATGTAAGAAGCCACCAGGCCTTCCGCCGGGATGAGTTTTGCATCGAGTTCGATCTTCCGGATGATCTCGTTATAGGTCATTTCCGCCATCGGCTAAAATTAAGCATTCGCGCAAGAAGACCGGAGGACCGAACAATTAATAATCTATAAATCTTTGATTGAAACCCGTATATCGAAAAAAAGTGTATATTCGTCCAAAACCATAAAGCAAATGAAAAGAAAAATGTTAGGAATTGCTTTCGCAGGGCTTTTACTTGCTTCCTGCGGAGGGCCGGACAAAGCAGCTTACGACCAGGCCGCTACCAAGATCTGTGACTGTATGTCTAAAAAACAGGCAGATGAGGACAACTCTGAATCAGGTATCGAGATCGATATGACCGACCTGAACTATTCACTCTGCGCACTGGAAGTAGTGGGAGATGTTGATCCCTTTGATAAGCAAATGGGTGAGTCTATTGCCGACAAATGTCCGGATCTGAAAGAAGTTCATGAAAAGTACGTGAAGCAACAATAAGCTTCCGATAGAGACTAAAGAACTCACAAAAAAGTCCGATCGCCAGGAGGTGATCGGACTTTTTATTTTGTCAGACCTTTGTTCTATTCCACGATGGTGATCGAATCGATCGAATCTCCTTCACGAATGGCATCGATTACTTCCAGTCCTTCGGTTACTTTTCCGAAACAGGTATGGTTGCGATCGAGGTGTGCCGTATTGTTGCGTGAATGACACACGAAAAACTGTGATCCGCCTGTGTTGCGTCCGGCATGTGCCATTGAAAGCACGCCGCGTTCGTGGTACTGGTTCTCACCCTGTAGTTCACAGTCGATCTGGTAACCCGGCCCGCCGGTTCCCGGCATGCCTTTGGCACCTTCACGTGTATTGGGGCATCCTCCCTGGATCACGAAGTCCGGAATTACACGGTGCCACTTCAACCCGTTGTAAAATCCTTCATTGGCCAGTTTTGCAAAGTTTTCCACCGTTTTCGGCGCATCCTGCTCATATAGCGAAGCACGCATTTCGCCTTTGCTTGTTTTAATAATAGCTTCCATGTTTTGAACTTTTTTACAAAGTTAGTCATTCCCCGCGGCTTGCCGGAAGATCACTTAGGAATCTTACAATTCATCCCGATTTTACAAGTTACCATGGTAATCATTTCGCAGTGAATGTGTAATTTTGAAGCATGATTCGTACACAGATCCCGCGTACCGAAACGCGCATTTTTTCAGATATTTCCAATAAACTGACCTACGCACAGGAAGAACTGACGGAATTCCTGCAAACGCCCGTTTCTCCCGAAGCTTTTGAGAAACAGATCGCACTGAAAAAACAAGCATTTTCGCCGGAGATGCGCCAGGTGCTCGTCCGCGAGTTACAGTCGGCATACGAACACGTGGAAATGACTGACGAAACACGCAAGAATCTGCGGGAACTCGAATCGGAAAACACCTTTACGGTGACAACCGGGCATCAGCTTTCGCTCCTCACAGGGCCTCTTTTCTTTATTTATAAGATACTACACGTGATCCGGCTGGCCGAAAAACTGAACGAAAATCATAGCGGTCAGCACGTTGTGCCTATATTCTGGATGGCGTCCGAAGATCACGACTTCGAAGAGGTCGATCACCTGGAATTATTCAATAAGACCCTGCGTTGGGAAACCGAACAACAAGGTGCGGTCGGAAGGTTTAACACTTCCGGACTGGATGTTGTACGCAGTGAATTCGCCTCGTTCTTCGAAAATCATCCCGAAGGCGAAGTAATGGAATTATTGAAATCCTTTGACGGTAAGAATTATGCGGAAGCGTGTTTCCGACTCGTGAATAAACTGTTCGGCCATTATGGCCTCTTGATCCTGGATGCGGACAACAGCGCACTGAAAAAACAGGTGATCCCCGTGTTTGAAAAAGAATTGTCCGGACAGTTCTCTGAAAAAGCGGTGTTACAGGCCAATGAAAGACTCGAAGCCCGCGGATTGAAGCAACAGCTTCATGCACGTCCGATCAACCTGTTTTACCTGGCCGGCCAGAGCAGGAAACGTATCCTGGCGACAGATAAAGGTTTTATGACCGGTGACGAAACGAATCCTTCGCACAGCTGGACCCGCGAAGAACTGGAACGTGAATTGCACGAACGGCCGGAAGCATTTTCTCCGAATGTCGTGTTGCGACCGCTTTACCAGGAATGTATTCTTCCAAACCTGTGTTACGTCGGCGGCGGTGGCGAACTCGCGTACTGGTTACAGTTAAAAGGTGTTTTTGAAGCGGTAAACGTTCCGTTCCCACTCTTACAGATCCGCAACTCGCTGATGATCGTGGACGCCAACTCCCGCAAAAAAATGGACAAGGCCGGACTTCGTATAGAATCCCTGTTCGAAACGCCTGAAATGCAAAAAAAACAGTTCGTGCTCGAACACTCGGAAGACGAACTCAATTTCGAAGAACTCGATCGAAAAACCGAAGCTTTACAACAGCAAATTATCGACCAGGTAGGCGAAATTGATAAAGGACTTTCCGGTTATGCAGCGGCAGAAGCCAGTAAGATCGAAAAGCAAATAAAGAGCCTGCAACAAAAACTCATTCGCTCCGAAAAGAACAAATACGACCAGAGTTTACAAGTGATTGATCAGTTGCACGAACGCTTTTTCCCGAATGGCAGTTTCCAGGAACGCGTACAGAGTTTTTTCAGCCTGTGTGCCGACGGCCAGGTTTACGATCACCTCCGGGAACTTCACGACGCGATCGATCCCTTTGAAAAAGACCTGATCATCCTCGAAACGAATTGATTTTACAGTACATCCGGAATTATATCGCTTCGAGTCCGCGTTAATCTAATTAAGCGTGTATTTTTGCAGCGTTTAAAATAATCAAACCGGGACTTCGTTCTTAGGGCTACATTATTTACATGCGGATCTTTTCACAGACATTATTACTTATTGCTTTACTACTTGTTGCTTACCATACGTCTGCGCAGGAGGTTGAAATGACGGGGCGCTGCCTCGACATGAAGAAACAACCGATCGAAAATGTCCGCATCTACTGCGATAAGTGTACAGAAACGGTTTCCTACTCGAACGAACGCGGAGAATACGTCCTCATCGCACCTCAGGACGATTCCGTTCACGTCGTATTCCGAATCGATGATTACGAAGAAGAACGTCGTTTTGAAACCGCCGGTCGTCGCACGATGCGCCTGCGTGAAGTCGTGTTTTCCTTCCAGCAGGAAGAGATCATCGACGTGAATTCCCAGGTAAACGATCCCTTTGTAGTTCCGAAACTTTCAACCGTCGATGTACGAAATCTTCCCCGTACCCAGGTGGAATACCTAATCGCGCTGACCACAGCCGCCGTTTCAAATAATGAATTGTCCAGCAACTACAATGTACGCGGCGGAAACTACGATGAAAACCTCGTGTATGTCAACGGATTCCTGATCAACCGGCCATTTCTTACGCGAAGCGGACAACAGGAAGGACTGAGCTTCATCAATTCCGCGCTGGTGCAGGATGTGCGCTTTTCGGCCGGGGGCTTTGATGCGCAATACGGCGACAAACTCAGCTCGGTGCTCGACATTACATATCGTACGCCGAAAACATTTCACGGCAGCCTGATGGCATCTTTACTCGGGGTGGAAGGCCATGTCGAGGGAACATCCGGTTCGCGGTTTAATTATATGGTTGGTCTGCGTTACCGTGCCAATGGTTACCTGTTGAATTCACTTCCCGCCAAAGGAGCATACAATCCTGTTTTTTACGACGGCCAGGCACTGCTGAATTACGACATTACCGAAAAACTGCTCTGGAGTACGATCATTCACTTTTCCTCGAATAACTACCGTTTCCAGCCCCAGACCCAACAAACCGATTTCGGAACGGCCAATGAAGCCTATCGTTTCAATGTGTATTTCGAAGGGCAGGAACAAACGCGTTTCCAGACCGGTACCGTGGGAACGGCCCTGAAATACAAACCGTCCGAACGTGTGAACCTCGACTTCTATGGCTCGGTCTTCCGAACAGACGAGCGCGAATACTTCGACATCCTCGGGCAATATTACATCAACGAACTCGAAACAGATCCCTCGAAAGAACAATACGGAGATTCCATCGGCGTACTGGGGATCGGAAGTTACCTGAATCATGCGCGTAACCGCCTGCAGGCTTCCCTGTACAGTATCTACCATAACGGACGCTGGACGATCGTGGATAAACGCTTCAACCGCGATTCTTCGGGAATCATTTCCCACGACCTGCTCTGGGGCGTGAAATTTCGCTACGACGATATAAATGACGTATTGAGTGAATGGACCTATATCGACAGTGCCGGGTATTCGGTACCGCAGGATGTCAACGACAAGGTCGAACTCTTCGAAACGATCAAATCGAAGACACACCTCATCAATCAGCGCTATACCGGGTTTTTGCAGCTTAACTCCATGTGGTCCAAAGGGAAAAAGAACTACGTGGCGGAAGTTAAACGCCGGCGAACGGTAAACGGCGAAAAGGAGACCGAAACTTATTACGATACGGTTCCCGTTTCTTACGGAAGACTGGCCCTGAGTACCGGTGTGCGTTTTGGGTACACCTCCTTCAACAATGAGTTTTATGTCACACCGCGTATCGCGCTGACCTATTTTCCGCGCAAGTACCTCGAACAGGACGGAAAGATCAAGCGCCGGGATGTGCGTTATCGCTTCGCTACCGGACTTTATTATCAACCACCGCTTTACCGGGAATTTCGCTACTTCGATGGAACGATTCACCCGGACGTTCAGGCACAGAAATCGCTGCACGTGGTGGGAGGAATGGACTATTTCTTCAATATGAAGAACCGCGACGAACCCTTTAAGTTTTCGGCGGAAGCATATTACAAATATATGTGGGACGTCAATACCTATGAGATTATCAACGTGCGGACGCGATATTATGCGAATAACGATGTGGTCGCGTATGCCGCCGGACTCGATTTTAACCTGCACGGGCAATTTGTCAAAGGTGTGGAATCGTTCTTCAAGATCGGCTTCCTGACGACCAAAGAAAACGTGCTGGGCGACTACTATTACGATTACTACAACGCGGAAGGCGAGAAGATTATCTTCGGCTACAGTGACGATCAGACGGTGACGGACAGCGTGCGGGTAAACCCCGGATACATTCCCCGGCCGACGGACCAGTTGCTCAATATTGGCGTTTTGTTTCAGGATCGTATGCCCGGTTTCGAGAGCTTTTCCGCACAGTTAGGCCTCCAGTTTAACTCGGCATTGCCTTACGGACCGCCGGATTTTGTGCGTTATAAAGATACCCTTCGCCTGAAATCGTACTTCCGCGTGGATCTCGGTCTTTCTTACGACCTGCTCTACAAAAGTCAGCGCGGACTGAAAGAACCCGGCAAGTTTGCAAAACGCTTTTCGAGTGCTGTAATTTCCTTCGAAGTATTTAACCTGTTGGGAATCAATAATATTCTGAGTAAACAATGGATACAGGATGTGGAAGGTAAATATTATGCAATTCCTAACTATTTGACGCAAAGGCGCTTTAACCTGAAGTTGCTCGTCCGCTTCTGACCATGCTTAAACTACGCTCGTAAAATGCTATATTTGCGTTTAAAGTCGAAAAAATGAAAGTAAATCCCGCTTATAACACCCGCGAAAAATTACTGGAACTTTATAATAAACCACTGCTCGAGCTCGTCTTCGAAGCAGCTACGATTCATCGTCAGTACCACAACCCGCGCGAAGTGCAAATGTCTTCGCTGATCAGTATTAAGACCGGCGGCTGCCCGGAGGATTGCGGTTACTGTCCGCAGGCTGCACGCTATCATACGGATGTGGATGCACACAAACTTATGTCTGTGGAATCCGTCGTAGAGCAGGCGCAGAATGCCAAAAAGAACGGTTCTTCACGCTTGTGCATGGGAGCTGCCTGGCGGAATGTGCGGGACAATAAAGATTTTGATACGGTTGTCGAAATGGTACAGGCCGTGAACGGACTCGATATGGAAGTGTGCTGTACACTTGGAATGCTCAACGAGGACCAGGCGCAGCGTCTCAAGAATGCCGGACTTTTTGCATACAATCACAACCTCGATACTTCACCGGAATATTATGGTGATGTGATCTCTACACGGGAATACGAAGATCGTCTGAACACGATCGAAAACGCCCGTAAGGCCGGTATTTCGGTTTGCTCCGGGGGAATCATCGGGATGGGAGAGGCCGTGGAAGACCGCGTGGGTCTCCTGCTTTCTTACATGAGCATGGAAACACCGCCGGAATCCATTCCGATCAATGCACTCGTGGCGGTAGACGGTACACCGATGGCAGAACAAAAACCAATCGAACAGTGGGAGATGATCCGGATGGTCGCTACCACGCGTATTGCCTTCCCGGAATCAGTAGTTCGCCTTTCAGCCGGACGTACCAAAATGAATATGGAAGCGCAGGCATTGTGCTTCATGGCCGGTGCCGGATCAATCTTTGCCGGAGATAAACTGCTGACAACGCCTAACCCGGAATTTAACGAGGATAAACAAATGTTCGACATCCTCGGGCTCGTTTCCAAAGAAGCGTTTGCCGATGGCGAAAAACCACAGACACTTCCCGATGCGAAGATCGAGGCACGCCGCGAACAGGAACGCCTGCGCGAAGAACAACTCGCCAAAGCCCGGGAAGCAGGTTTCGAACCGCGTAAGATTTCAAAAGTAGAAACGATCTGAGTGGACGCAAAGCTCATTCATAAACTCAATAAGCGAAAGGAAGAGGGGACATGGCGTTCCCTCTCTTCGTTTGAGGGTATGACGGATTTCTGTTCGAATAATTACCTCGGTCTTCCGAATTCTGAAAGTTCCCCGCAGGAAGTT
Source organism: uncultured Flavobacteriales bacterium (assembly GCA_964389755.1). GTDB lineage: Bacteria > Bacteroidota > Bacteroidia > Flavobacteriales_D > Crocinitomicaceae > JBBSUQ01. Next base: position 36,961 of record CAYMEW010000006.1, on the reverse strand, counting down.
CAGCGAACCGGCTCACGTCTGATTTCAGGAAATAGTAGACTCAAAGAGAACGTGGAAAGAAGGCTCGCGGATTTCTTCGAAGCACCGGCTGCACTTGTTTTTAATTCCGGCTACGATGCAAACATCGGATTGTTTTCGTCCCTGCCGCAACGCGGAGATACCGTCTTTTTTGACGAATATGCACATGCAAGCATCCGCGACGGGCTGAGACTCTCACACGCAAAATGTTATGCGTTTAGGCACAACGACGCGGCAGACCTCGAACGAAAGATCACGAAATTGTCCTCCGGTACAAGCTATGTGGTGGTCGAATCGCTGTACAGCATGCACGGTGATTTCGCACCCGTCGGAGCAATCTCCGGGATCTGTAAACGGTACGGGGCTTATTTGCTGGTAGACGAAGCCCATGCCGGAGGGGTTTTCGGTGACGCTGGCAGGGCAGTTTGGCACGCGACCAGTCGTGCTCACGAACCGCTGGCGCGAATAGTCACTTTCGGAAAAGCTTATGGTTTTCATGGCGCTGCAGTGCTCGGTTCCTTAGAGTTGCGCGAATACCTCGTCAACTTTGCGCGTTCATTTATCTATACCACGGCACTGCCCGAGGCGGATTTTACACAAATTTTGGAACGCGTCGAGAATCCGGAGAACCCGGAGAAACAACGCATGCTCCAGCAAAACATAGCTTTGTTTCGCGCACTCTTGAAAATACAGCCGGTTTCCGCAGAGAATTCACCGGTGCAGGTATTGCAGTTCCGGGATCCGGCGCTTTTGAAAAAGACAGAACAGGCGTGCGTGGAAGCCAAACTGGCGGTAAAGGCCATTTATCCCCCCACGGTGCCGGAAGGGCAATCCTGCTTGCGTATTTGCATACACGCTTCCAATACGAAAGAAGAGATCCAAAAACTGGTCGCCTGCCTGCACGAAAAATAATTTGCCGGCAAATCCGAATTATCGTACATTCACACCCAATAATCAGCACGTATGAAATACTTTTATATCTTCCTCCTTACCGGTGTGATCCTTTGCGGATCATGCAGCAAAAACAACAAAGTTGCGCGTATGCTCGACGGCACCTGGACCGTTTCATCCTATCAACTCGATCCCCAATATGGCAACGGAACGAGTAATTTGACGGGTACGTTTAACTTTGAAAAATGCAACCTCCGAAAGCAGAACGGGTGTCCCTTCACGTTTTCAGGAGTGGAAACCATGACTTATTCGGATGGAAATACAAGCAGCTATCCACGAGAGTTGACCGGGCGCTATATGGTTACGGAAAAAGGAGAATACATTTCATTTCGCTCCGATGTTTTTAGCCAGGAACAACTGACCGGAAAAGGAATCTACAATTACCGTATTTCGTCCAAAAGCGACAATACCTTTGTGATGACGGCCACAACTGATGGCCAGACCGAAACCATTACACTGACGAAGCAATAACTCAAAGTGCGAATTCCCAGATACTGCGATAAGCACCGTTTTTTTCCACGTATTCCAGGAACGCGTTGAAAAACGCATCGGTTCCGATCGTGGTACTGTCACCGGCAACGAACAATTTCTTGCGTGCGCGTGTGATCGCCACATTCATACGGCGGTAGTCGGACAGAAAGCCGATCTTACCGGTATCGTTGCTGCGCACCAGTGAAATTATAATATGATCACATTCCTGTCCCTGGAAGCTGTCGATCGTGCTGATGCGAAAAGCGCGGTCGAGTTTTTCTTTCAATAACGCAACCTGCCCGGAATAGGGTGAAATGACAATTGTATTTTCGGGTAACAGTCCTTCGCTGGCAATTAGTTGGGTGATCAGGTTCGCCTCGGCCTCATTTTCAAGACTGGCGCCTTCCTCACCGCTTTTTTCCACGGCTTCCGAACCGGCCGTATCAATGAAGGTGATCTGTCCTTCCCCGGAAGAATGGCTATGCAATTTTCCCTCGTAAAACCAGTTGTTTGAAAAACCGGCAATCCCTTCCGGCATCCGATATTGTGTATTCAGTAAGAAAACCTGAGGGATGTGTTTGATCCACTGTTCGGGCACGGAAATGCGTAACCCGAGTTTCTGTGCTTCTTCGGAAAGTACGGTTGGCGGAAGCTGGTGATGATCTCCTGCTAATACGATCTTCGTGGCAAGCGGGATGATCGTCCAGGCGAGCGGCTCGGTACACTGGCCGGCCTCATCGATGAAGAGTGCGTCATAACGTTGCTGCCGACTGTACAGTGTCTGCAGACCGATCGGCGTGCCTAAAATGACCTGTGCTTCTTCCAGGAACTTATCCTCGGCGTATTCCTGCAACTCGCGGATCTCGTTCCGGATGGATTTGACCTCGCGCAACAATAAGCGCCGTTGTTCACGCTCTTCTTTTCCAAACCTCCGCTTATATTGAAGTGCCATTTTGCGGAGTTCTTCTGCACGCAGTCGTAATTTTCGGATCTCTTTCTGGTAGCTGCTGCCTGATAATTTCCCTTCGGGCGTGTGCGGCAGTACTGCTTCATCGGTCTTTACGCTATTTCCGAGCCGGAGCACGGACACCTTGTAACGGATCAGTTCACGTGTAAAGTGATCCACGGCTGCATTCCCGCTGGCACTGACGATCACTTTTTTCCCGGTACCGACCAGTTGCCGTACGGCTTCAACAAGCGTCGTTGTTTTACCGGTTCCCGGCGGACCGTGTACAATCGTAAAAGGTTCTTCGGAAAGGATGCCGCTCACGGCTGCTTGCTGACTTTCATTTAATGTCGCATTCAAAAATGTAGGGATACTCCTCTTCGCTTCGGTTTTTGGAATTTCAGCTTCTCCGATCGTAGCGAGGAATCGCTGGTAGAGTGCGCGGTCTTCCGGAAGTCGCTCGAGTGCCTGCAACATCACTTCATGCGTTTTGCGGTCGGGCAGGAGTCGCAATCCTGTTTGTCCGTCCTCGAGCCAGTCAGGGACTTCGGATGCGTGTAACCTGAATTCTCCTTGTTTTCCGTCGAAGTCGAGCAGTAATCCCCGGATGCTTTCTTCACCCTCGGCAAAACAGGCTACCGGTACGCCGCTGCGAAACAGGGAGGTATCCTGCGGAAAAGGAAGTCTGAAAGCGATTTCGGGGTAATCGAGGTAACCGTAACTGCGGCCGCTGATTCGCACGGGATGCAAAACCAGTCCCGAATTGCGTTGTGCTTTTACGGAGCTCGCATCGGAAGCCGTATAGCGGATCTCCTGTTCGCGATCCTCGGCCTTCACGGCTTTGCGAAGCCTGGAAAGATAGGGGTGTAGTTCCATGCGGTAAAAATAGGAATTAAAGTCCGAGCTCGTCCTTCCAGTCCAGGTCCTCCGTATACTCCTGTAAAATGGCCGTGTTTTCCTGTACCTCGATCCATTGCACCTGGTTGAGTGTTTTGAGTACGAACATCTCAACGAAATAACCACCCAGGCTAAATAAATGAACGCGGTGCGAAGGCAATTCGCGTGCCCCCACGTACAGACCGTCACTACGCAACAGTTCCAGTTTTCGCACCAAACGGCATTTACCGAATTCTTCTTTCGTCATTCCACAATATATTGTACCTTCACATTGAACCTTTTTCGAAGTGGAGTGTACCACCGGGTATAGTTTTTAAAAATAATGAAATTTTTTCTGATATATGGCGTGTTCCTGTTTGTCCCGATCCTGGTTTGGGGACAGTCTAACGGCAATCAGAACCAGAACGCGCACTACAATAACAATGTGCTGACTTCCCCGCCTGCACAAACTGAAACGAGAACAACGGATAGCGTATCTTTTCAGGCAGCACCTGTTTTGAATAAGGAAATGGCTCCCGCGAAATCCGGTAAAACATCCGAAAGTACACTTAAGAGCGTTGAACTCTATCGGCTCGATTACGCGATCGGTACACAACGAACTTCGCGTTCGCCGTCGGCGGTTCAGCAGTTTCAGATGGATCAGAACGTGGCCGACCTGAAACGTAAGGCTCCGGAAAGTTTTGAGTACCATTATTTCAGCTACGTGTCCGGGAATTATGACACCGCACGCTTCGAACACCTTGCAAAAGCAGAGCACATTCGACCGGAAAATGCAGACGTACAACTCCAGATGCTTGCGTATGGAATGATCACCGGGAACCAAAAAATGCAGCAGAACTACGCAGATAAACTGGTCAATTCTGGTCGACTGGCGCGTGAAGTACTTACCTATGACCGGGATATGCTAAATTCTGTTCCGCCAGGTGGTTTTCTCGTTACACACGGAACAGATGATACCTACGGTGCAGTCTATCAGCAACTGATCGAAGGGGTGCGTACCGATGTAACAATCGTTTCACTCGAATTATTGCAAAGTGCTGTTTACCGGGATCAGCTGCGCGCGAAAGGCCTGGCGATACCGGACCGCAAAGAGGTGGATGTAACCTACCTCGAACAGTTGTGCCGGAAGAATACCGACAAATTAGTGTCCCTTTCCATGACCATCCCGAAAGAATACCTGCTCCCGCTGAAAAAGCAACTGTTCGTGTGGGGGCTGACGTTCCGCTATGCCGAAAACCTGGAAGATAACTTCGACGGCAACGAAACGCTTTGGCAGGGAGTCCTCGATCGCGATTTTCCGCAAAATGCAGTAACGGAAAAAGCACGTGAACTGGCGGCCAATTACCTTCCGATGCTCTTTGTACTCCGAACGGTTTACCAGAGAAACAACAGGCAGGATCTGCTGGACGAAACGGACGCTGCGATCAACCGGGTTGCCACGCAGTGCAATAAGTACGAAGCGGTACAGAAATTGAAGAAAACGGATTAATGGGGCTGTTCTCAAAGAAATACGCCGATTTTTCGGATGAAGTGCTGATGCGGGAGCTCGCGGCAGGAGATAAACGTGCCTTCGACGAACTCTACGGTCGCTACGCTTCCCCGTTGCTCGCGTATTTCATGCGGATGCTCTGGAAAGACCGCGAGAAAGCGGAAGATTTTATCCATGACCTCTTCGCAAAGATCGTACAGCGCCCGGAACTCTTCGATACTTCCCGCTCTTTCAGGACCTGGGTTTATTCCGTGGCCAATAACATGTGTAAGAACGAATACAAAAAGCAGGAAGTGCGCAGTAATACACAGAACGGGCTGGACGAAAGCTACCAGGGGAAAGCCCATTCGAACGTCGAGCAGGAAGTACATGAAAATTTCTTCGCGGATGCTTTTGCCGAAAAACTGGGCGCCCTCGAAGACAAACACCGGGAAGTATTCTCCCTGCGTCACCTGGACGGCCTGTCCATCAAAGAAATTGCCGAAGTAACCGGGGCAAACGAGGGAACCGTGAAATCCCGACTGTTTTACGCAACACGCTACCTCGCCGAAGGACTCAAAGAATTTAACCCGTTATTGCATAAATAACATGGAAAAAGAACTAAAAGACATATTGCTTCACCGTTCGTACGAAACGCTTACTCCCACGGAGCGGACGAAGTACACCGAATGGTTTGCCGATGAGGTCGAGTTTGAACAGCTCAAAATGACCGTGCTCGGTGCCGAAATGTTCCGGAGAAATGAACGCGTACAACCTCGTCCCGAAACCAAGCAGCGCCTGGATGCCCTTTTCGCCGAAAAACACGCTTCGAAAAAAGTCCCGTTCTGGTACAACGGGGCATTGGCAGTGCTCTATCCGGAGAACAAACCTTTTTACCGCAGGCCCCTGATCCAGGTCGCGGCAATGTTAGTGGTGGTCCTGCTCACAATTCCCTTCCTGACAACAGTTGACCGGCAGGAACAACGCCTGGCAAAAGCGGAAGTCCCGGAGACGGAGCAACCTGTAGTTGCGGAACCCGAGCCGGAAATGAAGGAGACGCAATCGGTAAATGTTAAGCAAAAAGACTTAAAGAGTGACAATCCCATACGGGTAGAGCACAGGCAGCAACATGTTGCAATGCCTCCGGATTTAGTAGAAACGCGAGAAGAACCGGCACCAGAGCCTGACCTGATGTTGAGAAAAAACCGCGCTGCGGAATCGCCTGCCTATAATTTCAGTACTGCCGCGACACAAAGGGTGGATGCTGGTAAGATCCGGTCCGATGAACTTGAGGAAGTAACGGTTACGCAGACACTCTCTGCATCGCCTGCCGTTAGTTCGATAGCTATTACAAAGAAAGGGATGATCTCGGATTTACATCCGGAAGGCACGAATGAAATGAATCTGGAAAAGCGCAACGTGGCCGTACCACTTGCCGATCAGTCGGGAGTGCTCGACCTGATCACCGCTACATTCTGATCGTAAAATGCTCCTTGGCCTGGTGGGGCCGTTTCACCAACACGCCCATTCGGAACAGGTCGATGGAAACATGATACTTTTCCGCTGAGATCAATTCTTGCCAGGCAGCATACATATCCCTGCTCCAGCGAATATCGTCCAGTACGAACAGCGTTTCATCGTGTGAAAGTGCCTCCAGTTGATCCATATACTTCAGTAAGGCCTCCCCGGAATGATGCCCGTCCACGAAGATGAGGTCGTACTTTACGTGTCGTCCGGTGGCGAGTAATTCGTTGAAAGTCGAATGAAAAGTTGTTATGTGATCGAGCTGCAGTTCTTCAAAGTTTCGGATCGCCTGCAGCAGCGTCTGCGAACAAGCTTCCACGGTAGACACCTGAACATCTTCACGTCCTGCATGCAGGCTGATCGTTCCCATACCCAGCGAGGTCCCGAATTCGAGGATCCGCTTTGGCCGGTAGTAGGTGCTCAGCTGATAAAGCAGTTTTCCGTATTTCTTTCCTGAAGAGGCATGCCTGTAAAGAGAGCTTATGCGCCGGGTTTTGGACTTTGAGACGCGTGATCCCGCCCCGTGATCCGTAACGGTGATTCGCGAACGGTCCGAGGCCAGTTTTTTAGCCAGTTTTTTAACGGAAGAATCAAAATTTTTATCAACCTTTGCGCTTAAGCACCTTTCCACAAGCTCGTAAACGAACGGAGAATGAGTTCCATGCCTGCGTTTGGCGCGAATTAAATACCGGATATACGAGAAAGGTAAAAACAACATCAATGACTGAGATCACGAATTTAAAAATATCTGCGCAAAAGGAACGGGTTTTCGGGAAACATCCGGAAATGAAACTGGTAGCTCCCTGTAAAGTAGGAAACGGGATTCTCCAACCTGCCGAACAGGAACTGAACCGTTTCCGTAGCCGTTTTGAAACCGTTCAGCCGCAAACAACCTTTTTTGTACCGGCGTCCGGTTCCGGCTCCCGCATGTTCCAGTTCCTCCACGATTTCCTGACCGAACCCAACGAAGAGAACCGCAGCCTCGTGGAACGCTTTCTGAATCACATCGGTGAATTCGCTTTCTACCGGCAACTCCCGCCGGAAGTGCGGCAGCGCATCGAACAGAACGACATCGACCTCGAAGAGTTTGTCAGTTTTTTGCTGAACGAAGAAGGACTCGGCTATTCGGATATTCCGAAAGGAATCATTCCCTTTCATTCGTACGGACCTTTCATTCTCAACCCCATCCAGGAGCACATTCTCCAGGGAAACGATATTAATACGGGAAGATCGGCCTATCACTTTACGATTCAGCCGCTATTCGAAAAGCAGATCCAAAAAGTGATCGGGGATGTGGAAGGAGTGACCGGGAATAATTACCAGGTCCGTTTTTCCTGCCAGGATCCGGAGACCAGCGCATTGGCATTCACTGAGAACGGTGATCCGGTACTGCTCGAAGATGGAAAGTACCTCCAGAGACCGGCCGGTCATGGCGCCTTACTGAAGAACCTTAATGACATCGATTCGGACCTCATTTTTATTCGTAATATCGATAATGTGCAGCACTTTTCACGCGCACAGGCTATGCAGCAGATCTGGAAATTGCTCGGTGGTATCTGCCTCGAGTTTCGCGAAATGCGTGCAGACCTGCTCAACACACCCACCTTGCAGGGCCTGATCGACCTGAACGAGCGCTATCAGTTATTTCAGCCCGGAACCATTACGGATGCAACTTTCCGTACCGTGCTCGAACGCCTCAAACGTCCAACGCGTGTCTGCGGAATGGTGAAGAACGAAGGACAGGCAGGAGGCGGTCCGTTTTGGGTGGAAGGGGAGCCTTTCGCTGAAAAACAGATCGTTGAAAAAGCACAGATATCACGCAACCCGGAGCAGTACAAGCTCATGGTACGCAGTTCGCATTTCAACCCGGTACTCATTGCCCTCGACACACGTGACGCCGATGGAAATAAATACGACCTCCGCGACTTCAGGGATGAATCACAGTTTTTCGTCGTACATAAAAAGTTCAAAGGAAAGGACATTCGTTTCTGCGAACTCCCCGGACTCTGGAACGGATCCATGGCCAACTGGAATACGATTTTCGTGGAAGTGCCCTCCGATGGATTTTCCCCGGTAAAAACGGTGCTTGACCTGCTAAATCCCGAGCACCGCCAGCTTTTGTAGGTATTTCTATAAAGAAAGCCGCTACTGTTCAGGCTTGATCATGCCGTCCGTCCGGATGTAATACTTGTTGTCACGCGGGTTAAAGAAAGCCGACATAACAAGCCCGCCGTCGCGCACGATCTGCGCCTTGAAGTGAAATAGATCCGTTCCCGGCTTATAGTTCGTAATCTTGCCTTTATAGGTGAGAATATCCCGCGCTTTACTGATACTCCCGGGTTCATACTCGAATACGAAAGCTTCCTGTCCCGGGCTGCCGAGTTTATCATATAGTTTGCCCTGGTACACCTCCATTGGCGTGTGATTATTCACCGTATAAAAGTTCCGGAACAGCGCATCTTTGATGTGATAATCGATCTGAACGTCGTAATGTGCTTCCGAAAATACCCGGTCAAAATGAACCACCAGCGGAGCTTTGGCACTCGATGGTACGAGTATCGGCGGAGAGATCTTGTCCAGGCCGCCGTCGTAATAGAAAAAGTAATTGTAATTCCCCATAAAACCGATTTCCGCCAGTTTCGCCGTATTCGGACTCGCCGCGGCGCGATCAATGGCACGTTCCAGCAAATTCACCGTAATGATTGCATCTTCGTTCGGATCACCATCCAGGTCCTTGCGGTAGATCTGCAGGTCGTACTTTTCGGTAACCGGAATTCCCAGCTGACTCGTTACATGGCGCTGAGCCCGCTCCTCAAGCGACAGTTGTTCACTTTTATCTGGTGCATTGTTTGCCCCGAACGGATCCGGGTCCGCATTGTGGTCCTGCTGACATCCCATAAAGAACAGGCCTGACAGAAGCAGGCAGCCGCCGAAACAGATTTTAAGGCTTCGATTCATGCTTGCAAAGATACAAAAGGAAACTTTGGAAACACCTTCTGGAATTCACCCCTTGGCACTCCGGATACGAAGGATTTTTTGTCCTTGCGGAGAATAAACACCTTAATCACCGCAACTTTTGCGGAGAATAATGCGTATATTCACCGCATACTTCACGCTGACAGGATGAGATTGTACATTCACCAAATAAATGCATGGCCTGATTTTCAATACGATGAAAAGCAATTTTTCTCGCTGATGAGTGAGGTTCGGAATCTGCAGGGAAGATTGATCGGTAAGGCAGAACTATTAGGCTTTGACATGAAAGACGAAGCAAACCTGGAGACATTAATACAGGACGTTGTACAGTCTTCCGACATTGAAGGCGAAGTTTTAAATCCCGAACAGGTGCGCTCCTCCATAGCCACGCGTCTCGGTCTCGAAAAATCAGGTCTGGAAAATTCCGACAGGCACGTGGATGGAGTTGTTGAAATGATGTTGGATGCCACGCAAAACGAAAATAAGATACTAAGTGATGAACGACTTTTCGGCTGGCATGCTGCACTGTTTCCTACCGGAAGAAGCGGGATGTATAAAATTGAAGTGGCTAAATGGCGCTCCGGAGATGTACAGGTGGTTTCAGGCGGAATAGGTAAGGAAACCATACACTATGAAGGACCGGATGCCAAATACCTCGATCGGGAAATGACGCGATTCATAAATTGGTTTAACCAACATACGGATTCAGACCCGATACTAAAAGCCGCTATTGCCCATTTGTGGTTCGTGACAATACATCCGTTTGATGATGGGAACGGGCGAATTGCAAGAGCCATTACCGATATGCAACTATCGAAAGCAGATGGAATAAATCAGCGCTTTTACAGCATGTCGACCCAAATAAACAAACAAAAAAAGGAATACTATAAGATCCTGGAACAAACTCAAAAGGGGGATCTGGACATAACCAAATGGATATGCTGGTTCTTGGAATGCCTTAAAAAAGCAATACAAGCCTCCGATACTATTATGAATAAAGTCGTTCGAAAACACCAGTTCTGGATGCTTTATGGAAACCGGGTAAACAACGAACGCCAACGGAAAATGCTGAACAAATTATTAAACGATTTCGAAGGAAATCTGACTACGGCAAAATGGGCGAAAATGACAAAGACATCACAGGATTCTGCCCTGAGAGACATAACGGATCTGATCAATAATGGAATACTGGTGAAAGCCGGATCAGGAGGAAGAAGTACACATTATTTACTGAATTTCGAACTGAACGCCGAAAACTGACGTGTCCGCAGCTTTGATTCTTACGTGCAGACTTCGGTCAATTCGCTCGAATGAAATAGGCTGTTCGAAAATCGCTATTTTTAAAACAAATTGGTTATCGCAATAGTACCGGATTCGCCTAAACCAAAACCATAAATGCGCTAGCCGGAAAAACTGACACATATTGCATGGGAAATACGCTACTTCGTAAATTGAACCTGACAAGGCAAATGCTCCTCACTGTCTTCCTGCTCCTCTTGCTTTTCAATCGGGAGATTGACCGGATCTATTACGGAAACATCATCACGTTTCGTTGGGTAATGGAAATCGAAATAGCCGTATTACTTCTGTGCGTTTGGCTGAATTTCAAAGGAATACGCTTGCTCTTTACAATGATTCTGCTGTACGCGGTATTCAGGATGACCTTCGATGAGTTTTTTAGCATCATGTCGGGACTGTCACCCTTGTTTCTGCTGTACAATTTTTGTAATTACTTGTTTCCGGATAATATGAACTTCTATGTACTTTTTCCGGTTCACCTGCTAATATACCTGGGGCTCCTGGCAATGCTCGTCACGGGGAAGTCCGATCCGGATAAACCCGCGCATGATTTACTCGACCGCGACTAAGGCAACTGCTATGTGGTATTCTTTTTGTAAATTCATTCCGAAAACAAATGGAACCCATGAAGACCCTTTTCTTTTTTCTCTTTACCATCAGTTCATCGACCCTGCTGGCACAGGATTTCGGAGTCAAAAAACCATGTTATGAGAAAAGCCGCGTGCGCGACAGCCTCATGCGAAATCGAAGATATGTTGACTGGGAATGCGGAAAACTCGCCGGAGTGATCGATTGCAATGAGAAGCTTTCACTCGATGAGGCATCGAATACCGTCGTGACCCAAAAATCGGGAGAACCCTTTACCGGGACCTGCGAGACCTGCCACATGAACGGACTGCTCGAACGCCGTGTGACCTTCGTAAACGGTAAAGAGAACGGGTTCGATACGACTTACTATGCCTCCGGCTGCCTGCAGGTGGTGCGCAATCACATACAGGGCGCAGAACACGGAACATGGACCTATTACTACGACAGTACTACTCAGGTCGCCTGGATTATGCATTACAATGTCGGGCAGAAATCCGGTGAACAGATTTACTTCAACCGCGATAAAGATACCACCCTCATCGAACACTACACCGATGGCATACTCAATGGAAAAAGGCAGACCTTCTATCCCGATTCGAAACTGTATAAGGACTATACCTATTCCGAAGGACTTTTGAACGGGCCCTTTCGCGTGTACAATCAAAAGGGCGTGATCATTGAAGATGTCAATTACAAAAAAGGACAAAAGGACGGCAATCAGAAGTATTATTACGACGACGGAACACTGTTGCGTACTGAAAACTGGGACGAAGGCGTGAAAGAAGGAGAGTTCAAGACCTATTTCTATGACGGAACCGTGCAAACCGCCGAAAACTACCGCAAGGGAACACCTGACGGCGTTTTTGAAGAATACTATCCCGATCACACTCGTAAGCGACGAACGATCTACAAAAAGGGCGAGATCATCGAGGATCACAAATTCGATGAGCACGGGAATGAAACCTATTCCTTTGGAACGCCCACCTCTTCCGGCGCCGAAGACGATGCCCTGCCCGAAACAGGCAAAAAGAAGAAAAAGAAACGAAACAAAGACTGATTCCTTTGTATTTTCGCGGCCATGTCTGCCAAATACGATATTGTAATCATCGGCGGGGGAGCCGCGGGCTTCTTTGCAGCCATTGAAGCGGCGGGAACCGGAAAAAAAGTAGCCATCTTCGAACGTTCCGCCAAATTGCTGGCCAAGGTCAAAATAAGCGGCGGCGGACGCTGTAACGTCACGCATGCCTGCTTCGACAATGCGGAACTGGCGACCTACTATCCCCGTGGATCACGGCAGTTGCGAAAAGCCTTCGGACAGTTCAATGCAGAGTCCACCGTCAACTGGTTCGCCAAAAGAGGCGTGAAGTTCTACACGCTGCCCGATAATTGCATGTTCCCCGAATCCAACAGTTCACAGACCATTATCGATTGTTTCCTCCGGGAGGCACAGGCCAAAAAGATCGAGATCCGTACCGGGATGCATGTGAACAAACTCGAACCTCTGAAAAACGCGTTTCACATTCACCTGGCAGAAGAGATCGTTTATACCCGCAAAGTCATTGTGGCAACAGGTGGTTCACCCAAACGCTCCGGCCTGGCCTGGCTCGACAACCTGGAACTCGATATCGTGGAACCCGTACCTTCGCTTTTCACATTCAACATGCCCGGCAATCCGGTCACTGAACTCATGGGAAATGTCGTGGAAGAAGCCCGCGTGCGGGTAGAAGGCACAAAACTCGCTGCCTCCGGACCTTTACTCGTGACCCACTGGGGAATGAGCGGCCCGGCCGTATTGAAACTGTCCGCCTGGGGAGCGCGCATTCTCGCAGAGCGAAACTACGATTTCGCGATCCTGGTAAACTGGCTGAACGATGCCCGGGAAGAACAAGTACAGGAGCGTATCGCGCGCTGCGAAAAGGAAGCCGGTGGAAAAATGATGTGTAACTTCAATCCCTTTCCGCTCACCAACCGCCTGTTCGAAAACCTGCTTTTTAGAAGTAAGATCAACGGGCAGACCCGCTGGGGCGAACTCGGGAAGAAAAACCGGCAGGTGCTCATAAATACCCTTATCAACGACCGCTATCCGGTGAAGGGTAAAACGACCTTTAAAGAGGAATTTGTAACAGCCGGCGGAATCGCCCTGGGTGAGATCGACTTTAAGACCATGCAAAGCAAAAAGTATCCGGGTCTGTACTTTGCAGGCGAAGTACTCGATATTGACGGTATCACGGGTGGGTTCAACTTTCAGGCCGCCTGGACTACCGGATTCATCGCCGGAAAAAACGCCGCACAAAACTACCAACTCACACTCCACACTCACACTGAAACCTGAAGTCCACCAACTCACACTCAAAACTCAAACTCACACTGAAAAACCCGAAGTCTTCGACCGCAGGGAGAAGTACTTCCGGGTCACACTCACACTGAAACCGCAGGAAGAAGTACTTCCGGGATCATTCTCTATCGCTGGCGCGAGTATCCTACTCGTGCCCACACTCCACACTCCACACTCACACTGAAACCGCAGGGAGAAGTACTTCAGGTATATAGCACAAGTATAGCATCAGTATAGCACAAGTAATGATACTGTATTATCTGTACCTGTTTTGAACGATCTGTTTAAATTATAACAGTAGGAAACGTTCTTTCGTCAACCGGTTTAAGACAAACGTCCCGGGTACACTTTCAGCGCTTCTTCGAGGCATTTGACTGCCCGCACCAGTGACTCGCGGTTCAGAACGTATGCAATACGGGCTTCCTGCTTACCGGCACCTTCCGTCGAGTAAAATCCGCTGGCCGGTGCCATCATTACCGTTTCATTCTCGTAACTGAACTCTTCGAGCAGCCACTGGCAAAACTTTTCGGCATCATCCACCGGGAAACGCGCCACACAATAAAAAGCACCGCTCGGTTTCGGACAATATACGCCCGGGATATTGTTCAGTCCGTCTACCATGATGTTCCGGCGTTCCACGTATTCTTCCACCACATCGTCAAAATAACTTTGCGGGGTACTGAGGGCAGCTTCGGCAGCGATCTGGTCAACCGTGGGAGGAGAGAGGCGTGCCTGCGCAAATTTAAGTGCCGTTTCCATCACCTTTGGGTTTTTCGAGATCAGCGCCCCGATCCGTGCACCGCACATGGAATAACGTTTCGAAACTGAATCGATCATGATCACGTTTTCGTCAATGCCACTGAGGTTCATCACCGAAAAAGGAGTGGCGCCGTCATAACAGAACTCACGATACACCTCGTCGGCAAAGAGGAACAGGTCGTGCTTTTTGACAATATCGCGCAGTTTTTCCAGTTCTTCCCTCGAATACAGGTATCCCGTCGGGTTCCCCGGGTTACAGATCACGATGGCTTTCGTGCGGGAAGTGATCTTTTGTTCGATCTCCTCTACCGGCGGAAGCGCAAAACCGTTCTCGATCGTGGCCGTTACCGGTACCACGTTCAGGCCTGCCATCACCGCAAAACCGTTGTAATTCGCGTAAAATGGTTCCGGGATGATTACTTCGTCGCCCGGGTTACAGGTCGACATAAATCCGAAAACCAGTGCTTCAGATCCCCCCGTCGTGATCAGGATGTCCTCCTTGTTCACCTGGATCCCGCTACGCTGGTAATAAGCCGCAAGACCACTTCTGTAAGATTCAAAACCCGCCGAATGGCTGTAAATGATCGTTTTGGCATCGTACAAATGAATGGCATCAAGCGCAACCTGCGGAGTTTCTATGTCCGGTTGCCCGATGTTGAGGTGATACACCGTCTTCCCTTCATGGAAGGCCTTTTCGGAATACGGAACCAACTTTCGGATGGGAGAGGCGGGCATATTCATCCCTTTCTGTGAGATCTTCGGCATTTTAACGAATTTTGTGGCAAAAGTAAATTAAAACTTTTATTCTTGACTTTTCACGCTTTAGTTTTTACGTTTGGATCCATGAGGTTTCTGTTATTTTCTTCGCTGTTCATACTTTCCGTTGCCTGTACAAACAATCCCGACCGGGTTCCTCGAATAGGTAAAAATCTGACGCATAGAACGAAAGATTCGATTCACACCAAACAACCCTTGAAAGCGGAAGATCCGCGTGTTCGCCGGCATTTTGAAGAACTCGGCCTGGTTCCGGTCAGCGAATACGCCCCCGATATTCGCATAGATCTGCGATACAGTACGGATAATAACTTTATGGGAATGCAACTGTACGACTACATTCAGACGGCTTACCTCCAACAGGACGTGGCTGAAAGACTGGCGAAAGCGCAACAACAGCTCGAAGCGTTAAAACCCGGGTTTCACCTGGTCATCTTCGACGCCGTGCGCCCTAGAAACGTGCAGCAAAAAATGTGGGATGCCCTCGATTCCATACCGGCCTGGAAACGCGGTAAGTTCGTGTCGAATCCCGCCCACGGAAGTGTACATAATTACGGAGCGGCCGTGGATGTGAGCATCCTGGACAGTACCGGGAACCTGTTGGACATGGGGGCCGGCTACGACGATATCCGTGAAATAGCCTATCCCGAAAAAGAAGCGTTCTATCTCGCAAAGGGAATGCTGACACAACAACAGGTCGATAACCGGAAGCTACTGCGTAAAGTGATGAACGGGCAGGGATTTCGGAATATTCCGACCGAATGGTGGCATTTCAACGCATGCTCGCGCAATGAGGCACGTCGCAAATACCCCGCACTTGAGTCAGAGATCTGATTCGTTTATTCCAGGAAGTTTTGTTTTGAAAGCTCGACCGTATGCTTTACTCCGTCGTGAATGTAATGGACTGTCAGCACATCCGAACGGCGCAGGAGGTCCTCCTGTAAAAGAACACAGTACTTTTCAATCGTCATCCCGGCAAAGTCCAGATTGTTGATCGATAATATCTGGTCTCCGACGGCCATGCCGTTCATTGCTGCCTCCGACGTCGGGATGATATATCCCACTTTCAACACGTCATCCGAAAAGACCGGTGAAAAACCGAACGCTTCGAAATCGTGCTTATCCGGGGTGGAGTGTGGAATAAAGTAAATCACCTCTTCCTCCCAGTCGATAACGGTGCGGTAATGGCGGAAGAATTCCGTCCCGATCGTCCTGGCACGGTGGGCATCGTATTCGATCGCCTGCTCATTCAATACAATATCGCCGACACGTACTTCGGGAATGCGAATGACATGCGTGGTGTCGTTTTCACCCGTACCGTATAAGCCGGAAGACCGGGCTCCGTAGCCACTGAAGGATGGCAGCTCCTCGTAATTCTCAATTTGTTCGATCGTTTTATCGGAGGTGCTGAAATAACCACGGGAACCGAAGTCGACGGTTACGTTCTTGTCTTCCACGCCCTCGTAGTAAACAGAAACCTTGGGAGTACCCGAAAGCACGGTCTTAAAACTGAGTTTCGGCGCATCGGAAGGCACTTCCAGGAGCGCCAGGCTTGAAGCAATGCGTACTTTGTGCGTGGTAAAATCGATCTCCCAGAAAGCCTGCCGCATCAGGTTTGCACCGAGCAGACCGTCGGCACTCAGGCATCCTACCTCGTGTGATTGTTTGAGGTCCGCGATCGCGCCGCCCGTATGATGAAAGACAATGCCGCCAATCTCGATGTCGGGCAAATACGCAAAGTCCAGGTCGTTCTTGACGCCCTGAGAATCGCCGGTAGACTGGCTGAGGTGTTTCTTCGCACCGATCGCTTCGGCTGTTTCCATTGAAATGACGTTGGGAGCGCCTGTGTCCAGGATGAACCGGAAGGTCTTTCCTTCAATCTTTACCGGGATCATCACCAGGCCCATGTTATCCTCGAAAGGTACTTCTGCCAGGAAACTTTCCTCCGCTGTCTGCGTTTCACCGCTGCGAAGCAGGCGAACCAGTTTAGTGGTCTTACAGGATGAAAACAGTAAAAGTGCAAGAGCTGCAATGCCAAGAGTGCGCATGTCCGTTCGTTTTAGTTCATGCGAACTTACTAAAAATATCCGGCAGTTCCCGGTATGAGCGCGCGTTTCAGTACCTTACTTTGGAAACGTTCAGGTCTACTTTCTCACCGATACCCGGTAGTTCACCGTCCTCCGAATACTGCCAGTGAATGATCTGCGGATCGTTTTTAGGTGGCTGCCGCGTATAGGCTGCTATCCAGAACTGGTGCGAGGGAAACTGCCCTTTGAACTTCGTTTCGTAAAAGTGAAGGGAGGTATAGATCACCGGCCGGAAACCGGTACGTTTTTCAACCTCCGTCAGCCAGATATGCATCTTGGCGCACAGGTCCGAATCCGAAAAGCCCTCGGTCTCCACGTCCAGCACCGGCGGAAGGTCCACGTCGCGTACTTTCCAGGTCTCCAGGAAGTGTTCCACCTGCGGTCGTGGGTATTCTTTCGTCCGGAAGAAATGATAAGCGCCGTTCGGAATGCCTAGTTCGTTTAACTTTTCACGGTTACGCGTGTACTCGCGGTCGAGGTGTTCGTCGCCCTCCGTGGCCTTGAGGTATACCCAGCTGATTAACGTGTCGTAGCGCTCTTTAACGAAAAGCCTGTCAAAGTTCACCTTTCCCTGGTGATGTGAGATATCGATCCCGACAGACTGGTATCCTGCCGGTATTTCCCGGAGAAAATCGGAGCGTTCGCGCAGGAAAACTTCTTCGCGGTAAATGAAGAAATAGTAATAGGCACCGGCTAAGGAAAGTGCGAGAAGAAGCCCGGCAACGATGAAGGCTCCCGGCAGTTTTTTCTTTTTACTGCTTTTGCGTCGGCGAACGTGTTTTTTGCGGGGTTTCCGGTTCATTGCAGGAGTAAATTGCTACTACAAAGGAATAAAAAAAGGGTCTTCAAAACTGAAAACCCTCTGAAAATATAGTGTATGCCCCGGATTAGTGGGTGAAACTTCGTTTTTCTTTGATACGAGCAGATTTACCGGTACGCTCACGGAAGTAGAAAATACGTGCACGACGTACGGAACCACGCTTGTTCACCTTAATCTCTTCGATAAACGGTGAAGCGATCGGGAAGATACGTTCCACACCGATGTTACCGGACATTTTGCGAATGGTAAACGTTTCGGTAACACCCGATCCGCGTCGCTGGAGTACAACTCCCTGGAACTGCTGGATACGTTCTTTGTTACCTTCCTTGATCTTATATGATACGGTGATGGTATCCCCACTTTTGAATTCAGGGAAATTTTTTACCTCAACCAGTTCATTCTGAATTTCCTGTATAATATTCATGACGCTTAATTTCTTTTGTGTATCCCGCAAATCGGGGTGCAATATTAAGAAGAAATCCCGACATGGAAGCACGTATTCCGAAAAAATCAGAAAAAATCTTATTTTATTCAGAAAATGATGCTCCGCTGCCTGCTTCTCTCTGGCAAAATTAATAGTTTTAAATCATTATTTCAAAAAAAGAACATGAAACGCATATTATTCATTTTGATCGCACTGGTATTCCTGTCCTGTGGCAAAGGTCGCGAACACAGCGAACGGCTCGACCAACTGAACACAAAAGGAGTACAACTGATGAACCGGCAGGATTATGAAGGAGCGCTGATCGCTTTCCGGGAAGCTCGTCAATATACGGAGGCCGACGCCGAATTACAGGCCAACCTGTGCCGTAACCTCGCAATCGTGTTCGGATTCATGGATCAGAAAGATTCGATGCTCTTCTACCTGCAGGAAGGTGTTCAAAAAGCGGAAAAGGAATCGTACACCTGGTACCTCAATAAAGCGGAACTGGCGCTGGAAAAGGGAAATGTACAGGAAGGACTGATGAACCTCGATAAGGCACGCGCCAGGAAAGGCGATAAAATGGAGGTATACAACGATTATGCGATGGTATACATGGGGAAATACGGGGAAGATTACGTAGATTACGACAAAGCATACACCAATAGTAAGAAAGCGTATGAAATCGGTAAGAATGCCACCCTCAAAGAAATGCTCGCGACCTGTGCGATGAATGCCGAACACCTCGAGGAATCCGAAAAACTGTTCAGTGAACTTGCGGAGGAATTCCCGGCAAACATGTACTATAAGTTCGAAAAAGGAGCAGCCCTGTATTTCCTGGGTAAAGAAGAGGAAGGAGAAGAACTGATGGCCTATGCCGCTGCACGCGATGAAAACTGCCGTGCCTATTACGAACAATTTTTCGGAGAATGACGGCATTACCTGAATTGAAAACCATCGGACGCAAAGACCGGCTCGACCTGCCGGGAATCGGCTTGGAAAACGTGGAGGTAAAGATCGACTCCGGCGCCTATTCGTGTAGTATTCATTGCAGCAGCATGCGTGTGGAAGAAACGGCCGACGGAGCGGTTTTGAAAGTCATCTTCCTCGATGCGGAACATCCGAAATACAACGGACGCGAATTTACCTTTACGGACTTCTGGCAGAAAAACGTCAAAGCTTCGACCGGGGAGGCACAGCTTCGTTATTTCATCAGGCTCGATATACTGCTTTTCGGGGAAATTGTTACCGCGGACTTCTCCCTGACGATGCGTAATAACATGCGAAATCCGATCCTGGTCGGGCGGAAAATACTGAATAAGCGCTTCGTGATCGATACCTCAAAAGTTAATTTATCATACCGGCTTAAAAAGCAGAAAAAGAAACAAGAATAAAACATACTTTCGCATCAAGATTCTGACGAAATGAAAATTGCAATTTTATCCCGAAATCCATACCTCTATTCTACGCGCCGGCTGGTTGAAGCGGCCACCGAACTCGGGCATGAGGCACATGTGATCGATCACTCCCGATGTAACATCGAAATCGAGCAAAACGGACCTTCGCTTTTTTATGGTGACAAATACCTCAAAGGTTTCGATGCCGTGATCCCGCGAATCGGTGCTTCGGTTACGTTCTACGGTACGGCCGTGGTGCGTCAGTTTGAGATGATGGGTGTGTTTTCCGTGGTTAGTTCCCGCGGGATCGTGCACAGTCGTGATAAACTGCGCTGTTTGCAGGTCCTTTCGAAAGAAGGGATCGGGCTGCCCAAAACGGTGTTTACGAATTATTCAAAGAACGTGGGACACGTCGTGGAATCGGCCGGTGGAGCGCCGGTAGTGCTTAAGTTGCTGGAAGGAACGCAGGGACTCGGAGTCGTGCTCGCCGAAAATGAGAATGCCGCTTCTTCGGTACTGGAAGCATTTAACGGACTCAAAGCGCGCGTGATCGTACAGGAATTCATTCGCGAGGCCAAAGGTGCTGATATCCGGGCCTTCGTGGTAGACGGAGAGGTTGTCGGGGCGATGAAGCGCCAGGGAAAACCCGGTGAATTCCGCTCGAACCTGCACCGCGGTGGTTCTTCGCAGATCATTGAACTGACCGAAGAGGAAAAAGCGACGGCCATTCGTTCGGCACATGCGGTCGGACTGGGTGTGGCCGGTGTGGACATGTTGCAGTCTGAGCGCGGCCCGCTCGTACTCGAAGTGAATTCGTCTCCCGGACTGGAAGGCATAGAAAAAACCACTAAAACGGATATTGCTTCCAAGATTATCCAGTACATTGAAAAAAACGTGACTCCTTAAACTACATGGCAGGAAAGAACAAGCGAATGGTAATCCTCGGACATGAAATAATGCCCGGAAAAGGCGCACAGCTGAACCTCGAAGTAGCACGCCTGCACACACATACTCCGGTACAGATCCCGGTTATCGTGGAACGCGCCAAAAAAGACGGACCTACCATTTTGCTGATGGCCGGAATGCACGGTGATGAGATCAACGGAGTGGAGATTGTCCGCCGCGTCATTCGCAAAGGGTGGAACAAACCGAGCGCCGGAACGATCATTTGCGTGCCGGTATTCAATATCCTGGGCTTTCTCTCCATGCAACGTGAAGTTCCGGACCGCCGTGACCTGAACCGGAGTTTTCCCGGAAGTAAGAACGGATCGCTGGCAAGCCAGTTTGCCTGGCATTTTATCGAAGAAATCACACCGGTGGCGGATTATGTGGTCGACTTTCATACCGGGAGCAATCAACGTAATAATTTCGCACAGATTCGCTGTGTTTTTGACGATTCGGAAAGCCTCGAACTGGCGCGCGTTTTCAACCCGCCCTTTATCGTAAATTCGGCCTATATCCATAAGTCCCTCCGCGAAGAAATGCACAAGCGCGGTAAGAAGATCCTCTTATTTGAAGGCGGAAAAGACAACAGCATTGAAGAACAGATCGTTCAGGAAGGCCTGGACGGTGTAAAGCGCCTGCTCGATCACCTCGATATCCGTCATTTTCGCGTGGAAGCCTCCGTGGAGCGCGATCCCGTGCTGATCCGCGAAAGCCGCTGGCTGCGCGCGCCCAATTCCGGGATGTTCCAGTCGCTCGTGGTGAATGGCTCTGAGGTTACGGTGGACGACACACTCGGAATCGTGACCGACCCCTTCGGGAAGATTGAACGAAAAGTGAAATCGCACATGTCCGGTTTCGTGTTCTGCGTCAATGAATCACCCATCGTCAATAAGGGGGATGCCCTTTTTCACATTGGCAGCTAATCGAAATTCCGTACCTTCGTGTCAATGTATCGACGTGCGATGCATTCATCAGAAATAAAATTTCGGTACTATGTCCGTACATAAAAATATCAGGAAAGTAACTACCCATGTGTTACAGGAAATGAAGAACTCAGGTGTGCGCATTTCGATGCTCACGGCCTATGATTTTTCCATGGCTCGTATTATCGACACGGCCGGGATCGATGTGATCCTCGTGGGAGACAGTGCGTCCAATGTCATGGCGGGGCACGAAACGACACTTCCGATCACGCTCGAGCAAATGATCTACCACGCATCCTCAGTGGTTCGCGCCGTAAACCGTGCGCTGGTAGTTGTGGACATGCCTTTCGGTTCTTACCAGGGAAACTCCAAAGAAGCGCTTTCCAGTGCGATACGCATTATGAAAGAATCGGGCGGTCATGCCGTGAAAATGGAAGGCGGACGCGAGATCCTCGAATCCATTGAACGCATCCTCACTGCCGGTATCCCGGTAATGGGTCACCTCGGGCTTACACCACAATCGATCTATAAGTTCGGTACGTACGTGGTGCGCGCCAAAGAAGAAGAAGAGGCTGACCGGCTCCTGGCCGACGCGAAAGCGCTTGAAGAAGCGGGTTGCTTTGCCATTGTACTTGAAAAGATCCCGGCGCATCTCGCTGCCCTCGTAGCAAAAGAAGTTTCCATCCCGATTATCGGTATCGGTGCCGGAAACGGCGTGGACGGACAGGTACTCGTGGTGCACGACATGTTGGGAATCAATAATGAATTCAGTCCGCGCTTCCTGCGTAAGTATCACAATTTGTACGAGGAAATGCTAAGTTCATTCCACCGCTATATCGAAGATGTGAAATCCGGTGATTTCCCGAACGAGAACGAACAATATTAAGATGGAATTACCCGTACTGTGGGAAGATAACCACGTGATACTTGTCAATAAAAGGGCATCGGAGATCGTACAGGGAGATAAAACGGGTGACGAACCGCTTCCGGAACGCATCAAAGCGTACCTGAAGAAAAAGTACAACAAACCCGGAAATGTGTTTTGCGGAGTTGTACATCGCCTGGACCGGCCCACAAGCGGCGTGCTGATCTTTGCACGAACCAGTAAAGCACTCGCCAGGCTGAACGATCAGTTTCGCAATAAAGAAACCAATAAAGTATACTGGGCGATCGTGGAACAACAACCTCCGAAGAAATCCGATAAACTGGTCGATTTCCTGAAAAAGAATGAAGCGCAGAACAAATCGTACGTGTACGGAAAAGAGGTTCCGGGTGCCAAAAAAGCGATCCTGACTTACACTTTACTGGCGTCCTCGGATAAGTATCACCTGCTTGAAGTAATGCTCGAAACAGGGCGACATCACCAAATCCGTGCACAACTGGCGCACATCGGATGCATCATCAAAGGAGACGTGAAATACGGCGCCCGCCGGGCTAATAAAGATGCTTCCATTTCGCTGCACGCACGCAAATTAACGTTTACCCATCCCACGCGCGACGAAGAGATCAGCGTAACGGCACCCGTTCCGGATGACCCGCTCTGGCAGTTTTTCGAATCGAAAATCGTTTAAATTCCGTTCCCAAAGAGGTACCCGACCGTGGACGGTTTGTGTAGTAACCATCCGGTCAGGCTGTAACGACCTGCGTTTGTAGTCATCACTTCGTGTTCCGTGACGTCGCTTTTGAATAAAATACAACGATTGGCCAAAGGTTCAACCAGGATTTCCTCATCTGGCCGGTAGATTTTTAGTTCGCCGCCGTCCCCGTCTTTCCATGCTTCGTTCATGTAAATGACCACGGAGATCATGCGGTTCGAGCGGTCTTTGAAACGGTCCACGTGTTTTTGGTAAAACGTTCCCGGAGGATACCAGGCCAGGTGAAATTCGTAGCCGCCCAGGCTTAAGAAACAGGCACGGTTGAGTTGCAGGTTCAGTTCTTCTACCAGTTCAAAAAAAGCGGAAAGATGTTCATCGCGTTTTTTATCGAGCCAGTACGTGTAATCTCCACGAATACGCGTATCAACCTGGTTGTTGAAGAGTGATCCCAAACCGGCCTTTTCAAATTCATCTTCCCGTAATTTTTTGACCAGGAAGCTGCGCATACGCGCATACATTTCAGCAGGCAGAAACTGATCGATCACTATAAAGTCGCGCGATGCCAGTTCGTCCATCCACGCATCCCAATTTTCATTCTCCCAGATTGCCATACCGTTTAAAAAAGTGGAGCAAAAGTACGACGCACCCGCATGCAAAAATCGCTTTTCTTAAAATTTTTTCGTTGAATGAGTCGTGAGAACTTTGAATATACCGGTTCGAAGCAGTGGCATTTATTGGAGATTATAAATTATGCCCAAATGTAAATCAGGCATTAACAGTAAACTGGAAGGAATCTTTTCCTCCTGTTCTCCTGCAAGAAAATTAATAAGATATAAGGTGTAATCGTTTTCAATGAAATATTGAATATGATCATTCTGGCCAAAAATGAAGCGCATACCAAAATCTACTCCGCAGTTGAAAGGCTGTAGATAATTGCCTGAGGTTTTGGGTCGCGTCCACGTATTCGAAGTCCATCCTTGGTGGGGATGCCCCAAAGAATCGTAAGATGTCGTGATGGAAGATTGAGAGCCGTCGCCATAAGATGATTGTCCGAACAGGCCAGCAAGGCTTATGCCGTAAGTTAAATCGAAACGAATTCTGTCTTTTTTAACGACGCGAAAAAGGTAGTTGATCTGTAGATTGAAAATCAAGAACTGATAATGCACATTTCGCTTATAATCATAACTCATACCATAATTGTTATAGACAAATGCAGTGCGATTGAAAGAACAGTTCATGGCATATCTCACTCCGGCTTTATCACTATCCCAATTCTCAAAAGATGCCGAGAGTCCATAGCCAAAAGATGCCGGAAAATCTCCTTTGAAGTATTCCGTTTTCCTGGTTAACAAACTATTATTCAGAATTCCGGAAAATGCCACTGCTGTTTGGGCATTCGTGGAAAATACAAAGCAGCACAGAAAGCAGCCCGTTGCCAAATATTTCATGGGAATCCATTTATTGAAACAAACGATATGATCTGAATAAATATACAAATAAGTGGTGTTAAAATCCAAAGGATATGCACTGCGGATCGGTTATAGTCTTTTACCAAACGAATACATTTAATACCTTTGAAACCGAAAAGATAAAAATATGGGAGGACTTTCAGCAATGCTGCTGCTATTTTTGGCCCTGGCCATTTTCGGAACCGGCAGACGCCTGGGCGTTTTGTTGCTCGGATCACTCTTTACAGGCTTATTGATCTCGATCGTGATGTCGGTTATGATGCGCGGAGAAAATCCGTGGGTAGCTGTGAATGCATCGCTGTTCACCCTGCTGATCATAATCGTACTGATCCCGTTTTTTATTGTACGCCTGGTACGCCAGCGCCACCTGTATTTTCCACAAACGAATCGCAGAAAAGCGCGCGGAAACGTAGGAGCGATTGTTTTCTCCGGCCTGTTGTTTTTGCTAGCAGTGACCTCCGTACTTGGAACCATGGCTAAACTGGCAATGCAAACGCAGGCGGGTTAAGGGATGTTCGCTTTCCTACTTTTATTCATTTTTATTATTCCCGGCATCCTTACGGCCACTTTTTTGTTCCTGTTATTCGCTGTTTCAATGAAGGCTGCAAACATGCGTAAAGCGTTCTGGCTCTCCTTGCCGGTTACACTGGTATTGATTACCGTGATTTATGTGACAGGCAGCGTTTTAATCCACGAATATGTGTTGGTGATCATTCCTGTAATGAACGTGGTAATGTTGCCGTTCTTCATTCGAAAACTTAACAGGAACCGGGAATTGTATTTTAGAAATCCGAATCGGGATGAAGTGGTAAAAAACGTATTGGTGCTAATAACAGCAGGTTTAGGCTGGCTTGTTTCTGTCGGAACATTCCTGACGTTTGTTCCGAATATCCTTTAATTTTATTTGACGTACTTGTCCAGTTCGATGTGCAAGCCAAGTCCGCGTAATGCCTGACCCTGTGCCACGATCTTCCCGTTTCCGTCGATCAGGAAGGCCTGCGGAATGGTTTGTACGCCGTAAGCCGTTGCGGCTTTTCCTTCTTTATCCCAACCGTGATTTTCCCATACGAGTCCGTCGGCTTCGATGGCCTTTTTCCAAGCCTGTTCGTTGCGGTCGAGTGACACGCTGAAGACTTCGAAATGTTTGCCGTTTTTGAACTTGCGGTCGTGGTATTTGTGATAAGCTTCCACCACGTTCGGGTTTTCCTGGCGACACGGTCCGCACCAGCTTGCCCAGAAATCGACAAGTACCATTTTTCCGCGCAGGTCGGATAGTTTGACTGTTTTTCCGTCTGGCCCGACGAGTTCGATCTCGGGAGCCGCAGAATTAGTAGCAGGCATGAAGCTGCCGCATAACAGGAGTGTGAAAAGTAAAAGTGCGCTTAATTTCATCGGACACGTCGGATATCTGCGCCGAGGTTGTTCAGGCGAAGTTCAATGTCTTCATAACCCCGGTCAATTTGTTCAATATTGTGGATCACGCTTTTTCCTTCGGCCGAAAGTGCTGCGATGAGCAACGAAACTCCGGCGCGAATGTCGGGCGAGGTCATGGAAATACCGCGAAGCTGATGCGCACGGTTCAGACCGATCACCGTGGCGCGGTGCGGATCACAGAGGATGATCTGGGCGCCCATGTCAATGAGTTTGTCGACAAAAAACAGGCGCGATTCGAACATCTTCTGGTGAATGAGTACCGAACCTTTTGCCTGTGTGGCAACAACCAGGATGATCGACAGGAGATCCGGGGTAAAGCCGGGCCAGGGTGCATCCGCAATGGTCATGATCGATCCGTCGATAAAGGTTTCGATCTCGTACGATTCCTGTGCGGGAATGTAAATATCGTCTCCGCGACGTTCGAGTTTAATCCCCAGGCGACGAAATACGTTCGGAATGATCCCGAGGTTCTCATAGCTCACATCCTTGATGGTGATCTCCGATTTCGTCATAGCTGCCAGCCCGATGAAACTCCCGATCTCGATCATATCGGGCAAAATGCGGTGATAACATCCGTTGAGTTCTTTGACTCCTTCGATGGTGAGCATGTTCGAGCCGATCCCGGAGATCTTTGCGCCCATGTTGTTGAGCATCTTGCACAATTGCTGCAGGTATGGTTCGCAGGCTGCATTGTAGATCGTCGTGGTTCCTTCGGCCATCACAGCGGCCATGAGGATGTTCGCCGTTCCGGTCACGGATGCCTCGTCGAGGTGAATGTAAGTTCCCTTCAGTTTTTTGGCTTCGATCGAGTAGAAGTGATCACCCGCATCGTAATTGAATTTGGCGCCGAGCATCTGGAATCCTTCGAAATGCGTATCAAGACGCCGTCTTCCGATCTTATCTCCGCCGGGTTTTGGAATAAATCCTTTGCCGAAGCGGGCCAGCAGCGGCCCCACGATCATGATCGAACCGCGTAGTGAAGCGGCACGTTTTTTAAAATCCTCCGTTTGCAGGTAATCGAGGTCTACCTCTTTGGCCTGGAAGCTGAAAATTCCTTTTTCGATCTTCTCCACTTTTACGCCCATGGTTTGCAGCAGGCTGATGAGCTTGTTGACATCCACGATGTTCGGGATGTTGGCAATGGTCACTTTCTGCGAGGTCAGGAGCGGTGCGCACAATACCTGTAAGGCTTCGTTCTTGGCTCCCTGCGGGATGAGTTCTCCCTTTAACGGTTTTCCACCACGGATTTCAAATGAAGACATGGATCGCTTTTCAGTTTAGTTCTTTTTGTATTTCTTTTTATTGCTTTGCTTCGATTTCTTAACGCGTTTGTTCGGGTTGATCCCCATGGAACGAAGCAACTGGTTTGTGTTCACGAGTTCGTCCGGGTTTTCCAGTACGAGTTCTCCTTTCGAAAGTTCTTTAAGCTGGTTGGCAATGACGTGGTTTTCAACCGTGTCGTTGTTGTGCGCCAGGAATTGCTTCTTCATGAAGTTGGCCATGGTGCTCTTCAGGTAGTCGCGCTCTTCTTGATCCGTTACGTCTTTTGCGCCTTCGAGAATACGCTGCGTATACTGCCCGTAATGTCCGTAACGAATACGGCTCTTCGGGTAATCCATTAGCTGCGGCTTTTCGTAAAGCGTTTCCTGCTTCGGGATCTCGTACGGTGAATCCACATCGAGCTTGAAGTCGGACATGACGAAGAGGTGCGTCCATAGTTTGTGGCGAAAATCATCCACATCGCGCAGGTGCGGGTTCAGCTGGCCCATAACCTCGATAATCGCGCGCGCAGCCCGGTTGCGTTCGTCCCGGTTGTCGATCTCCATGGCATGGCTGATCATATTCTGCACGTTTCTGCCGTACTCGGGCAGAAGCATTTTGGTACGCGTTGTATTATATTCCATTAAAAGTGATTCTAAAATTGTAAGAATTAACGGTTTGTTGTTGGTTGCTCCAAATTTAGAAAATAAAACGACAGCCTGCGCACCGATTTACTTTTTTTGTGATGTGGCGCAATCATCGCAGCCAGTAATCGCGGAGTTTGTTCTCCCCGGGAATGATCGCCAGTTCAAAGGAAGTACGGACGTAATTTTCCATCGTGACCTCAATGGGGTAGAGCAGGTCTTCGCGCGCCACGAGGAACTGAAACTTTTGTCCGTCCGAAGAACCGGAAATGAGCCGTTCGAGGTAATCGTAGTCCACACGGAAGCCGTCGATGCCGACGATTTCATCGTTGACACTGATCCCGGCTTTTTCTGCGGGGCTGCCGCTTCTTACGGACCGTACGATCAGTTTTCCACCGTCCTGACGCAGGGAAACGCCGAGCGAGCGCGAACTGCTTTCGGAAGTACTTACCGAAACGCCCAGCGGACTGAGGTACTTATTGTAATCCGGGATCTTCGTGCCGTAGACATAGTCGTTGAAAAACGAGTCGAGGTCTTCGCCGAGAAAGCTTTCGAGGCCTTCCTGGAACTCTTCTTCCGAAAATCCGCGTTGCTTTTTAACGTAGAAGTCTTCATAGAGCTTGCGCATGAAATGATCGAGGCACTTTTGTCCGTCGGTTTTTTGGATGATCATGGCATCGATGAGTGCTGCGAGCAGGGAGCCGCGCGAATAGTAGGTCATTGTCGTATTGGCGCTGTTCTCATTGGGTCGGTACGCTTTGATCCAGGCATCGTAACTGGCATGTGCGACCGGTTGCACGCGTGAGCCTTCGGATGTTTCAACGTAGTTCAGTGTTCCCTGCAACTTGCCCAGGAACTGTTCGCTGGTGTAAAAACCGGCGCGCAGCGGGATGAGTTCGTCGTAGTAGGAGGTAAATCCTTCCATGACCCAGAGCAGCGAGGTATAATTCTCTGCATCGTAGTTAAAGGGCCCGAGTTGAACGGGGCGAATGCGTTTGACGTTCCAGAGGTGGAAGTATTCGTGTGCCACGAGTGACAGAAATCCTGCGTATTCGCCTCCCTGGTAAGTCCATCGGTTTACGCTCAGCGTGGTCGAATTGACGTGTTCCAGTCCGCCCTGAGCATCTACCACGTTGTGAATGATAAATGTGTATTCTTTATTGGGGTTTTGCCCGAACACTTTTGTTTCTTCTTCCACGATCCGCTTCATGTCCTTTTGCAGGGTAGGAACGTCGTAATTCCCCCAGCCGTAGATGCCTACGGTATGTTTTACTCCTGCGGCTTCAAATTCGAAGACTTCCTGGTTCCCGATCTCGATGGGGCAGTCAACGAGCTGATCGTAATTGGCAAAGCTGAAGTAGTGCGCATTGTCCGAGCTCTCTCCTTCGGTATCGGTGGGAAGTGCCGTGGTGATCTTTTTAAACTCGTGGTACGGATAGATGGTGAGTGTGCCCGGTTTGTTGATATACCCGTCGACGAACATGAACACGCTGGTGCCGGAAACGAAACCGTGCGTCAGGTCGAGGAAGGAGGTACGGACGGATAGTTCAAAACTGTAGACCTCGTATTTCACGCGTACCTTTTTGGCTTTGTCGGTGCGTATGTGCCAGGAGTTCTTGGCGTTTTTGTGTACTTCGAGCATGTTTCCGTCCCCGTCATAAGCTTTCACGAGGTTCACATTCTTTGCAAACTCGCGCACGAGGTACGAACCGGGGGCCCAGACAGGCATGTGTACGTCCAGTTCCTTTTCCTTGAATCCTTCCAGGGTCATTTCCACTTCGAAGTAATGGTTTTGCGGGTGCGACATACGCAGATCGTAATGGATCGACTGGGCTTTTACGGTACCGAATATGAGCGTGGTCAGGATCAAGAGATACTTATGCATAAAATGATTATTTTTAGTTTTTATAGGATATGAATTGTAGATTTGTCCCCGAAGATATTAAAAACATCGCCATGAACAAACTTTTCCTGCTGACGCTTGGCAGCCTTTTACTCTTCTCCTGTCGTGAAAAACAGGAAGCTGCCGATACCGGTGAACTAAACCGTACGGCGGACCTGGAATCGCAGGTTGCGCAATTGAAAATGGAGAACGAAATGAAAGATTCGGTCATTAACGAGGCGCTTTCATTCTATAACGAGATCCAGGCCAACCTCGAATCGATCGGGGCTAAGAAGGACGAGATCGGTCGCCGTTCGCAGGACCCTGAACTCACTGAGTACGACCGTGAATACATTCTTTCGGAGATCCGGCACATCAACTTCCTGCGGGAAGAAAATGCAAAGCGTGTGCGCCAGCTGAACGACCAGTTGAAACAGAGCGGCGTTAAGATGCAGGAAATGGAGAGCATGGTAAACAGGCTGGTGGGAGAGATCCAGGCCAAGGACGAGCAGATCGAAATGCTGCAACAAAGCCTCGACAACCTCGATAAGGAATATGCCCGCCTGTTCGATGCCTACCAGGAGCAAAACCTCGTGGTCAACGAAATGCGCGACGAGCTGAATACGGCTTATTACACGTACGGAACGGTGAAGGAACTCGAAAATAACGGTGTGATCGAGCAGAAAAACGGTTTTATCGGGATCGGGAAGCGCACGACGATCGCCAGCCAGTTAAACCAGGATTATTTTACAAAGATAGACCTGACGCAAAAGACCGAGATCTTCGTGGAGGGAACCGACATTCGCCTGGTTTCCGATCATCCTTCGTCTTCTTACGAAATCGTTCAGCAGGGGAAGAATTCCCGTATTAAGATCCGGAGTCCGCGCGAGTTCTGGAAGATCTCCCGCTTCCTGATCGTTGTCATTGAGTGAGTAACGTGAGTTCGGGATACGAATTTTGTCAGAATTTCATAAAATTGGATGGCTGTTAGGCGTCTTTATGAGAGATCGCGAGCTATTTTGAGTAAATACAACAAAGCAGACACTTGATTTTATGGAATAGCTACTAACTTTGTCACTTGAAAACGTCCATCTTCTTCGTAGAAACGTCTTGAAATAACGCGTTATTCCTTCGCCGTTCCCGCTCAAATCCAAACATTTTCAAGCGATCTGACGGCATTCTTATCCCGAACTCACGTTAAACGCGTGGTTATTCGTGCCTGAAAGAGAATTCGGCTGAATCGTAGTCGTTTTCGAAGAGGTGCGGGTAGTAAGTTTTCATTTCGGCATTCATGAAGCGGAGTGGAACATCCGTAAAACTGCCGTAATCGTGCAGGTATTCCATGAATTTCCGTCCTTTTTCATATTCCTGGAAGAGGGAATCGGTTTTTCCGTCGAAGGGAAGCGGTGAGACGTCGGTTAAGCGGCAGAGGCGTTCATCGAAGGCCGGAGTGCACTTTACCCAGTTGTCATCCAGTAATACATCCACGTAGCCGTGAAAGACGATCTCTTTGCGACGCAGGTAAGCGGTGAGTTTTTCCACCCCGATGTGATTCGTCACAATGGCGTAGCCCGGGCGTGCGGGAATCCCGAAGCGGCGCAGGCAGGCAATGAGCACATTCGCTTTTTCCACGCACCAGGCGCGGCGTTGCTTTAACACAGTCGATGCTTTTAGTCCTCCGGAAGTGATGTCGAGGTGATAGGGATTGTAATGAAAGGCGTCGCGCACTTTTTCGTAGAGCCTGATCGCGGTATCGCGCGGGTTTTCGGAGGGTTCGAAACCGGCCAGGAAGGTGTCGAAATCCGGGTGATCGTAATCAAAGAAGTCCGTTTTGCAGGTATATAATTCCAAACTTTGGCTCATAAGTCTTCGGTTCGCGCGAATTGTTCTTAATTTTAAATGCAATTTTACGCATTCGTGGGGATTCTATCAAATAAAACGGGGCAGGCGGGTATTACGAGCCCGATGCCGTTCCTGATCCGGCTGCGCAACCTGGTCTTCGGCCGGCGGAAACCGGATGTGTTTACGCGGATCGCGGTGTACGTCAACCTGTTGATCTGGTTCGTGTTTGCCACCTGGAGTGCGGTGAGTTACGTGGCTTTGAGTTTCAGGCGCGTATTGTTCGAATCGAAGCACATCCCGATCGATGCGATCATTAAGATGCGCGGGGTGGAACTGGGCTTTGACCCGGACGTGTTCTTAAAGCGGATCCTGACTTTTCACGCGGTGAGCGTGATCGCCTGGGCGGTGATCTTTGCGGCAATCGTGTTCATGTGGCGGAAAAAGTCGTGGTTCGTTTACCTGATCTTCCTGGGATGGGGCGTGTACCTCGGTATGGAACTTTTTTACCTGGGGATCGATTATTTCCGTTTCGATACGACGACCTTCGATAAGATCGCGCTGCTGGTGATGCTGATGAATTCCGTGCTATACTACTTTTTGCTTTCCCGCGAGCGCAGCGGGGCGACGACCAACATTTTTACGAGTTCTTCCGACGAATGAATTCTTCCAGCGTTCCGGGTTGTTGCTCTTCGGGTGAAACGACAAGGTCTGCCTGCAGGTAGAACGGTTCGCGAACGGCTAATCTTTCCGAAACGAAGCTGCGCAATTCGTCTTCCTCCATTCCTTCGAGCAGCGGACGTTTTCCCGGGCGCTGGAGCAGCCTGCTTGCGAGTTGTCCGGCCGGGTGTTGCAGGTAGATGATTGTTCCGCAGTTGCGCATGAGCGCGGTATTTTCGGATGAGCAGGGCATTCCGCCACCGGTAGCAACGATGCGATCGGGGCTTGTTGACCGGGAATTCAACAGTTCGAGGAGCAGTGCGTGTTCGAAGTTGCGAAAAGCCGTTTCTCCCTGTGTACGAAAGATCTGTTGAACGGGCATTTTTTGTTGTTGTTCGATGACCTTGTCGGTATCCAGGAACTCGTAGCCGAGACGGCGGGCGAGTTTTTTCCCGAGCGAAGATTTGCCACTGCCCATGAAACCGGTTAAAAAAACGATCCTTGCCATGAGGGCGAAATTACGAAAGAAGCTGTAAAAGCGGTGAAAAGCGCTTTAAAAAGGTGGTGGAAATGCTCGATTCTAAGCAATGCAGTATCAGGAAATTATTAAGGCAATGTCAAAAAAAATGAAAAAAAAACACAACGAGCGCTTGACAAAGCGAATAAAGTGCCTATCTTTGCACCCGCAATCACAAACGAGTGAGCGCTAAAAAAACTGAAATGATTCCGTAGCTCAGCTGGTAGAGCAATACACTTTTAATGTATGGGTCCTGGGTTCGAGCCCCAGCGGGATCACAGAATGAAAAAAGCATTTTACGCAAGTAGGATGCTTTTTTTGTTTTTACAGCCTGCTATTGCCAGGTGGCGTATTCCAAATTCTTTTTCATCCCAGGTGCGTATGAACCCGGAGAGCCGGTTTTTCGTTCAGAGCACGTATTCGGGCGTGCTCCGGCATGGCGGCGCACCGGAAGAACTACCGGGCTGCTTCCGGGAATTTTCTTTCCGGAAGCGGAGAAGGGGGGTATTTGAAACACTTAAGGGATACAGTTGCTACACGCCTGCGATGCTTTTGGAATAGCCTTACATTACTTGTGGCACGGTTGAAACACGGATGAAACACGGCTCAACGTACCTTCACTTTGTTGTCGGAATTTTCTTTTATTCTTTGCAGAAACGGTGGTTTGTTGTGGTGCCAGTAAGCCAGCGGCTGAGGTATTACTAAGGTAGTTGTTTTTGGTGAGAAAAGGAAGGGTTTTTGGGTGAAAATGTCTTTGGTCAGGTAATTTGTTTGCGTGGGCAAGTGTTTGTGGGATAGGTGGCTGTGGTTTGGGATTTGAGATTTTTTTATATCTATTTATTCTTCATGGAGATAGCTTCCTTAAAATTCAAAAAGGCATTTAGTTAACTAGCTAAAGACAGTATTTCCGATTTAATGTTGTTCACCCACTTGCAAATTTTGTCGAATACTCAGTGAGATAGTCATTAATACCAATAGCGTTAGTTGTTTTTTTACAAAAAGACAGCAAATCATAGAATTTTCATATTGCAAATAATAATAGTAAAAATCAATATCTTTACAAGATTCACCATTTGATGAATAAAACAATTAAGACAAATTCGCGGAAAAGAACCTAAATACAAGAGGCAAGTTGAAGCATCAATTGTAAGTGAAAATTAGAATTATCGCAATACTGATTATTAAAAACTTGAGTATAAAATTAAGATAGTTATCTCATTGACTAATGAAAAAAAATATAAATAGTGTTAAGGTACCTTTTAGGGTGTCTGCAAGAACTGCGAAACTTATTGGCCTTGAAAATTTTTCTACGGAAGAAGGAGCGATTATAGAGTTGGTCAAAAATACTTATGATGCAGATTCAAAAAATTGCATACTGATTTTTGATCTTAAAGATAATGTATATACAGACTCTAATGGAGATGAATTAAGGGAAAGGGATACTGCGAATAGCAAAATCTATATTATAGATAATGGCGAGGGTATGACTGCTGATGTAATCTCTAATCAGTGGATGACGATCGGGACTGCCAACAAATTATACAAACACACAACAGAGGAGGGAAGAGTAAAAACCGGCGCAAAGGGTATTGGGCGTTTTGCATTAAATCGCTTGGGACTATTTACAAACATGCTAACAATTTCTAAATATACATCCGAAGGTCATGAGTGGATTGTAGATTGGAGGGATTTTGATAAGCCATCGGCAGTCGTTTCCGATGTTGAGGCTGTACTTACAAAAGTTGATAACCTGGATTTGAAAAATGAATTATTGAACAAATTTAGTAATTCAGAAATAATATCAAATTTAATAAATAGTATTGATTTTAAGACAGGTACAGTTGTTGAATTATCAGAATTGAATGATAGCTGGGAGGATGATCAACTGGATAGGTTGTTTGGAAATTTGGAAATACTTTTACCTCCAAAAGAGCAATCAGATTTCAGTATTGATGTTTTTTTATGTAGTGACGACAGTAAATATGGTAAAGTTAAAACGGCTTATTACGATGATTTTGATTATAAAGTAGAGTCGACTTATGACAAAAATAATGATGGAAAACTTATAGTAAAGGTATCAAGAAATGAGCTAGACGTTGATGTGTTAGAGAATCGGTACTTTGAAGTGTTTAATTTTGAAGCGATGCAAAACGTACCTTATCGATTGCAAGATTTTAAAGAGAATAGTATAACAATTGTTGATAAAAAGCTTGATGAAATTTTACCAAAAAAAATAGAGAAATCTTTAATTAACAGAATTGGTAAGTTTGATTTTACATTTTACTTTCTAAAGAATACAATTTCTGATGATAAATCAGATGGTGATAATAAAAAATATCCTTATAAGTCATTTAATAGCAGTAACCGGAAAGCTTGGCTAAAAAAATTTGGAGGAGTAAAAATATTTAGAGATGATTTCAGAATCAGACCTTACGGCGAAAATGGAGAAGATTGGTTAAAATTAGGGGCTCGTCAAGCTGAAAGTCCAGGGGGTGCTGGCCAAAGATTAGGAGGGTATAGAATCAGGCCGAATCAAATAGCAGGTACTATACATATATCCAGATTAAGCAATGAAAATTTTCAGGATAAATCAGGGCGAGAAGGATTGATAGAAAATGATGCTTTCGAACTATTCAAAAACATAATTAAAGAAATCATTTCCTTTTTTGAAAGAGATAGAAATTTGATCATGTTTAATCTTTCTGAACTTCATAAACGAAAAAATGAAGAAGAAGCTGCAAAAAAAAGAGCACAAGAAGAAGCTGATAGAATAAAAAAAGAACAAGAGGAAAAATCTGATGGTTCGACCGGAGGGCAACATGAAAATTCAAACCAATCTCAATATAGTGAAAGAGAAAAAGTTCTTGCGGATGGTATACAAATTCTAACAAAGGACAACGAAAAAAAAGATGAAGAAATTAGATTGTTGAGAAGTTTAGCGAGTGTTGGTTTGATTATTTCTTCTTTTGCTCATGAAGTTAAAAGTCTTCAATCTAGACTGATACCCCGGACTCAGCATCTTTTACGTGAATTACACGGTCATATTGATGAAAATAAATTGTATTCTATAGATAAGGATGATAATCCTTTTTATATGATAAGGTTAATGCAGGAAGAGGATACCAAACTTAAACATTGGTTAGATTACTCATTAAATTCGTTAAAAAGAGATAAACGCGAACGAACTAACCTAGACTTTGCAGACTATTTCGAACGGTTTAAATCAACTTGGGTTAAAGCATTGCAGCAAAGAAAAATTGAATTAGAGTTAGAAGGAGATAATGATGATTGCGTTATTAGAGCCTTTGAAGTTGATATGGATTCAATCTTTAATAATTTATTATCTAATTCGATAAATGCGCTATATGGATTTAATAATGAAATTAAACGAATTAAAGTCGTTTGGAAAAAGGTAAATAATACCATAGAAATTACCTTTGAAGATAATGGAAAAGGACTAGATGCTAAATATAAAGATAATCCAGAAGAAATTTTTAATTTACAAGAGTCTTCAAAAAAAGATAAACGAGGAAATATTATCGGAACCGGATTGGGCTTGTATATTGTGAGATCAATTATTGAAGAACATGATAATTCTTCAATTTCAATATTAAGAACAGAGGGAGGATTAAAGCTGAAAATAATTTTCAAGACAAGATAATGAAGTATAATATTGCATATATAGATGAAAGCCCACAATGGATTCAAACCTTCTACCAAACATTTAAACATGAATTTGAAATTGTAAAGATACTAGTAGATAAGGATTGTTCAATTGATAACGTTTTGGAAATATTATTTAAAAGCGAGTTAGACGCAATTGTAACTGATTTTTTATTGGAAGAAGAAGGCGAAGTTTCATTTAATGGAAACAAAATTGTTGAAGAAGTTAGAGGATTTAAGCCTTATTTTCCGATAGTAATGTTAACAGCTCATGAGCCACAGGCTATAAGTCATATGGATGATGTTCATATTATTTATGGAAAGAGTATTTTAGATGGAGAAAGTGAAGAAGAGTTAGAGTTATTTATTGGTAAAGCTGATATATTAGATGCCTGTTGA
>CAYMEW010000005.1:0-120771 GCA_964389755.1 uncultured Flavobacteriales bacterium | reverse complement strand
AAGTATAGCATCAGTATAGCACAAGTAATGATACTGTATTATCTGTACCTGTATTGAACACTCTGTTAAAATAACAACAACACTTCGGCGCCCGGGACAGATGGATTTTCCAGGATAAGTCGTAACAGGTAAGCGCGGGATTTAAGTCTCTTCAGTCGTTGCTTGACGGCAAACGCTTTCTTACGTATTTCGTAAGTCTTAAACCACACAAGATTCCAGGGAGTGAGCTCCGCAGTAGAACCCGATTTTCCATGATTCTGATCTTGCGTTCGTTTGAGCAGGTCCTGCGTCTGACCGATGTGGAATCGATCGTGCTTTGAAGAATGGAAACGTAATAAGTCATTACCGGAAACAAAAAGAGTGTGTACGCTTTCGCTCTACACACTCACTCTGTCTTGTGGTACCTCCAGGAATCGAACCAGGGACACATGGATTTTCAGTCCATTGCTCTACCAACTGAGCTAAGGTACCAGCCTCAATTGTGGGGGCAAATGTATAGCCTTTACTCGAATTGACAAAATTTTATCGGGCTTTTTTTAAAAGATGGCGTAAATTTGTTCAGGCGTATGCAAGATGAAAAACTAATTATAGTTGATGCGGGAAACTCCTTCTTCAAATGTGCTGAGGTAGTTAGCGGACAATTCCGCCAGGTCGCGCGCATTGAAAAAAGTGCATTTAAAAACTATGCAGAAAATATTTCAGCCGGATACACGTTTGTCATCTCATCCGTGCTGAACGAATCGGACACGC
Source organism: uncultured Flavobacteriales bacterium (assembly GCA_964389755.1). GTDB lineage: Bacteria > Bacteroidota > Bacteroidia > Flavobacteriales_D > Crocinitomicaceae > JBBSUQ01. The sequence continues at coordinate 120,021 of CAYMEW010000005.1, read as the reverse complement.
ATACGTATTTTGACCCGCTACCGGATAAAATGATACTCGGACCAACTTCACATGTACCCATCCGCATCGATTACGACAAGCCTCAAACACTTGGCTTCGACCGCATCTGCAATGCCGTGGCGGTAAATGCCCTTTCTGAAGCGGAACACAAATTGTCCATCGATATCGGTACCTGCATCAAGTTCGACCTCGTCTCCGGGAATACCTTTTCGGGCGGTTCGATTTCCCCGGGAATCAACCTCAGGTACCGTTCGCTCAATGACTACACGGGAAAACTGCCTTACATTACTGATCGCGAGGTACCCGGTCTCGTCGCTCAAAATACGCAGGATGCCCTTCGCGCCGGCGTAATGCACGGAATACAGGGCGAATTGAATTACCTTACCGAACAATACCGCAGCCGCTTTCCCGGTCTGCACGTATACATTACCGGCGGAGATGCGCAGTACTTTGATTTCCCCGTAAAAAATAACATCTTTGCAGACGCAAATTTGACGCTCAAAGGGATGTACCAAATTTATTCAGAGAATGTTTAGAAGCCTTACCGTTTTTTTATGCCTGTGCTGTAGCGCCTTCCTGTGGGGGCAAAACACGTCCAGCAGTCCTTATACCTCATACGGAATCGGGGAGCACGGCGGGCTTGACCATGCCACGTTCTCAGGGATCGGAAACAATACCATAACTTACTTCGACTCCACGGTGTCGAATTACTTCAATCCCTCTACCTACAATTCACTCGGAAGAGGTCAGACCCTCTTCTCAGTCGGGCTTTCATCACGGTTTTCATCCTATTCAAGCATGGGAACCACGGCCGAAACGCGGGTGTTCAACATGGATCACCTGTCGCTTACGATTCCCTTCGCGAAGTATTTCGGAATGTCTTTCGGTCTGAAACCCTTCACGCGTCGCGGATATTCCTTTTCTTCACAACAGGCACTCGGTACAGATACCGTGTACAATGTGTACGAGGGATCCGGAACGACTTCGGAGGCCTTTTACGGACTTTCGGCTTACCTGATCAAAGAAAAAAGACACAAACTTTCCGTCGGGGGAAACATCGGTTACGTGTTCGGAACCGTTACGAACGAGCGGAAAAGTTCTTTCAACAGCTCGCTGGACGGCGGAATTGAACAAAAATCTTTTCGCCTGCGCTCACTTTACTATACACTTGCCGCCAATTATCAGTGGTCAATCGATACGCTGAGTGAGCACACGTTTACGCTTTCCGGGGTCTATGAGCCGGAGCAACGCCTTAAAGCGACCTATAACGACGTCATTTTCTTCTCGACGAATGTAAACAATGCATCTTTGTATCTGGTTCTTCTCAACAACGAAGAGAAAGGCTATGTAACGATGGGAGCCAATTCCACGATCGGGCTGCGTTACAGTTTCACACCGAAGGTCAGCGCAATCCGCCCCGATGCAAAAGAGTTTCAGTTGGATGTGTTTGCTTCCTACAACACGCGGAATTACGAACGTTTTAACGCGGATTTTCCAAGTTTCAATACCGGTTTTGGCTATCAAAACACCTATTCGATGAACTTCGGAGTACAGTTTATGCCCGAGCGAAACGTGTATGAAAAGTCCACGCGTACGAACTTCTTCGGAAAACTGCGTTACCGGGCGGGTGTGTACAGTATGACGCTGCCGCAACTGGTGAACGGCGCACAGGTGAAGGACTTTGGCACAACATTTGGTTTTGGAATACCGATTTTGACACAAATGTCCTTATCATCCCTCAACTTCGGATTTACATACGGAAACAGGGGGCCGGGAACTTCGGGGTCGCTGAGCGAAAAGTATTTTGGCATCAACTTCGGAATTACACTGGCACCTTCGCGGGTTGAAAGGTGGTTTGTGAAAAGAAAACTGGATTAATTTAAAAAGTATAAACACGGAAAAATGAAGTTAAGTAAGTTGTTTTTTGGACTATTCGTAACCGCGGCTTTGTTTACTGCGAATAAAGGGCTTGCCCAGGAGCAGGAAAGTGAGCAGGATCGTGAATGTCTGCGCATGCGCTTCCTGGCCGGTGAAGAACTGAAAGTTCAGAACTATAAAGGTGCGGCCATGTATTACCTCAAAGGAGAGAAATTGTGCAATGGCTACGACAAAGACAATTATGCCCGCCTGCTCGGCTGCCTGAAAAATACGATCTCTTCGGAGACCGATGAAAAAGCGAAAGCCGCTTACACGGACACGATCCTCGGAGTTTACGAGCGTGCAAATGCTGCCGGTGCACTTCCGAAAGAAGAATACCTCGGCTGGGGTGGTTACATTTTGCAGGTTCCCACACCAAATCGTGCAAAAGCCGATTCATTGCTACAGGAAGGTATCAAAGTAACGGGAGAAAAAACGAATGAAGCGTACGTGACGTACTACTATTATAACATCTACATGATGTGGTACGAAGCCAAAGATGCCGCTAAAAAACAAGCGCTCAAAAAACGCATCATTTCTGAATACTTCGAGCTTTCAAAACTCGTTTCCAAAGCAGGTATGTCGACCATGACGCTCGAAACGATGAACAATTACTTCAACAGCGTGGCTGGCACCTGTAATGACATCATCCCGGTATTGAAGGATTTTATGGGCTCACTGCCGAAAGACAAGGAAGCGAAAAAAGCATCGGTGAATAATTTCATCATGCTCCTTGAAACCAAAGAGTGTACGTCTTCCAAAGAATACGCCATGCTCATCGATACGCTGATCCAGATCGATCCGAACTCACTGGATGCCAAACTCACGAAAGCGAAATTGCTCACCGCTCAGGGGAAATATTCCGAAGCGAACGGCGTTTTCCGCGAAGTGCGCGAGATGTCCAATGACGAGAATGTGAAAGCGGACGCTGAATATTACATCGTGATCAACCTGTTTAAGTCAGGAGCGTACAAATCGGCTTATTCTGCTGCCATGAACGTAAGCGGCAAATACCGCGGAGAAGCCCTGAAGATCGCTGCGCAATGTGTGGCTGCACTGGCCAATTCATGCGGAGACAGTACCGTGGAACGTAAAGCGAATTATTATTACGCAGTGGAACTGCTCGAACGTGCACAATCTGCCGGTGCTTCGGTAGGTGGACTGATGAGTAGCTACAAAGCGAACTTCCCTTCGTCACAGGAACTCTTTGACGCCGGGATGGAAAAAGGGCAGAGCGTCTCACTGAGCTGCTGGGGAACTTCCGTAACACTGAAATAATCAGTTTGGAGCGATCCCGGAAAATATTCAAATGGGGTATTCCCGTCCTTTTTTGGGCGGGAATGCTTTTTTCATCCTGTGTGAACGACCTGGAATCCATCAAGACGATCACCTACGATCCCGGGGCGCCCAACGAGATCATGCGCGAACTCGACCTGCTTTACACAGATTCGGGCTATGCACAGGTACAGGTATTCGCCACACTGGCAGAAACCTACAGCGATCCCGAACCACTTACAAAACTGAAAGACGGACTCGAAGTGCGCTTTTTCGGGGACAGCGGAAAAGTAGTATCGGTCCTGACCGCGCGATACGGAGAGATACGCGATAAAGAAGGCACGATTACCGTGCGCGATTCGGTAATTCTCAAGAATATCGAAAAACAGCAGCAACTCGAAACCGAAGAACTGCACTGGAACCGTCGTGACAGCGCTATTTTTACAAACAAGAACGTGATTGTCCGGTCGCCGGACGGCATCCTGTACGGGCAGGGAATTCGCACCACCCAGTCCTTCGATTATTACGAATTCATCAAGCCTTACGGCAAAATCAATACCCGCTGACCCTTCGTGGCGTTTTCCGCATTAATTCACAGCACTTTTCGTACATTTGCAAAAAAAAGGCATGCATACGTATAACAAGATTATGACGAATTTCTGGCTGGTAATGACGCTGCTGATCGTGGCTGTGGTTACCTATTTCGGAATAACCGAAGGCTTTAAGCGCTGGAACTTTTATTACCTGTTTGCAGGCCTCACCTTGTTAATGTACATTGTACGCCGCTGGATGCTTCGCCGAATGGAAAAACACCTCGACTTCCTGCGCGAACAAAAGGAAAATGATTCGCAGGGAAAGTAATGTCATTCGTCTGCGCCAGGGTTCGCAGATCGTTGGTTTTCGTAAACGTGTGCAAAATACTGTTTTTTACAGCCGCGATTTTTATGCCTGGAGCGGAGAAACTATTCCCTTTGACCAGCACGATCAGTTTTCCGGTTTTCACGATAAGAACAACAAACCCGTTTTTGCCGGAGATATAATCCGGATCTCAAGCCAGCCGAAGCACTATTTTATCCTGCATTTCGACGAAGTACTCGGGGATTTTCTCCTGGTTGATTTTGAAACAAACATCACGTCCGACGCGTCTGCCGTGCAAACCTTGTCGGAAGCAAAGTCGATCACCCGCATCAGTACCGTTTTTATCAATTGAAACATGTAACTTTCAGGCCTGTATGCCTGTCTTAAGACCAACGTGAAAAAGATTCTGTGTATATTTCTTCTGCTCATGCCGCTCCTCACACTGGGGCAGCGAAAGTTGAGCGGGGTGATCACGGATGAAAACGAGGTGCCGATCCCCTTTGCCGAGATCTATGTTAAGAACATGGCCGAACTCCGGACTACTGCGAACGCCGAGGGATATTATGAAATGCGTTTGATGCCCGGGGAATATTTCCTGGTGTTCAGGGCGCTGGGTTACGATGAACGCGAAGCATACGTCGTTATGGCAGACCGGGAAGTGATCCAGGATATGCAGCTTTTTTCGACCTCGGTACAGGAAGTGGGGGATGTTACTGTTTCAGCCAAAAAATCAAATCCCGGACGGGAGATCATGCTGAAGGTTGTTGAAAAACGCGATACGATCAACCCGTGGAACTATCCGCATACCTGTAACGTCTATATCCGGGCCTCGGAAAAAAAGAAATTCGACAGGCGCCAGGAAAATCAACCGGAAGAAGAACCGGAGATAGACGATCCCTTCGCCGCAGAGAAAAAAGCGGACAACAAACTGGCTGCCGGCATGAACCTCGTGGAAGTTCAGATGAATCGTTCCTTCATGCCGCCGCACAAGGTAAAAGAAGTACGCAACGGTTACGAAAAACGCGGCGACGACCGAAATCTGTATTACCTGACGACCGTGAAGTCTAACTTCAACTTTTTCCAAAACCTGCTGCACCTCGATGACCTGCACCAAACGCCGGTCAGTTCGCCGATCTCCGTACCCGGAATTCTTTCCTACAAATACCGGCTCGTGGAACAATACGAGGAAAACGGGCGGAAGATTCACAAGATCAAGATCATTCCACGGAGCACCGCGACGACCACCCTCGAAGGGTATATCTGGGTGATCGATTCGGTTTTTCTTGTGCAGAAACTTGAACTGACCATGGAGAAAGGAAACCTACTGATCTACGATTACTTTACGATCTACCAGGAATACGAGCATCCGGGTGACAGTTTGTGCGTGCTGAAAGAACAGGTATTGTCCTACGGGGTCAAATACAAGGATGAAGAATCCGACTGCCGCACGGTTGCCACTTTTTCAGATTATAACTTCCATCCCGATTTCGACCGGAAGTTCTTTTCGAATGAACTGGCCGTTACCGAAGCCGAAGCGTACGAAAAAGATTCGCTTTACTGGATGCAAAAGCGGAAAGTTGAACTAACCTCCGAGGAACGGGAATACATTCGCATTAAAGACAGTATCGTGGCCTGGCACAACCGAAAGGAATATACCGATTCGGTGGATGCGGTCTTCAATAAGATCACGGCTTTAAAGGTGCTGTGGTACGGAGTTGATCACCGGAACCGCGAGAGAAAGGAGCAGTGGACGATCAATTCACTGGCGGCAACCATACGTCCCCTTTACATCGCAGGACCACGCGTCGCTCCCGGTTTTTACTATTTCCGGAAGTGGGAAAATCAGAAATCGATCGATTCGTATACGGAACTTTCTTACGGAATTCTGAATAAGGACGTAAAGGGGAGGACCTGGTGGCGTTATCGCTACGATCCTTTCCATTTCGGCACGATCGGCTTCCAGTTCTCACACGATTTCGACCTGATCCGTTCGTACGATGCCATTACGCAGATATTTAACCGGCAGAACTTCATCGAAACCACCTCGCTCGATCTCATCCACAACTTTGAGATCGTAAACGGACTCTACCTGAATTCGGACCTTGAGATCTCCGAACGACGCTCGGTACGGGATTACGAATTTATCACGGTATTCGATGATATTTACAAGGACAACAACCCGCTGGAGTTTGAAACTTACCAGGCAACGGTTGGTACCTTTACGCTGTCTTACACGCCCGGGCAAAAATACATGCGCGAGCCGAACAGGAAAGTGGTACTCGGGTCGAAATTTCCGACCGTTTACCTCGAGTATGAAAAAGGTTTCCCGACTATTTTCGGAAGTGATGTGAATCACGATTATGCCTTACTCGGTTTAATGCAGACCTTTAAGATCGGAACACTCGGAACGTCGAGTTACCACATCAAGGGAGGTAAGTTTCTCAATACTACTTCGCTCAGGGTGGCCGATTTTCGCTATCACCGGCGCAGCGACCCGATCTGGTTCTCAAATCCGCTCTATTCATTCCAGGCGCTCGATACCACGCTCCCGGCTACGAAAATGACCTATGAGGCCCATTTTATCCATCACGACAACGGCTCGGTCATGAATAAGATTCCGTTTATGAAGAAAACGCGCATCGGGCTTGTGTTCGGTTGCGGCGCTTTGTACGTACAGGAACTCGACTGGTTGCACTATGAATCCTACATCGGGATGGAACGCGTGTTCAAATTTTCAAAGCGCCGGCTTCGGATCGGTGTGTACGGCGTTTTTTCCGATGGCAACCACATTTCGCCAGTTACGTCGTATAAAATATCCTTTGCCATCCTGGATAACCGGGATCTGAAATGGAATTTTTAGGTATAAACGAATGCAGGACGTTTATAATCAGTATTGTTGAAGTAATTTAAATCCACGAAATGCATGACAAAATCCGTACTTTTTACCTGTCTTTTAGCAGGATCCGTGAGCTGGGCGCAAACAGGCTCCGTAAATCTCCTGGACGGCACCGGCTCGCCGCTCAGCACCCATGCTTCGATCACCGAAGCGTATACAGCGATTCCTGCCACACTGACGCAGGCATACATTATTGAACTCGATGCAACTTACACGGGTAGTGCCGAGACGTATCCCGTAACCTTCGGTTTGAAAGCGGGAGCCAGCGCTTCCAATACTATCACTGTACGTCCTGCTTTGGGGGCCGGTGCGCTTGCTATTTCCGGGAATGTTTCGGGTAATCCGGTCGTATTGCTTAACGACGCCGATTACGTGATCTTAGACGGCCGCCCCGGCGGACAGGGCACAAGCGGTACACTTACCATCGAGAATCTCGCCACAAGTTCCAGTAGTAATACCGTTTCTCTGACCAACGGAGCCACTTTCAACGTGGTGCGTTATTGCAACATACTGAACGGGACCTCTGGAAGTGCCGGACGGGGAATTCACTTCGGAACCTCAGCTTCAAATGTGAGCGGAAACTCCGATAACCTCGTTGAATACTGTTTCTTTCCGTCAGGCCGCTACCGCATTAACTCCAACGGAACTTCGGCTAACCCCAATACACGGAATACGATCCGTACAAGTTCATTCGAAAACATGACCTTCGTCGGCATTTGGGGACAATCCGGAACGGGCAAAATGATCATCGATTCGTGTACATTTTACGGAACCACGGCGTCCGGTGACGGCCTGTTTTTCGGAATTCTTTTTGATTCACAAAACGATACAACCAACATTTCCAATAATTACATGTACGATCTGCAGGATGCAAATTCGGGAACAGTGCGGTACATTCAGATCCGTTCCACCGCATCGGGCGGGACCAACCTCACGCGCATCTACAACAACATGCTCAGCATCAACGCGGGTAACGAGAGTAATACGAATGTCGCTGCCATCGAATATAGCGGAAGTTCGCCCGTCTACGGAAAGATCTGGAACAACTCGATCTATGTGGGGGGAACGCAAACGGCGGCTGGTTCGGCAGGTTCGGTTTCCTCCGCCGGAATTATCATCAATTCCTCATCAACTGCTTCTGCTTACGAGATCAAAAATAACATCGTCACCAACCAGCGTACCGGAGGAAGCAGTGTAAGTCACGTGGCGTATTCCGTACCGCAAACAGGGAATACTATGGATGCTGATTACAATTCGTACAGTGCGGGAAGCGGAGAACTGGTATCTTACGGGGGAACAATCTATACGGATATTACAAACTATCAATCGGTTGTGGCACCGGCCGAGGTAAACACGAACGATGAACAGGTAACCTTCGTTTCCCTGACCGATCTTCACCTCGATGCAACTGAATTAGGTAACCCGGCGCTGCAGGGAACCCCGCTTACGTACATCACAGAGGACATTGACGGCGACCTACGCACGTATCCGTATCGCGGTGCGGATGAGGGCATGTCTGTAGGCAATCCATGTACCGGAGCGCCTTCGGCGGGAGCCACGATGGCCAGCGCAGATACACTTTGTCTCAATGAGCCGTTTACAGTATACATCAACAGTTCCGAAGGAGATGGAATCACGTATCAATGGCAGATTTCAAATGACGGAACGACTTTCACGTCTATCTCCGGAGCGACAGATACGCTTTACAGTGGGAACCTGAGCGGAACTTCGTATTTCCGTTGCGCGGTTACCTGCACCAATTCAGGCTTCACGGACCTCTCAATCGTGGAAGATATTGTTCTGCAAAATGCTCCTTCCGGCGGAACTATCAACGCAACGTCCAACGGTTTGAACTTTGATTTTTCAGTGACCGGAATGACCGGAAACTACAGTTACGACTGGTCATTCGGCGATGGAGATTCCTCCGCGGATCCGGCACCGTCGCATACTTATGCGGGCAACGGTTCTTATACTGTGCAGCTAATCATTTCAAATGATTGCGGTTCAGATACATTGGAATACACTGTTACACTTACACTGGGCCTCGCAGATCTTGAGTCAGGATCCGGATTCATCGTGTACCCGAACCCGGTTGGAGACGTGATCAATTTGTCGGCATCCGGATATGAGGGCGCAGTTTCGCTTCGCATTCTCGATCTGTCCGGACGCGTACACGCTTCCTGGGCAAAGGTGACCGTTCCTGCTGAGCTGGCTATCGGTGATCTGCAACTCGCAGCAGGGCTGTATATGCTGGAAATCGAAAAGAACGGCATGCGCGCTGCTGTACGTTTCGAAAAGAAATAAACATACTTTACAGAACCGGAAAGAGGTGGAATTCCACCTCTTTTTTTGTTTTATGCGAAATACAGACATGACCGTCGTCACTTTTTCGGTCTCTGCCGGAGCCTTCTTCTGCCGGTCTTTCCGCTATCTCCCGACTATCATTATCTTTGATAAAAAAAGAAAACAAAACTATGTACGGTAAAATCAAAGACCATTTGGCGGCGGAACTCGATCAGATCCGTGAGGCCGGAATATTTAAAAAAGAACGCGTCATTACATCTCCGCAGGGTGCAAATGTTACCGTAAAGTCGGGAGACGAAGTGGTGATCATGTGTGCAAACAATTACCTCGGTCTGTCGTCCCACCCGGAAGTCATTGAAGCGGCGAAGGAAACGCTCGATACGCACGGTTTCGGAATGTCTTCCGTACGCTTTATTTGCGGTACGCAGGATATTCACAAAGAACTGGAACGCCGCATTGCGGATTTTTACGGGATGGAGGATACAATTCTTTACGCGGCGGCCTTCGACGCGAACGGTGGACTTTTTGAACCGCTTTTTACAGAGGAAGATGCGATCATTTCTGATGAACTGAACCACGCGTCCATCATCGACGGAGTGCGTTTATGCAAGGCTCAGCGCTACCGCTACAAACATTCGGATATGCAGGACCTCGAAGAACAATTGAAAAAAGCGCAGGACCAGCGTTTCCGGATCATTGTAACAGACGGTGTGTTTTCCATGGACGGCGACATTGCCAAAATGGACCAGATCTGTGACCTGGCAGACAAATACGATGCACTCGTGATGAGCGATGAATGTCACTCTGCCGGATTTATCGGTAAAACAGGCCGCGGTGTTCCGGAATACCACAATGTGACAGGCCGCGTGGATATTATCACGGGAACTCTTGGAAAGGCACTTGGGGGTGCGATGGGCGGTTACACGACCGGTAAGAAAGAAGTCATTGAAATGCTGCGCCAGCGCTCGCGCCCCTATCTCTTTTCGAATTCCCTGGCACCTGCCATCGTGGGCGCAGCCAATAAGGTATTCGAGATCCTGAGCTCAACAACCGAATTGCGCGATAAACTCGAAGAAAACACGCGTTACTTCAAAGAAAAGATCATCGCCGCCGGATTCGATATTAAGCCCGGTAATTCACCAATCGTACCGATCATGCTTTACGATGCGGCACTTAGCCAACAGTTTGCCGATAAATTATTGCAGGAGGGTGTGTATGCGATCGGGTTCTTTTACCCGGTGGTTCCGAAAGGACAGGCACGTATTCGCACGCAAATATCAGCGGCTCACTCCCGGGAAGATCTCGATAAAGCCATCGCTGCGTTTATCAAAGTAGGAAAAGAACTGAAAGTGATCGAATAAACCTGAAAATCAAAAAGCGGTCTCCGGGAGGAGTACCGCTTTTCGTTAACCTAACCACTATTCACTGAAAAAGATCTTTTAGACCTGTCTAATATCATTTTGAAAAAGAAGCCTTTCGATTTCTTTTGCACCACAAAGTTAAACGATTTTCAAATCAGGAAAAAACCTCTTTTTAGCATTTTCAGGTGAATCTTTATTCCTTAATTTAACAAAAATTATACTTTTTAATGGTTTATCGATACAATCGGGACTTTCGTAGATAAATACGTTTTTTTTACCATTCGTAACCTAAATTTAATATTGGAATCCTAAGAAGTTGAAATTTAACAAAAAAGGCGACTTTTTACGGTCGCCTTTTTCGAAAACTAAAATGAATGATCAGATATTGCTACGCATTTTCCAGTTGAAAACACGGTAGATCCATACTTTGAACCGGTACATGAGCAGGTACAGGCTTGGGATGATGACCAGCGTCAGGAAGGTAGCAAATGTGAGTCCGTAAATGATCGTCCACGACATCGGCGAGAAGAATGCGTTGTTGTCCCCGCCGAAGTAAATATGCGGATCGTAATCACTTAGCAAGCCGAAGAAGTCGATGTTAAAACCGATCGCGAGCGGTACAAGACCGAGGATCGTGGTGATGGCCGTTAAAAGTACCGGGCGCAGACGTGTCTTTCCACCTTCGATCGCAGCTTTGGTCACTTCCTCCATCGGCAATTGTTCGAACTCGCCGAGATCCAGTTCCTCGCGTCTTCGCTTCCGGATGGCATTCGTATAATCGATCAGTACGATCGCATTGTTCACTACCACACCGGCCAGGGAAATGATCCCGATCATGGTCATGATAACCACGAAGTTCTGTCGGGAGATGACCAGCCCCAGCAACACGCCGATCAGTGAAAGAAGAACGGTCAGCATGATCACTCCCGGCGCGGAATAACTGTTAAACTGTGCCACGATGATCAGCAATACGAGGAAAACCGCGATCAAAAGTGCCTGGGAAAGGAAAGCCATTTCTTTTTGCTGGTCTTCCTGTTCACCGCCGAATTTGTAATTGACCTTCGACCCGAGCTTGCCCTCATTCACATACTTCTCGAGTTTGGCCTTCACCGAATCAACGACCTCGTTGGCGTTGTATCCTTCCACCACGTTCGAGAGTATGGTTACAACCGGTTTTTGATCTTTGCGAATTACTGCTGAAAAGGAAACCGTTTCTTCCGGGTCCTGGATGACCGAACGGATCGGGATGTTCAGGAGTTTGCCCTGGTTGTTGCGGAAGATAAGTTGCTGATCGAGCAATGCGTCCAGGTTGTCGCGTTTTGCATAATCGAAGCGTTCCACGATGTCGTACGTTTCCTCGTCAAAAGTATACGTTGAAACATCCTGGCCGAGGAGTGCTTTTCGAATGGCCTGTCCGACCTGCATGGTCGAGGCATTGAGTTTCCGCAGCTGGTCGCGGTCCACACGGATCGGTATCTCCTGGCGGTTCGCGTCCACGTCGAGCTTGAGTTTTTCCACCCCGGCAATGTTCTGACGAACCAGGTAGTTTTTCAGTTCGTTCGCCTCTAACAACAGGTCGTGGTAGTCGCCGCGCGCGCTGAGTTCAATATTTACCGGTGCTCCCGTCGGCGGACCGAAGCGGTCTTTTGCCACCGTTACTTCCACATCGGCAGTAAACATGCCCCGTGTCTTTTCCTGGATCAGTTTCAGGATCTCACTGGTCTTGTAGTCACCGCGGTGCTGCGATTCAATGAAGTTGACCGTAATACGCGCCTTATTCGGCGTACTTCCGCCGGAACCGACACCTTCGTTCGGATCCGAGGTTCCTTCCCCGACCTGCGCAATGATCGACTGAATTAGTCGTTTGTCCTGCGGAATTCCTACCGTATCATCGAGGTAAGGTTTCAGGATGCGGTTGAGTTCTTTTTCCATACGCCGGGCAGACTGGTTGGTCACTTTGATGTCCGTTCCGATCGGATGTGAAATAAAGATATTGACGTAATTCGGTTCGTTATCCGGCATGAATTCGACTTTTGGCGGAAATGCTGTCATCAGAATTACTGAAAAGATCAGTAGTCCGATCGTTCCGAGCAGGAAGAATATCGGGCGACGTTTCGTAACTGCAAAAGTCAGGAAGCGTTCATACGCGGATTCAAGTTTGGGCAGGAAACGTTCCTGGAAGCGAACCGAACCCGGATAAAACAGGTAGAGGTTCATCAGGCTGAGTATCGCCACGAGGATCAACAGGTTTCCGAGCCACAGTACGCCGAGCACCACGAAAATCGCTCCGATTACTGTCAGGATCAGGGCCATGCGCCATACACGCTTTTTACGCGGCTCGCTGGAAGAAAGTCGCATGAAAGACACTGCCAAAACCGGGTTAATAACCAGCGCCACGAAGAGGGACGAGCCCAGTACGATTATCAGCGTGATCGGCAAATACTTCATGAATTCTCCCATGATTCCCGGCCAGATCGCCAACGGGATAAATGCTGCAACCGTGGTGGCAGTTGAGGAAATGATCGGCCAGGCAACTTCGCCGACTCCGTCGATCACGGCGCGTACCGGCGATAATCCTTCGGAAAGGTTCCGGTAGATATTCTCCACGATCACAATTCCGTTGTCCACGAGCATACCCAGCGCGAGCACGAGCGAGAAAAGCACCATCGTATTGAGCGATACGCCCATCGCATTAAGGATCATGAAGGACATCAACATCGAGAGCGGAATCGCAACTCCCACGAAAACCGCGTTGCGCAGTCCGAGGAAGAACATGAGTACGCCGACCACCAGGATGATCCCGAAAATGATCGAGTTCTCCAGGTTCGATACCATGTCGCGCGTATTGTCCGACTGGTCGTTGGTCACGGAAACCACCACGTTTTTCGGAATGGTTCCGTCTTTTTTAGCTTCTTCGAGGAGTTCGTTGATCTTATCCGAAGCGTCGAGCAGGTTTTGGCCGGCCTGTTTTTTTACATCCAGCATCACTACCGGGTTCCCGAATTCACGCGCAAAGGAAGTCGTGTCACCGTTTCCGAAAAAGACCTGTGCGATATCTTCGAGGTGTACGGGCAGGTATTCATCCTGTTTCACCACAACGCGTTTGAGTTCGTCGGCGTTCTCAAATTCACCTTCGATACGAATGGTTTTGCGCATGCCGTCCATCAGGACTTCTCCGCCTGGAATGGTCTGGTTTTCGGCAGCCACGGCATTCTGAATGTCGTCAAGTGTTACATTCACCGCCTGTGCTTTGATCGGGTCTACTTCGATACGCATTTCCTGCTCCTGCACACCGCGCAGGTCCACCTCATTGATCTCCTGGAGGTTTTCGATGCGGTCTTCCAGTTCTTCACCGATGTCCTTCAGTTTGGCCGGGTCGGCACCGCGCAGGTTGACATTCATGATCGGCATCTGGTTCGGATCGAGCTCGAAAATGTTCGGTTCGACCGGCAGATCCGGGAAATCCGATTTTGTGCGTGCTTTATCGACAGCGTCCTTCACCTTTTGCAGACCTTCGTCCACGGGCATTTTAAAATCGAACTTAATGCGAATCGTCGCATAGCCGTGTACGGAATTCGAGTTGATCTCATCCACGTACTTGATTCCTGCCAGTTCCGTTTCGATCGATTCCACGATCTTTTTGGACATGTACTCCGGTGAAGATCCCGGTTTGGCGATCCCGATGTAGATTTCGGGGATTGCAAGCTCGGGGAAGTTTTCTTTCGGCATGCTCTGATAGGCTCCAAGCCCGGCCAGAAAAATGATAATCGCAATTAAGAAAACCGTTTTCCGATTGTTTACAGCCAGGGTCGATAACCCAAAGCCTTTTTTAGTTTCTTCCATTGTATGTGTGTTAAACGGATTTTTTTATTTGATGCGTACGACGTCTCCTTCGGCGAGATTAGATCCGCCGGCACTTACCACGAGTTGCCCGGGTTTCAGTTCCCTGCCTGTTACGTATGAGTTACCGTCGTACTTGCTGATCACTTTCACAGGAACTTTTTTCAGTGTGTATCCCGATGTATCTTTCTTGTTCGCTACGTACACGAATTCGGTATTGTCCTGGTTGCGGAGTACGCTTTTCGAATCGATCACCAGCGCGCTGTCCACGTTCATATCCGTGATCCGGATCTCGGCGAGCATGTTCGGCAAAAGGACCTTGTTGTTTTTGATCGTACTCATCACGCGGAACGTGCGGTTCGTCGGTTCGATGTAGTTTCCGACATAAGTCACGTTGACGTGAATGGTAGTATCGCGGAAGTTCGGGAAACTCACCTCCATAGGAGTTCCCATCTGGATATTGGCGAGGTGTCGCTCCGAAATATCCGCTGTAATGTCTACCGTAGAACTGTTAACAAGGCGAAGCACGCTGGCCTGCGGTCCGGTCATTTGCCCGTCTTTTGCAAAGATTTTATCAACAGTACCGGAAAAAGGCGCACGGATCGAGGTCTTCCCGCGTTGCGCATTCAGGCTCTTCATATTGGCTTTGATCGAATTGACCTGGTTTTTGGCCTGTTCGTACTCAAATTCGGATCCCACGCCGCGTTTGCGGAGTTCTTCCTGTTTGCCGAGTACGTATTCCGCATAATCCAGACGTGTTTCCAGTTCGCCGAGGTTTGCGTTGAGTACACTGGCATCGATGCTCACGAGTAATTGTCCGCGTACGACTTGCTCTCCTTCTTTTACGTGGATGGCAGTAATGACGCCACCGGCCTCGGAATTCAGGATCACGTCCTGGTCCGTAGTTACGTTACCCTGCACGATTATTTTGTGTTTGTAATTGCGGATGCTTGCCGTATCCAGTTCTACAAGCGGAAGGATTACTTTTTCGTCCTTTTTTTCGTCCTGTTTGCAGGAAGTCATTGTCACCAGGGAAGCGGCGATAAGACTTACGATTACTTTGGTATTTTTCATGCTGTTTCGGATAAGAATATTAATTGGATGATGGAACGATCTGGTTGTATAATTTATCGAGGTTTAGTTTGGCGTTGAACACGTCGATCATGGCCGAAATGTATTGGGTTTGTGCGGACATCAGCTGGTTGTACTTTTGCGTGACGATGATGCTGTTATCCTTCCCGATGTCTTCCCGGATCAGTGCATTCTGATAAATGGTACCCGCGAGTTTAAGGTTTGCCTCCTGCAGCTCCATTTTTTGCTGGGCACTCAACAGGTTGTTCCGGGCCTGGATCTCCTGCGCCTGGAGCGTTTGTTCGTAATTTTTCAGGCTATTCTGATCCTGCAGTAACTTGACTTCCGATTGCTGGATCTTTGCGTGGCGCTGTAAACCGGAGAACAGCGGAATGTTCAGCGCAATACCGTAGAAAGTCTGTGGGAACCATTGCTGGTTGCTCTGGAAAAAGTCGAATTCGTTCCGGTAACCGTTATACGTATGCTGGAAAAAGGCATTGAGCGTGGGCAAATTCGCCGATTTGTTGTTTTTGAGGTTATACTCGGAAACCTGTACCTGCTGACTGAGCAAGGTGTAGTTCAGGTTCTGGTGAATATCCTGTTCGGCGCGAAAGGTAGCCGTCTGTTGCATCAGCGAAGCCGGATCGTCGGCAAGTTCGATCGGCTGATCGATCGGGTAGTTCATCGCCAGTTTCAGCATGGTCAGTGCGTTCTTGAGTTGCAACTCGGCGTTCAACTGTGCGTTTTTAGCGGTCAGCACGCTGTATTGTAACTGGTCGATATCCTCCTGCGTGATCATACCGAGGTCCAGGTAGTTTTTCTGCTTTTCGAGCAATTCCTCGGTAGTTACGACCATCGAATCGACAAAAGCCTTATTCTCTTTCGCGACTGCGGCCGTTTCGTAAGCCTGGATCACGCTGAATAAAGCGTCTTCTTTCGTCTGCGTGGCGTAGGTTTCCTGGAGTGAAACGTAAAATCGGGAGACCTGCAAACCCACAAGATACGAACCATTGAACAGGATCTGTGAGGCTTTCAGCGTTCCGCTTGCGGAAAAATCGGTACCTGCACGAAATGAAACGGTAGATCCGGCCGGCGCATTCGGATCAATGAACGAAGCACTGACAACCTGTGTCGGAATATTTAGGAAATGCGTGAAGTTTCCTTCGAGATTTACCTGTGGCAAACCGATTCCGCGTGTTTCAGTGACTTTGTGATGTGCGTTTTCAACATCGAGATTGGCATTTTGCACATTGAAACTGTGGTCAAGTGCATAGATCTTGGCCTCTGTCAGGGTGAATTTTTCCTGTGCCTGGGATGCGAAACTAAAGAGAAGCGCCCCGTAAATCAGCAATTTGTTCATTTTTCCTCTTGTTTTATGCGTTCAATTAAATAGTTGATTCCTTTTTCACTGGCGATCGCGCGAATGTGATAGCGCATCAGCTCGATGAACAGCGTGTCGTATTTGAAATGCTGTTCAATGACCAGTTCTCCCGATATGATCCGGTCGATGAGGATCATGTAGAAAGTAGCAGTTACCGGAATGTCGACGTTGCTGCGATAGAACCCTTCGGAGATCCCGCGGGTCATGTTTTCTTCGATCTCCCCGCGGATGAACTCGTTTCGATAGATTTCCAGCAGGCGCCAGGCATCCTGATGATATTTTTGAAGGTCGTAAAAGACCGAAGGGTGAATGTTGGCAAACTGCCGGCGCACCGTTCGGTTGATCAAAAACATCGCGTCGATGGCATTTTCGGAATGTTCCTGGCTCATACAGCATTCCTGCCTGTTAAATTCCAGTTTCGATTCGATGATCTGGCGAACCAGGTCGTTCTTATCGGTGAAGAATTTGTACAGGGTTTTTTTCGAAATCACAAGTTCCCGCGCAATATCGTCCATGGTCACACTCTTGATCCCATAACGCATGAAGATCAGTGCGGCCTTTTCCAATATTTCGGTACTTTTTTCTGTCATGGCGCAAAGGTATGGACAAAAACCAATTGGAAACAAAAAATGTTTTAAAAGTTTCCGGTGTTTCTTCCGTTTTTCGGTGAATGGTAACTTTTAGCGGATAAAAGGTATATTTGTCCATGCAGAAAGGGCAGTTGATCGAGGTATATACGGATGGTGCGGCAAAAGGAAATCCGGGGCCGGGAGGCTATGGGATCGTGCTTAAATACGGTAAACACGAGAAAGAACTGTCTGCCGGTTTCCTACGAACCACCAATAACCGAATGGAATTAATTGCAGTAATCTGAGCCCTTGAAAGCATTCACGATCGTTCCATCCCTGTTCGCATTTTTTCGGATTCGAAATATGTGCTGGACTCCATCTCAAAAGGCTGGGTCTTCGGATGGGCGAAAAAAGGATTCAAAGGGAAAAAGAACAGTGATCTCTGGAAGCGCTACCTGGGTTTGCACGGACAGTTTCAACTCTCATTTCAATGGGTACGCGGACACAACGGACACATTTTCAATGAACGCTGCGATCAGCTTGCCGTGAAAGCGGCGGAGGGGACCTCGTTGCTGGTGGACGAAGTATTTGAAAGGAATGAGAAAGGAGGCGAAACGCTTCTTTAAGAATTATACTTTTACGCCGAAAGCACGACAGGCTTTGAAAAAGGTATAAACAAGCGGGTGCGGGAGTTCGCGTGTGGAACTGATCTGCGGACAAAAACCACAGGCAAGCATGAAACTCGCATTCTTTAAGGTCAGGATCTCCGGTTCTTCGAACTGGTTGTAAGCTTCGATGTCGACCACGCTTTCACTCAGCCCGGAAATCAGTTGCGGATACATACTGAAACGCGAGGAAGTCAGTTCAATATTCGAATGATTTTCATACAGTCGGATCATTTCCGGTGAATGCGGCACGATCTCGACTTTTTCAAAATGATCACCACTTACAAGGTTGTCCGAAATGAGTTTTTCATTGTACTGATTAAGGTTGTTGTGGTTTACCAGTACTTCGATGAAGGCTTTGAAACTTTCGCCGGTTAGTAAGGTCGGAACTTTTGCTTTCAGGAGCGAATCGACGATGCCGTGCAGGAAAAACGAATTTTGATACGGACCCGGTGCGATCCACACGCCGTCGTATTGTTGAAACTGGGCCGGTTTCATGGCGACGGCTTCGCTGATCTTTATCCAGTAATGGGAAATTTCAAGGTCCAGGAAGTCTGAGGCATGGTCAATGGCCAGGTTTGTCGCCTGATGCGAATAATAGGTGAAATTGTAGTCTCCAATCACCGCTATTTTCAGGTTCCCGTTCATTTTCAGGGAGTAAATTATAAAAAAAGCCGTTTCACACTGAAACGGCCTCCTGATTTTATAATTATTTAACGTCTGTACCAGCCCTCGTAATGAGCATCTTTGATCAACAGCGAATCGGTTGTTGTGCCGTTGAAGCGGTATACGTAACAGTTGAATTCACAGATGAATTTTATATAGTCACCGGAAGCGTCGGATTCCTGGCGAACACTGGTAAAGTGAACGTCCTGCGGAAGCGCATTCGTAGTATCTACCGAATTCCAGATATTTCCCTGGGCATCGCGGTATTCCACCATAAATCCGTCCTGGGCATCCATTGTGTAAGGCGGGTCGATATTGGACAAGCCTCCGAAGAACTGGTTGAACTGTGCGAGTGGCGGATCGTTGGACAGTGTCGCGTCGTAATACAGGTTCCCCAGTGCGAGTTTCACGTACGGAGAATAAGATTCGGAACGCATGGTCGAATAATAGATCGCGTACGACTGACTTCCGGAAGGCTGGATCGTTTTAAGCTTGGTTGACACACAATCGTAACCATCCACGTTTTGCGTAAGTTCAATAAATGTATTGTTGATCTTTCCTTCGAAATGACAGTACAGGTCGACCTTGGGAACAGGTGCGGGAACAACCTCGTGCTTGTTACACGAAAAGAGTAACAGGGCACCTGAACAAATAAGTAGTAATTTTGAATATTTCATAGCTCGGGCTTCAAAATAGTTTATTGCATATAAAGATACGTAAATTTTTCTTCAGGGTTGCCCGCAAAATGAAAATTCTGCCACGCAGGCGTTTCCTATGCCCGAATCTGCCGAATAGTATCGGGCAGTGCGGACACAGGAAGCTGCGCGTTTGAGATGCCGGCAGACTTGAGGTTGAGGCGGTAAAGGTATGTGTCCTCATCGTACATGGGCTCCGTTTCGAAGCGGCCGGCAAGATCCTCCATACCTGTCTGTTTTTGCAAATCGGAGATCAGGCGGTTGAGAAAAGTAACAGACAGGTATATTTCGGACTGGTATGACAGGTGGTTGTCGGTGATGGTTCCGCGAAGCAACATGTCTTCACTTCCTGTTTCAAAGTTGATTTCGGTAATGTTCAGCATTTTGTCATTTCTTCGCATCATGGCTTTCTTGTTTAATGTGATACAAAGGTCCGGTGGCAGAACGTAAAGTATTTACGATGTCATGAAAAAATCGTATTCCGGCGGAATTTTATTAATTTCAGGGCAAAAAACTGGCATTATGAAATACGATCAGATCGCAGCCGAACTCTACATACGCAACCGCAAAAATTTCATGGAACACATGAAGCCCCGTTCACTTGCGGTTTTCAATTCAAACGATATTTACCCGGTAAGTGCGGACAGTACGCTGCCCTTTCACCAGCACCGTGATATTCTTTTCCTGTCGGGAGCCGACCAGGAAGAAAGCATCCTCGTGTTGTTCCCGGATGCACCCGATGAAAAGCACCGCGAAATTCTCTTTTTACGGGAAACAAATGAACACATCGCGATCTGGGAAGGTGAAAAACTGACCCGCGAACGGGCCCAGGAAGTGTCTGGTATTCGCACCATTTACTGGCTCAACCAGTTCGATACGATCTTCAAACAACTGATGAGTCAGGCCGATACGATCTACCTCAATACAAACGAGCACCTGCGAGCGGATACAACTGTGCAAACACGCGAAGACCGCTTTATTGAACGTGTGAAGCGTGAATACCCCGCGCATGAAGTTGCGAAAAGTGCTCCGATCATGCATCGACTGCGTTCGGTAAAAGACCCGATCGAACTCGAACTGATGCAACAGGCCTGTAACATTACTGAAAAAGGATTTAGGCGCATCCTGGACTTTGTACGTCCCGGTGTGTGGGAATACGAAGTAGAAGCGGAGTTCATGCACGAATTCCTGCGCAACCGTTCCCGTGGCTTTGCCTACACGCCGATCGTGGCTTCCGGCCGCAATGCCTGCGTACTGCATTACATCGAGAACAAAGCTGAGTGCCGTGACGGAGACGTGATGTTGCTCGACGTGGGGGCCGAGTATGCAAACTATTCTTCCGATATGAGCCGGAGCATCCCGGTGAGCGGGAAATTTACGAAACGTCAAAAAGAGGTCTACAACGCCGTGCTACGCGTAAAAACAGAGGCAGAAAAAATGCTTGTTCCCGGCACGATCATGGCTGAATATCACCGCGAGGTCGGAAAACTGATGGAAAAAGAACTGATCGGTCTGGGATTGCTGGATCAGACCGATATTAAAAACCAAAACCCGGACTGGCCGGCTTACAAAAAGTACTTTATGCACGGTACTTCGCACTTTATCGGGCTGGATACGCACGACGTCGGTCTGTGGCACGAACCCATTCGCGAAAACATGGTGTTTACCTGCGAACCGGGGATCTACATTCTCGAAGAGAACCTCGGGATCCGCATCGAGGACGACCTGGTCGTAAAATCCGGCAAGCCTTTTAACCTGATGCGCGACATCCCGATCGAAGCAGACGAGATCGAAGAACTCATGCATGGAAAATAAACGGCCGCTGGTTTGCATTCACGGTTTTCTCGAAAGTCGCGAAATGTGGAAACAGCTCCCTCTGGAAGCACTCGGCAGACCTTTGATATTTCCTGAAATTCCGGGACATGGTGCGCGTAAAGAAGAGTCGGCTCAGGCTTACACCATTTCGCAGGTCGCGGAATCTATTGTGCAGGAAATCAGGCAACAGGGAATCACGGCGTATGATGTGATCGGTCACTCGATGGGCGGTTATATCGGGCTCGAGATGGCAGCAATTCCCGGATTTGATGGAAGACTGATCCTGCTGAACTCCACTTACAAAGCAGATTCGGAGGCTAAAAAACAGGATCGTCTGCGGGTTTCGAAACTCGTTCTGAAAGATAAAAGGCACTTTGTACGCGAAGCAATCCCCGGACTCTTTGCGGACCCTCATGCTCACGATGTTTTTATCCGGGAACTGATCCGCGAAGCCTCGCTTATGCACGGGGCCTGGATCGCTGAGGCTGCCCTGGCGATGCGGGAAAGGCGCGATAACCTGCAAACAGTCAGGGAACTTGGAAATCGCTGCGCATTCATATTGGGAGAGTTCGACAGGGCCGTGCCGCCGGAAACGATCGTGGAGGATCAGGCCTTGTTCCCGGAGGCCGAATTGCACCTGCTGGAGGATTCCGGGCACATGAGTTACGTTGAATGCCGTGATGCCGTGATGAATATCCTTTCCGCTCAGGAGAGCGAAATCGGATGACGGCTGATGTAATCTTTCGAAAACAGAACGACTTCGTAAAAACCCTGTTTAAATTCCTCGAGGCAAATTTCAACGCTATCCGAAAACTCGCCCTTTAAAAGGATGGTTCCCGCCAGGTTGCAGATTGTATACCGGCAGATCAGTTCATTCGTACAGGAAATGCGTAAAGTTCGCAGTTTGTTGTTGAGCTCGAGGTTCGTGTCCATGTTCGTAGTTTTTAGCGGGCTCAAAGTAGGAATGTTTACCGGTGTGCGCAATTAATGCGTTCTTTTTTAGCTGAATAGTGTCAAAATGTCGCTTAAACGGTTCTTTTTACAAACAAAAAACGGGAACTCAGTTCCCGTTATCAATAAAAATCCAGATTGGATAGAAAGTGTTAAGTAAGCGTTTATCCATTGAGTTTTGTTTTAGAGGTTTAACACCTTAAATTTAAGGTAAATATCAGGGATGAACGGCTTAAAAACCTGAACGGTGGGGGATATTGATTAAAGGGTTGTTAAATAAATGTTAATGGAGCGTAAAAAGATTTAACTGCCGAAAAAACCCGGTGCCATATTATTTTTACTTTTATCTTTCATGTGTCACAAACCAGGAATCAACTTACAAAATTATGAACAGGTTAAGAGCAATTATAGTAGATGATGAGGAATTTGCGCGGAAAAATCTCGCCATGATGCTGGACGAATTTTGTCCGCAGGTGGAGGTCATCGGTGAAGCCTCGCGTAAGGATCAGGCAAAAGCGATCATTGAATCGTCGCGCCCCGATGTCGTTTTTCTGGATATCCGGATGCCATCCGGCGCCGAAGGATTTGAACTGCTCGAAGAGATCGAAGACAAGAATTTCCTGGTGGTCTTCGTTACGGCCTTTAAAGATTATGCCATTCGTGCCTTTAACGCAAATGCGGTGCATTACCTGCTCAAACCGATCGATATCGAAGACCTCGAAGTTGCCGTCAACAAAGTGATCGAAATGAAAGCGAGTTTTTCGTCGAACCCGGAGAACATGACCAATTACTTTACATCGCTCAAAACATTGTCGGACACACTCGTGCGTAATAAACCGTCCAATCGCATCGCGATCAGTCATTCCAAAGGACTGAAGATCGTGGAAGACGACGACATTGTGCACCTCGAAGCGAGCGGTAACTGCACGACGATCTTCTTTAAGGACAAAACGCGCTTCCTCGATACGCGTACACTCAAAACATACGAACAGATCCTTAATCCTGAAAAATTCTCACGCATTCACAAATCGCATATCATCAACCTGAACATGCTCAGTGAATACCTCAATGAGGACGGACATTTCGCGGTCATGAAAGACGGACTTCGTTTGCCGATCGCACGCAATCGCGTTTCCGAATTCGTCCGCATGTTAAAAGAATAATATGTCGCGTATTCTCGCAATTTTACTGTGGCTGATCCCCGGCGCCTGTGTGCTTGCCCAACAATATTCCTTTGTTGATTATTCCACTTCGGAAGGCCTGCCGCAATCGCAGGTAACAACCATCACACAGGACCGCTCCAATTACCTCTGGATCGGGACACTGGGCGGTGTAGCCCGCTTCAACGGCAAGGAATTTCTCACGTATTCAACCGATAACGGCCTGTACAACAACCGTGTTTCGATGCTGACTTTTATAGGGGAAGATCTTTACATCGGGCACGAAGGCGGTGTTTCACTCATGCGTCACGGAATTGTGATCAATACCTGGTCGCTTGGAAATGACAATCAGTCGGTCGCAGCAAGCGTGTTCTTCCAAAAAGGAAATGACATCATCGTCGGTACGAACGGCGCCGGTTTTTTCAGAATCGACGGAGACGAACTGCGCCCCCTTCCGTTAAACCTCCGCAAACTGGCACGCATCAAGGATATTTGTGTGCACGATGGCGTGTATTACATTGCAACGCGCGACGGTTTGCAGATCACACGGGATTTCCTGGAATTTGAATCGGTAGACAGCCTTGCCAATTTCAGTATTTCGTCGATTCGGAAATTCAAGGGTCCCCAACTCGTTTTGAGTACGCATACGAACGGTCTTTTTATTTACAATACGGCAAACGGACACCTCGAAAGAAAACGGCTTGTGGCACCCGGAATAGAAACTCCCGTCTTGCGAAATGTCTTCGTGGACGACAAACACAACATCTGGGCCGTATCCAAAACCGGTGTGTTTCTCGTGCGCATGGGAGGCGAACAGCAACTCTTTAACGAATCTGCCGGTTTGCCTACTTCCGTACTTCGTACCGTTTTCCAGGATCGCGAAGGAACGATCTGGTTCGGTTCGGATGGCAAGGGACTTTTAAAATTTCCCGGTACCGCTTTTACTTTTTACAACCGGAAAGACGGTCTTCCGAGCGACCTTATCCTGACTGTAGAGCAGGATCGCAGTGGCAAATACTGGTTCGGAACATTTGACAAAGGACTCATTTGCATGCAAAATCACGAAGTGGTGCGTACAATGGAACTGCGTAATAACCTGGTTTGGTGTTCGGCGCGCGACGTGGATGGGAAGCAATGGTTCGGTACCGAATTCGGACTTGTCAGCATTGATGCAAAAGGAGAGACCCGTTACTATTACGATTCAGACGGATGTCCAGGTAGTAAAATAACATCGCTTTTACGTCTGAACGCGACGGACATGCTGATCGGCGGCAGCAACGGACTTTCCTGCTACAAAAAAGGCAGAATCACGCCGTATACGAAAAACGCCGAAATTCCGGGCGCCGTGCGTGACTTGCTGCGTGTGGGGAAAGACCTGTACTGTGCAACTGACCGCGGGCTGTTTTTGCTGCAGGGTGACAAGGCGATCCAAATCGGTACGAAAACAGCTGTCTATTGCGTGGAGCAGGATGTTTCAGGCCTGATATTTTACGGTACGGAGGAAGGACTGTACGCCTTTCGGACCGGAGATGACAAAGTGCGAAAAGTGACGCTCGGTAAGTCGCCGGCTGACGGATTTATCAATTTTCTGACGCGGGCGGGCGAGAATATGTATGTTGGCACGAACAACGGACTTTACAGGCTTGTGGTGAACGATTCGGATGAGATCCGGAAAGAGCATTACGGCATCGAGGAAGGTTTGATCAGCCTTGAAACCAACCTGAACTCCGGTTACTTCGACCGGCAGGCAAACCTGTGGTTCGGGACGGCTGAAGGGGTGATCCGCTTCAATTATTCCCGTGAAAAAGAATACGATTTCAATGCCGATCCGAATGTGAGGTTCCGGCAGATCCTTGTGAATTACAAACCCTTCAATTACAGGAGTTACAGCGATTCACTGACCGGTGACGGCCTTCCGCAAGGACTTGTGCTGCCTTATTCCATGAATAACCTCACCTTTGAACTCGACGGAATCGCCCTTTCGAACTTCGAGGTTCAGCGTTACCAGTTCTGGATGGAGGGACTTGAAGACACCTGGTCGCCCACAAGTGCCAACACCACCGTTACTTTTTCCAGTCTCCCTTCGGGAGAGTACACTTTTCACGTACGGGCAATCAGCGCGACCGGCGAAGTTTCCGTCGAAAAGTCGATTTCCTTTGTGATCCGTGCGCCTTTTTACCAGACCTGGTACTTTTTCGGGATGTGCGCGCTGTTCATTACGGGGTTGATCGTGCTGTTTTTCCGCATGCGTATTCAGCGGGAGCGTAGAAAGAACTACCAGGAAATGCTGGAGTACAAAGGGCGTCTGATCCGCCTGGAACAACAGTCGCTGAACGCAAGCATGAACCGGCATTTTATTTTCAATTCGCTGAATTCGATCCAGTTTTTTATCAATACGCAGGACCGGCTTTCCGCGAACCGCTACCTGTCGAGTTTTGCCAAATTGATTCGCAAGAACCTGGACAGCAGTTCGGAGGAAGGAAGCATGGTGCCGCTGGGCCAGGAACTTGAACGACTCGAACTGTACCTTTCGCTTGAGCAGATGCGTTTCAAAGATCGCTTTACGTATACGATCGATTCCGACGGTGTGGACCTCGAATCCGTAGAGTTGCCGTCCATGCTTTTACAACCTTTTGCCGAAAACAGTATTATTCACGGGATTCTTCCCGATGATTCTAAAAAAGGGCACATCGGCATTCATATCCGGGAACAAGCCGATTGTGTCGTGATCCGCATGGATGATAACGGGATCGGGATTAACAAAAGCCTCCAGTCGAAAAAGTTTACGGAAGGTGATCACAAGTCGCATGGCATGACCATTACCTCCAAACGCATCGAACTTTTCACCAAGATCAGCCAGCGGAAATACGAACTGATCGGCCCGAGTCAAGTAACTGATGACGAGGGAAATGTCCTTGGAACACAGGTGGTGATCAAAATCCCAAAGAATAATTTGGAAGATTAAATTGTTTGTTTTATATTTGTGTGTAATATCGATTAAGCAATGAAACGAATCTTATACATATCTGCACTTTTGATTGGACTGATCTTCGTTTCCTGCCGCAAGGAGGAAATCAAACCGACAGATCGTTCCGTTTGTCCTGACACGGCCGGTTCTATCGGTAAAGCGAGATCTGGAACTTCTGACACAGGCGCCGGTACCGGTACAAACACCGGTGACGGTGGAATCACTGATCCGAACGATGACGAAGAAATTCACAACTCAAAAGGGAAGTAAAAAGACATAAAGGAGTTATTCCAAATGCCGGTCGTTTGAAAGATGACCGGCATTTTTATTTCTAAAACCGGCGGTTTAAATCAATAGTTTATACCATTTAAACGAATTTGTTGTGTAGGCTTAAATACTTTTTTATCTTGTCTCTAACAGTCTGATATAAGGAAAAAAGATACATGTCTAAAACAAGTCCGGATGCCCTTTTTGAACTCATACAGAGTTTGACTAAATCCGAAAAACGGTATTTTAAGCTGAGAAGTACGCAGCATACGATCGGAGATCAGAATAATTACATCCTGCTCTTTGATTACCTGGATGCGCAAAAAAGCTACGACGAGGAAAAGCTGCGCGCCGAATTCAAGGGAGAAGCCTTTCTGAATCGCCTGTCAATTAGCAAAAAACGGCTTTACGACCACATCCTGAACGCACTGGATCAGTATTATGCCGGCAGCTCCATTGAATCGCAGATCCATAAAATGCTGCATTCCTTCGACATCCTGTACCGCAAATCGCTCTATTCGCAATGTGAAAAGATCCTGCGGAGCGCTGAAAAACTGGCGCTGAAACATGACTTGTTCAACATGCTTAGCGAGATCAGCCGTAAGCAGAAAAAACTGATCGAAAACCAGGGATACAGCGCCCATGCCCCGGAAGATATGGACCGGATCTTTGAGAAAGACCTGTATTACGCCGAACAGAGCAACCTCTTTAATAAACTGTGGGCGATCAAGGGAAAATTGTTTTCTACCCTCAACCGAAAAGGCTCGATGCGCCGGAAGGAAGACCTGGACGATTACCTGCGCCTTTCGCATGAACTGGTAGAGTCCGTGGGCAGTCGAAAGCTATATTTTGAGGCCAATTACCTCTATTTTCACATCCGGAGCGCCGGTTTTTTCGCGATGGGTAATTTTGCAGAATGTGCGGTTTACCTCCAGAAGAACCTGGAACTGTTCGAAGCAAAAACGTCCGCAATAGACGAATTTCCCAGCAGTTATTTCGGTTTGCTTGCCAACGCCATCTATGTGTATGAAAAACTCGGTGACCGACTCAAAGTGCAGGAGATTTATCAGAAATTGCGTCTTCAGAAAAAGAACCTGCTCGAAGCCGGGGAAGAAGATACACGGATCAAACTTTTCAGTAGTATTTCAAGCCTTGAACTCAATTTGTTGTTGAAGCGTGGTGAACTGGATCGTGCCGTGGAGGAATCGCGGGAAGTGGAACAGAACCTGCAGCTTTTTTCCGACAAACTCTCCTTTGCGCGGATGGCCTTCCTGAACTACAAGATCGGCATTATCCATTTTTCGGCCGGAAATCACCGGGAAGCATTGCGTTATATGAACAACATTCTAAATCATCCCGGGCTGGACGAAAAAGAAGATATCGTTTCATTTGCCCTGCTGATGGAGTTGCTGATCAATTTTGAACTCGGGAATTACGATTACCTGCGCTACACTTACCGCAACACGCGACGAACGCTTTCACGCAGGAACAGGCTGTATCGGTTCGAATCGGTTTTCCTGAACATGATCTCCAAGCTGCTGCACGCCCGCGACGAATTCGAGAGAGAAGTTCACTGGAGCCGCGCCGGTGTGGAACTGGAAGAGATCCGTGGGAACGAATACGAGCAAAATGCCCTGGAATATTTCGATTTGCCGTCCTGGATAAGGCATAAGTTAACGGCGCGTCCCTTCCAGCTTATCCTCCAGGAAAATTACAATGCCTGACCTGCCCTTCTTTACGACGGAAAGCATTATTTTTACCGAAAAAGAACAATCATGGCAAAAGTGGGGATCATCATGGGCAGCAAATCGGATCTGCCCGTTATGCAGCAGGCAGCGGATATTTTAACCGAACTGGGCGTAAGCCACGAGGTGGATATCGTTTCGGCGCACCGCACCCCGCAGCGCATGTTCGATTACGCGCGTGAAGCCCACAAACGCGGAATAAAGGTGATCATTGCCGGGGCTGGCGGTGCGGCGCATTTGCCGGGAATGACCGCTTCCATGACGCCGCTTCCCGTGATCGGTGTTCCCGTAAAATCAAGTAATTCCATTGACGGCTGGGACAGTATTCTTTCTATCCTGCAAATGCCAAACGGAATTCCGGTGGCAACCGTGGCACTCAATGCGGCTAAAAATGCGGGGATTCTCGCCGCACGGATCCTGGCAGCCTCGGATGAGACGCTTCTCCAAAAAATGCAGGAGTACATGAAGTCCATGGAAGAACAGGTGCTTCAGACGGCTAAGGACCTTCACGCCTGATTTCGGGAGGATTACGTTAATTTTTATTAATAGATTTTTGCGTACGGAGGCTTTTCGGCATCTTTGTAGTGTACATTTTATGTCCATGCTATGAATGAATTTCGTGTCCTGATCGTCGATGACGAAGTAGACTTAAGTTTCCTCCTAAAGATCAACGTTTCCAAACTGTTGCCCTCCCGAATCGATGTTGCCAATTCATTTACGGATGCGATGCGTAAGATAAATGAAAAAGTATACGATATCGCAATTTTTGATCTCAGCCTCGGAGACGGCCTGGGGTATGACCTGATTCGTCCCGTTAAAGAACGTAGCGAGCAACGAACGGACGTAATTATGATAAGTGCCTTTAACACTCCGGAAGATACGCAAAAAGCACTTTTGCTCGGAGCCTCCGACTTTCTTTCAAAACCGCTCAACTCAAGTTCGCTGCGCGAAGCATTTAACGGACTCGGTTACCTGGAAATGGGGTAATATTGGGGTAAGGTGTGGAATTTTTTCCCGGGAAATTAAATTCCAGTCAATCGACAATTTCGATTTATTCTTTTGTTTTTTAGTGATTTACATTCTTTATAGACGGTCGGTATCATTCTTGCCAGTATGCTGACAGGTTTAGGTTAAAAAATAATACCCGGATAGGAAGGGGCGGAAGTTACAGACAGACTTAACAAGATAATACACACACAATAGATTACATTCATTCAAGTAGCACAACGATAAAAACAAAACTTCCGCTTCTTCATTATCCGGTCTGCTCTTTAAAGCATTTCAGAACGTTAATCATACAACAAGAAGGGTGAGTATATTGTTCAGACAGATCGCCCCGAAAACATACAGACAACTACCATTGTGAAAGCGGGAATTTCTTCCGCTTTTTTTTGTTGATCGCCTTAGTTGGTCGGGAGGTACACGTGAAATACCGAGCCTTCGCCGGGCGTGCTTTCCACACGGATCGTACCATCATGATTATCCACGATTTTTTTACAAATGGAAAGGCCCACGCCCGTTCCGGAATATTTTTCAGCGTTGTGTAAACGTTGGAAAATGTCGAATATCCGGTCCGTATATTGCGGTTCAAACCCGATTCCGTTATCGGAAAAGGAGATGCGGTAATAATTCTTGTTTTTACGTTTTCGCGTAAAGTCGGCGACCTGCGATGACGGGATGGTCTCGACCGTGATCCGAATTTCCGGTTGTTCCTCAGAATACTTGATCGAATTCCCGATGAGGTTCAGGAAAAGTTGCTGTAGCTGGATATTCACCCCGCTGATGATCGGTAACGGATCGTTAACAATGCGCGCACCTTTCTCTTCAATACTTAGCTCCAGGTCGTGAAGTACCTCTTCAAGTACGCGATTCAGGTTAACCGTTTCGTTCGGCATATCGCTGCGCGTAACGCGGCTCAGATGCAGAAGGCTCAGCACCAGTTCCTCGAGCTTCTCGGCGCTGCGTTGCACTTTCTGAAGCAAATTGTAGCTGTATTCATCCTCTACATTCCCTTTTTGCTTTAAAATACTCGCAAAAGTCCGGATCTTACGGGCCGGTTCCTGCAAATCGTGGCTACAGATCTGGTTAAACGTTTCGAGTTCCATGTTCTTTTCGCGGAGAAAGAGGTTTTGAACGCGTGACTTTTCTTCTTCCTCGCGCAAATGCGAAAGCAGGAGGTAGTTGTGAATAATATGAGCCACCCGTCCTGCCGCATCGATCTGGTAGTGCAGCCACTCCTTGCTCTTACCTTTTACAATCTCTTTCCAGAGGCTGAAAGACTGGCGCGGAGAAAGTCCGTGTTTACTACTGTTCTTGTTGATCGCCTTGGACGGATCGCCACCCCAGTGTATTTCCTGGTCAACCGATTTGCGAACCCACATCATACTTTGTTTGGTCGCCTCGCCAAAACTGAAGTAAGCGATCCCGGCCATGAGATTCGGATCGATGTGCTCCGATTCAATGTAATTGCGCAGGTTGTTTGTGTAAAAATGGTCGCTGTGAATGTGTGAGTCGATCCAGTCATACAGGATCTGTACACTTTTGTACGGTATTTTTTCCCCGAGTATGTAGATCTGCGAATTACTGAAGATCACCAGCGTATGTGCTTCGATAAAGCGGTAGAGTTCTTCCATATCGAGCACGTCGTCCAGGATGTTTTCCGA
The DNA here is from genome assembly GCA_964389755.1 of uncultured Flavobacteriales bacterium. GTDB lineage: Bacteria > Bacteroidota > Bacteroidia > Flavobacteriales_D > Crocinitomicaceae > JBBSUQ01. Next base: position 88,954 of record CAYMEW010000005.1, on the reverse strand, counting down.
ATGATTCAGGATCCGTGTGAAGTGATCCACCACATCGTTCAGGTGTTGTACGGCAATGCTTTCTTCCGCAAGCAACTTCGGACCTACCAGGCTCGCCAAAAAGTTGGCATATTGCCGGGCGGTCAGCTTCGTGTAATGCGGAACAAGTTTTTCCGAATAATGGTGACAGGCAACCAGTCCCCAGAGTTTACGGTCCACAACGATGGAAATGGACATGGAGGCGCCCACCCCCATATTTTTCAGGTATTCAATGTGGATCGGTGAAACGCTCCGGATGGTACTATGCGTCAGGTCGAGGCTTTTGTGCGTCGTATCGCGTAAGTTGGTCAGGATGGAAACCGGTTCCGAGTTAATATCCGGGATCGCACGAATGAGGTTGATGGTATACAGCCTGCGCGCCTGTGCCGGGATATCGGTGTGCGGATAACGAAGTCCGAGAAATGACTCGAACTGGTCATCGACGGATTCCGCAATGACCTCGCCGTTGTACTGTTCGTCGAAACGGTAGATCATCACGCGGTTGAAACCGGTCAGCACCTTGATCTGTTCGGCAACCACCTGGCAAAAATCCTGTAACCCTTTGGTGCGCTGTATTTTATCGAGAAAGTTCTGTGTTTCAACATACAGGTCTTTCGCATCGCGGTGACCGTCCGGAAATTCCTCGAATTCGAGCACGATGTGCCGGTCGTTGGTGTAAGCGATGAGGTTGTACGAAGTATCTTTCGTCGTAAAGCTCAGTGAATCGTTCTTGCGCTGCGATGAGGTCAGGTCCGTGATCTTCTGAAAATAGTCTGCATCGAAGAGGTCGGTAATCTGGATGTTGAGTAGTTCTTTTACGGCAATCCCAAATAGTTTGTCGCAGTTTTCACTTACGAATTCGATGCGTTTATCGTGCCGGTCAAAGGCGATCAGGTAACCATGAGACTGAACTTTACCGAGGTACTGGATCGGTTCGTGCTCACAGTTTTCCAGGTTTACATAATCGTTATAGGCAATGGATTCTATATTTCTGGGATCATTCATTTTCCTAAAGATAAAAATTCTTCATACAGGAATTTAAATTCGGCATTGGCCGAGCCGATAAAAACGGCTAATTTTTCTGAGCTGTCAATTTCGCGAAGGAGCAATTCCCGGAAATTTTTCCAATCGGCACCGGTTGAGGAATCCGGGTTCCCGAAAAACCGCGTTTGAAAATCATTGCCGAAATGTTTGGTCAGTGCACGCGAGATCAATTGCCCGCCGAGTTTACTGCCTTCCCATACGTATGCAATACCGAGCAACTGCATTTCTGAAAGTCCGCTGCCACTCAGGTCATTACGTATTTCCGTGTTCGATGAAATCCCAAGATCTTCCTGCAGGGGCTTGATGCGCGAATTCAATTCAAAATCGGGGAAGTGCACCCGAAAATCGGGAAATACAGTCTCTTCCAATACGGACAGCCGCTTGTAAAATGTTCGGAGAATGGATCGGTAACGGGCTTCAGTGAGATTTTCACTCATGAGTTCGGACAAAGCCGTTTCCTGCTCCAGTTTTTGATGCAGCGGGTTTGTTTCAGTACGAATCGTACGGAGTATTCCTTCGGTGCTCCACATATTAAGCTCCTTCTTTATTCCGTAAAACAGTTGATAAGTTGGGATTCAATGATCGTTACAAGTTCAGTGATCGAACCGGGTTTTACAATGTAATCTTTGGCTCCGAGATCCTGGGCCATTTTCTTGTCTTCCGGGCTTTTACTGGTCGAATAGATGATCACATCACATACCTTCAACTTGTCGTCACTTTTCAGCAGGGCCAGACACTCCTTACCGTTCATTCGAGGCATATTCAGGTCCAGGAAGATCAGGTCGGGAATCCGTGCATTGGTTTCCTTCAATGATCTTAATGCGATATCTCCCCCCTCAAACGATCTGAATTCGATCTTTTCAGTAAGCTCATCAATGGCTATTGAAAAGATGTCACGATCGTCTACATCGTCATCTATTAACACACAATACTTCATGCTCGCAGTCAAACTCTAATAATGAATTTATAACGAAGATAGGTATTAATAGCTTCCCGGCAAACATTTTTGTTTAACTAATTCGGAAGAACTAACCCTTTTTTCTTAGACAAACTTACTAATTAGTTGTTTTTTTATCTTTTAAAAGATTCTTTTTTAGCAACTTCAAGTCGGTCAGATATACAGCAGGTACTTTTTGCGGATTTTCCTGAACTTTGCCAGGTCTTTCTGCCAGGAAGCCCTGATCTCAGCCTCGGGAATGTGGTTTATCAGCTGCATTCTTAGTTTTTCGTTTCCGCTAAGTTTGTCGAAAAAGGCAGGCGACGTAATGAAGTCTTTCTCACTGTTAAAATAGGTGTACGCCAATACGAGGTAAGACAGGTCAAAATGCGCCGGATATTCGCTGGTTTTTCGCAGGTCGTAGCCATAACAGGTTTTTCCTTCCAGTTTCGGATGTGCGCTGCCGAAACCAGGGACCGGGACAAAACTAAAAAGGGTATCGCTAAAATCCGGGTGACCGAAGACTTCGAATGGGAAAGAGGTTCCGCGACCCACACTGACAGCCGTTCCTTCAAAAAGACATAGTTGCGGATACAGGCGAATGGCGTTGCTGTTCCGGAGATTGGGCGAAGGAGCCACGGGCAGTTCGTAAAATTTATCGTGCGTATAATGAGCGCAGGGAATGACCTTCAAAGGACACTGAATGCTGTCTTTCAGCCAGCCCTCACCATTGATCATCTGTGCGTATTCACCGATCGTCATGCCGTAAACCACCGGAACGGGATGCATTCCCACGAATGAGCGGAAATTCGTGTCCAGTACGGGGCCGTCCACATAATTACCATTCGGGTTCGGACGGTCGAGCAGGATCAATGGAATGCCGTTTTCGGCGCAGGCTTCCATCACATAGTGCAGCGTCGAAATGTAAGTGTAAAAACGAACGCCCACGTCCTGCAGGTCAAAAAGTAACACGTCGATGTCTTTCAGTTGCGCAACGGAAGGCTTTTTACTATCGCCGTACAGCGAAACGATCGGGAGCCCGGTCTTTTTATCCTTTTGGGAATGAACGTGTTCCCCGGCGTCGACATCTCCGCGAAACCCGTGCTCAGGTGTAAAAATGCAACGAATGTCAATACCCGAACTTAACAGGGAGTCCACCAGGTGCGTTTTCCCGATCACGCCTGTTTGATTGGTCAACACGGCGACCCGCTTTCCGGAGATAAGTGATAAATACTGATCCGTGCGTTCGGCACCGGGCGTCACCGCGTTAGTGTCCAGCATTCCGAACGAACCGGTTTTGACTTTTTCGGACTTCAGCCCGACCTGGCGCTTCTGTGCACCGACTGACAGTGCAAGAACGCAGGTAATTATTGTGAAAAGTATTTTATAGCCCGAATGCATTGTGTAATTTCGTAAAGTCAAAACAAAAATATTGCCAGTTGATTTTTTCATAACAAGGAGAATTCTCCGCAATGAGGCCGAAGGGAAAAAAGTTTCACGACCCATCGTGCGAATCTCGATCGTCAGCATTGCACTCACGATTGCCGTAAATATAATCACTTTAGCGGTTGTAACGGGTTTTCAGAACGAAGTAAAATACAAAGTGAGTGGCTTTGGCTCTCATGCGTTTGTTATGAATTCCGGGCAGGAAAGTATTTATGAATGCGACCCGATCGTACGTGATTCTTCGATTTATAAGGCAATCGGGAGTACGCCGAATGTCCGGCAGGTTCAGGCAGTAGCTTACAAACCCGTTTTATTGCAATCGGCCCGGAAAGAGGTGGTACTTCACCTTGCGGATGGCAGGGATTCTACGATAAGCGTACGCGAAACGCAGGGCTGTGTCTTAAAAGGAGTGGATTCCCAATTCGACCCCGGATTTTTTGAAAATTACCTCGTGGAAGGGGAAATTCCGGATTTCGGGAAGTCGGAAAATGAATACCGGGTCGTTATATCCGCGATGGTGGCGCGCGACCTTCGCGTAAAGACAGGTGATACCGTCGGGGCTTTTTTTGTGAAGGATCAACCGGTAAAACGCAATTTTACAGTGTGCGGTATTTATGAGACCGGACTCGAAGAATTTGACCGGAAGATCGTGATCGGAAGCCTTCAAACGGCTCAGGAACTCAATGAATGGGGCATTCGCACGGAGATCGTTGTGGAAGATACCCTGGCAGACGGATACCTGATCATCAGTGCTCAAACTTCAGGAGGTAACGGAAATTACCGCTACGACTGGGGAAGGGGGTACGAACCGTACGGGCGGATCAAGATGTGTCCGGTGAAGGACACAACCCTGCGTGTGGTGGTGTCGGACTACTGGACAAATATCCTGGAGCGCGCCAATGAAACATCCATTCCCGATACGGCCTACATGCACATCCGCGTTTCCGGGACCAAAATGGCGTTCTGCAACACGGAACTCGTGGACGGTGAAATAAAGCGCGACTTTCTCAATGATGACGGTACGAAGTACGAAATATCCTTCGATGAAAAGAAGATCGTGTTTGAATCCGTTCCGGGAAAAGGAAGCTACGACCGTTACATCGGCGGATACGAAGTGCTTGTAAATGACTGGGATCAATTACAGACTACGATCGGTGAATTGCGTGAACGCGTGGAATTTATCCCGACAAAATACGGGGAAGTGCTGCACGTGAATGCGATCATGGATTCGCAGCGCGACGTATTTATGTGGCTTGATTTTCTGAATGTCAACGTGGCTATCATCGTTGTGTTAATGGTTATTATCGGGATCATTAACATGAGTTCGGCGCTGCTGGTGCTCATCCTTGTGAAAACCAATTTTATCGGGATTATGAAATCCATGGGCGCCCGCAACAGGTTGATCCAGTCCGTTTTCTTATACCAGGCGTCTTACCTGATCCTCATCGGTTTGGTGGTAGGGAATGTGATGGGGCTCGGACTGTGTTTGGCACAAAAATACTTTAACCTGATCCCGCTCGATCCGCGGATCTATTACCTGAATTCAGTGCCCGTTGAGATCCATTTCTGGCATGTGCTCCTCCTGAATGCCGGGACGCTCATTATTTGTTTTGCAGCCATGATCATTCCCAGTTTTGTGATCACGCGAATTAGCCCTGCACGCTCCATTCGTTTTAATTAACACGAAGATGCATTTGCCGTCTGTTAACGAAAAAAGGACGGCTCCGAAGAACCGTCCCCTCTCTATGTTAACCTAATTTATTGCCTGTTTTTGTATGCTGATAAACAGCTAAGTCTTTAATTTTGTTTGTTTTAAATAGATTTTTTTTGAATGAGATTAAAAAGTCGCCTTCTGTGAAAGACGACTTCTAAACCTAAAAACCCATTTTACCAAACCAATCAGAAAGAGTCTGATATTATATAGTACGAAATAGAAAAAGAAATGGTTTGGTCTCAGTCGAGACATTCACACGGCGGATCGAAATAAAAGGTGGTCTGAGGCATGCGCGTAACCCATCTTTCCTGGAATTTGGCGCTAAATAAAATACTTCGCACATCCACACTTTTTAGTGATTTTAATTCAGCCAGGCCTTCCGGGAACGATCGTATCGGGCAATCCCACATATCGAGGTATTCGAGTTTTTTGACATAACGAATACAATCCGGGATCGACCCGATCGGGTTTCGGCTTAGCGAAATGACCTTTAATTGGGTAAGTGCACAGATCTGGATCGGGAAAAGTTGCAGGTTGTTTTTCGACGCACGCAATTCCGTAAGATGCTTAAATACGCGGATCGAATCCGGAAGCGAGTCGAGTTTGTTCTTATCTAGGTTGAGTACTTCCAGGTTCCGGTAACGGTAAATTTCGGAAGGAAGACTGCGGAGTTTCATTTTTTCCAGGTTCAGGCAGCGAACGGAGTCGGGGTGAACCTCACGCGCCGATTCGAGTGTAAAGACGGTAAGTTCCGGGTTCATTTCCGGCAATTGTGCAAAAGCGCGGCTGCTAAGAAGTAGCAGAAAGAGTAGAGCGTATCTGGTGTTCATCCTGTGTCAGTTGTTGTTTTAAACGTTCTACCGAGTCGAAATGTTGCTCTTCGCGTACTTTTTCGATCACTTCCACACCGAGATACTGGTCGTACAGATCGAGGTTCGTATCTAAAATGTGAACTTCGATACTACGCGCTTCGTCGTCAGAAACGGTGGGGCGGTACCCGATGTTCATCATAGCTGCTTTCCGGCTGCCGTCCGGCAATACCGCAATGACGGCATAAACACCGTTGCCCGGAACCAATTTAGTCTCGCTTTCGATCAACAGGTTTGCCGTGGGGTAGTTCAGCGTCCGGCCAAGTTCGTTCCCGTGGATGACCTTGCCGGTCATTTCAAATGGTTCACCGAGAAAGCGATTCGCAGTTTCCATATCACCGGATTTTAAGGCATTCCGGATCTTGGTGGAACTGATATTCACTTCGTCAATTTCTTTCGCCGGGATTTCTATGACGTCAAAATCGTAGGTTTCGGAAACGTCCTGTAAAAACTCAAGTGTTCCCTCGCGGTTCTTTCCGAACTGATGGTCGTAACCGATGACCATTTTCCGAACATGCAGCTTGTTTACGAGGTAATCGCGTACAAACTCGGTGGCGGTGAGTCTCGAAAATTCACGGGTAAACGGATGAATGATCACGTTTTTCAGTCCCATGCGCCGCAGTTTATCAATCTTTTCGGCCTGGGTCTGGATCAGTTTCAGGTTGTGGCTGTCCGGAAAAAGCACCATGCGCGGATGGGGGTAGAATGTAAACAATACGGATTCGCCCCCGATTTTTTCAGCTTCCCTGTTCAGCGTCGCCAGGATCTTTTGATGCCCGAGGTGCACACCGTCGAAGGTCCCGATGGTCAACACCGGGTTCGAAATCGTTTTTATTTCTTCAAATCCCTGGAAAATGCGCACGTATCACAACTTTTGATGCTTCAAAGATAAGATTTATTCAGGCTTTGGAAATTTTAAAGGCCTAAAATAAAAAGGGCTGCCCTGCATTCAGAACAGCCCCTGGTGTGCATTGGTTGCAAATCGTTTTAGCGGAGCAGGGTCACATTTCCATGACCTTCGATCTCCTGGTCTTTTAGGTCGACAATTACATACTTGAAGAAGTAAACTCCCTCGTCAGCTTCGGTACCGTCTTTGGTCATACCGTCCCAACGCGCGTCCATCCCGTCGAGTTCGGTCATCAGGTTTCCCCACCTGCTGTAGATCTGTACGGTCATCGATTTGGCGAATTTCAGATCGATAAAGAACTGATCATTGATGTTGTCACCGTTTGGCGTGAAGACGTTTGGAATGTGGAATTCGGCATCCGGCCAGGGAATGACCTGCACCATCACAGAGAAAGTATCCGTGCAGTAACCGTTCCCGGCTTCCAGTAAAATGGTATAATTTCCGGGGTCTTCGTAGGTCACGTGCATCGTCGGATCGTCACTGTTCGAAGACGTGCCGTTTCCGAAGTTCCAGTAGTAGGTATTCGCAAAATCACTCAGGTTGTCGAGGCTCGTAACAAGCGGAGGGTAAGAACTCACCGGATCAGCCGTAAAATAAGCGACCGGGCGGGGTAAGACCGTCACCGTGATCTGATCCGTATCGGTACAGCCATTGGCATCCGTTCCGGTAACCGTGTATGTGTTGATCCCCGCCGGCGGCGAAAACGGTGTTCCGTTTGTAATTCCGCCTGTCCAGGTATAACTCACTGCCCCGGAGCCGGTCAGGCTTACGGGTTCAGCTTCGCAAATCGTAAACGGGGCGCCGGCAACCACATTCGGCAGGGCGTAAACCTGCATTTGGGTCTGGTCCGTATTGATACAACCGTTCGCATCGGTATACGTGTACGTCAGCGTATGATTTCCGGGCGAAGGGTTAAACTGCGTTCCGCTCACTCCGGTTCCCGAGAAGGTTCCTCCGACAGGAGTTCCGGTTAAAGTCACCGGTGCGGCGTCGGCGCAGATGGCGGCATACGTTCCGGCGTCCACGACCGGCAGCGGGTTTACCGTAATCGCGGTGGTGGAGGTATTCGTACAACCGTTTGCATCCGTAAAAGTATACGTTAGCGTTTGTGTACCGCTATTCGGGTCAAAACTGGTCCCGCTTACACCCGTTCCGGAGAATGTTCCTCCCGCCGGAGTTCCGCTTAGTGCAACCGGTCCGTTGTCAATACATACCGGCGCGTAGTTCCCCGCATTTACAACGGGCAGGTTGTTTACGGTTATCGTACTGCTGGCCGAATTGGAACAGCCGTTTCCATCCGTATAACTGTAGGTAACGGTTTGCGTCCCGCTTGTGGGATTAAAGCTGGTTCCGCTCACACCCGTGCCCGAGAAGACACCGCCCGCCGGCGTTCCGCTCAGTGCAACCGGTCCGTTGTCGATACATATCGGAGAATAAGTGCCTGCGCTCAGGTTGGGCAGGCTGTTAACACTGATCGTGGCATTGGCGGAATTCGAACATCCGTTCGCATCGGTATAAGCATACGTAACCGTCTGTGTACCGCTGTTCGGATCAAAGTTGTTTCCGCTTACACCCGTTCCTGAAAAGGTTCCGCCTGCCGGCGTTCCTGCCAGTGCTACCGGTCCGTTATCCGAACAAACCGGTGTATACGTTCCGGCGTTCACAACGGGCAGGTTGTTTACCGTAATGGTGCTCGTGCTTGTATTAGAGCAGCCGTTTGCATCCGTATAAGCGTATGTAATGGTTTGAGTGCCGCTATTCGGGTCAAAGCTGTTGCCACTGACGCCTGTTCCGGAAAATGTTCCACCGGCCGGTGTTCCGGCAAGTGCTACGGTTCCGTTATCGATACAGACCGCGGGATAATTACCGGCATTTAGCGTGGGTAGCGCATTTACGGTGATCGGACTCGTTGCCGAATTCGAACATCCGTTTGCATCCGTGAAAGTATAGGTAATTGTTTGCGATCCGTTTGCGGGATCGAATGAGTTTCCGCTGACACCCGTTCCGGAGAATGTGCCTCCTGCAGGTGTTCCGGCGAGCGCAACAGGACCGTTATCGGCACATACGGATGCGTAGCTTCCACCGTTGACTGTCGGAAGCGGATTTACCGTGATCGCACTGGTGGCTGTATTTGAACAACCGTTGGCATCTGTGTACGTATAAGTCAGCGTTTGCGAACCGCTCGCAGGATCGAAAGAGTTCCCGCTGACGCCGGTTCCGGAAAATGTTCCGCCGGCGGGTGTACCTGCCAGTGCCACAGGACCGTTGTCAGAACAAACGGCACTGTAAGTTCCTGCGTTCGGCGTGGGAAGCGGGTGAACAGTAACGGTTGTTGTTGCAGAGCAACTCGTCCCGTCATTGGCTGTCACCGTATACGTATAAGTTCCGGGTGCCGAAGGTACGGGAACGTTTGTCGGATTCTGCACATTGCTCGTGAAACCGTTCGGTCCGGTCCATGAATACGTGGCGCCGCTTACATTCGAGGCCGTCAGGTCCACGGTCAGGTTATTACCGGTGCACATATTGCCGGAGTTCGAGGCAGTTACCGTACAGCCGCAGGGATTCACCGTGATCGTGGCCGTCGCACTGCCGCTGCTCGGACAAAGGGGGGTCCCGACATTTGAGGTGACGGTGTACGTATAGGTACCTGCCCCCGGAGGTGTCGCAGTTACATTCGCCCCGGAAGTTGTACTCAGGTCGGGTGAACTGTTCCACGTATATGATCCGTCGCCGCCGCTGGCAGTCAGGCCCACATTATCTCCGGCGCAGATAGTCGCTGCGGATGGAGTTACCGAAACCGGGATGGCGATCCCGGAGTTGGCACCGATCGTATAGCTACAAACATCGCCCGCATTTCCGTCGATCATGATGTAATACGTATTTCCGATTGTGAGTCCGCTGGCACTGACTGTTGTAGGTCCGGCAGATGCATACCCCGGATTCCAACAGGTGTAGCTTGTTACCGGTCCGCTTCCGCAGGACGTTGTCGAAAAAATAAGGATCTGGATTCCGTAACCGTAGGTTGTACTGTTGACCCACACGTCAAATGAAATACTGGTAGATGATGCCGTAAACGAAAGGAATGAGTTGTTCTCGATACTTCCGCAGAAAGCGGAGCTCAACGCAGACCAGTAGTTTGCAGTATAACTCGCCGAGGTATTTCCGCAATAGCCGTTGAGGTCGCAGATCGGCGTGGCCGTTGCACAGGTGTTACCGGCAGCCGGACTGGATCCGCAGGGAGGTTGCGCGAGCGTCACAAAAGCAAGTACCGCGCACACAAGTGTCAGTAATGCTTTCATGGTTTCGCTGTTTTAAGTTTTTCTTCGATGTATGCAAGTATCCGGTCATGCTGCTCCGAGGGTTGAGTTCTGCAAACATAAATGTAGTGCTCGCGCTGCTTGCTCAGTTCGGATACCGGCAACGAATCAAGATACGTGTACAGGCGGACGAGGCTGTCCTGGGAAATTTCATGTGTCGTTTGCGTCGTCTGCGCGGTACAAACGTGTGAGGCACCCGCTAAAAGCGCCAGTAGTAGTAGTTTCTTCATAGCAATAAATTAGGTTAATCAAACGATTAACATGTGCAATTTAAGCTACTTAACGAAGAACTAAAAAAATTAGCAGCTAATATGTTAAAATATTATCGTTTTAGTCAAATTTTGATCCAAATATTAACTATTCTGCAGCCGGATTACGTCCATGCTGACATTCGTCCACCTTTTTACGGATTACCGCGGCCGCATCCGCGTCGTATTCGTATTTTTTCGTGATGCGGTCCATAATGGCGAAACATTCTCCTTCTTCGGCCGGGTTTTCAAGCGCATTGGACATGCATTCACACCATTCGTCCATTTCTTCCTCCACACCCGGTCCGCCGCATGAACAAAGAACTGCCGGGATCAACAGCGGAAAAAGCCATGTTTTTTTGCTCAACCTTCTCATATAAACCATTTTTAGATTTGCAACAATACCACAAATTAGGTATTTTTGCAGTGAATTTGAATTCTATTTAAAATTAATCTAAATAAAATCAGATTCGTATAAAATTGATAACAATGATAAAGGTAACAGAAACTGCGAAAAAACAAGCGCTGCGTCTCATGGAAGACGAGGGAAAGGAAGGTTTTTTCATCCGTGTGGGTGTGCAGGGGGGCGGTTGCTCCGGACTGATGTACCAATTGACATTCGATAACGAGGAAAAGGAAGACGATCGCGCGTTTGAAGACAACGGCGTCCGGGTAGTAGTAGACAAAAAAAGTTTCCTCTACCTCGTGGGAACCGAGCTCGATTATTCGGGCGGACTCAATGGTAAGGGCTTCGTATTCAAAAATCCGAACGCAGACCGTACCTGTGGCTGCGGCGAGTCATTTTCCATTTAATTCCTCAGCGATAATTAGTAAAGAAAGTATGCCGGCAGCTGTTGCCCGCGTCAAAAAAAGTTCCGAACACATTTCATGAGTTATACCGAACACGAATTAGCAAAGGATCTCGAAAACCAGGAATACAAATTCGGGTTTACGACCAATATTGAGTCGGACCGTGCGCCAAAAGGCCTTAACGAAGGAATTATCCGGTTTATTTCCGCTAAAAAGAACGAACCCGAATGGCTGCTCGAATATCGTCTCAAGGCATTCCGTGCCTGGGAACAAATGACCGAGCCGAACTGGGCACACGTTACGTATAAAAAACCCGATTTCCAGGAAATCACTTACTATGCCGCTCCGAAACAGAAAAAGAAGTACGAGAGCTGGGACGATGTAGATCCGGAAATGAAGGAAACCATGCAAAAACTCGGCATCTCACTCGAAGAACAAAAACGCCTCACCGGTGTGGCCGTAGACTTCGTGATGGATTCCGTTTCCGTGGCTACTTCTTTCAAAGCCAAACTCAAAGAACTCGGCATTATCTTCTGCTCTTTTTCGGAAGCTGTGCAGGAATACCCGGACCTCGTTCGCAAATACATGGGAACAGTGGTCCCGACAACCGATAATTTTTACGCAGCACTGAATTCAGCGGTTTTTACCGACGGTTCGTTCTGCTACATTCCGAAAGGCGTGAAGTGCCCGATGGAATTATCGACTTATTTCCGCATCAACGAGGGAGGAACCGGTCAGTTTGAACGGACACTGGTCGTAGCAGACGAAGGAGCTTATGTTTCTTACCTGGAAGGTTGTACGGCGCCGCAACGCGATGAAAACCAGCTGCACGCTGCCGTGGTGGAACTCATTGCGCTCGACGATGCGGAGATCAAATATTCCACTGTACAAAACTGGTATCCGGGCGGAAAAAACGGCGAGGGAGGCGTCTTTAACTTCGTGACCAAACGCGGGATCTGCGGAAGGAATTCCAAGATCTCCTGGACGCAGGTAGAGACCGGATCCGCGGTAACCTGGAAATATCCGTCCTGCATACTTAAAGGCGATAACTCCGTGGGTGAATTCTATTCCGTGGCTGTAACCAATAATTTCCAGCAGGCTGATACCGGTACGAAAATGATCCACCTCGGAAAGAATACGAAAAGTACGATCATTTCCAAAGGGATCTCAGCCGGGAAGTCACACAACTCGTACCGCGGGCTCGTGCAAATACACAAAGGAGCCGAAAATGCGCGTAATTTCTCGCAATGCGACTCGCTGCTGATGACCGACGAATGCGGGGCGCACACCTTCCCGTACATCGAATGCAAGAACAGTTCGGCCAAGATCGAGCACGAGGCTACCACTTCCAAGATCGGGGAAGACCAGATCTTTTACTGCCTGCAACGCGGTATCAGCGAAGAAAAGGCGATCAGCCTCATCGTAAACGGGTACTGTAAAGAAGTACTCAACCAGTTGCCGATGGAATTTGCCGTGGAAGCGCAAAAACTGCTTGCGATCTCACTGGAAGGAAGTGTAGGATAATAAAAATGACAGAACGGGCAAGTCCCTCAGAATAACAGAACACAATGATCAAAATAGAAAATTTACACGCGTCGATCGACGGAAAAGAAATACTCAAAGGACTCAACCTCGAAGTAAAGGCCGGGGAGGTACACGCCATCATGGGACCGAACGGTGCCGGTAAAAGTACGCTCGCTTCGATCCTCGCCGGACGCGAAGAATACGAGGTAACGGAAGGTTCGGTGGATTTCGACGGGAAAGATCTTCTCGATATGGATACCGAGGTACGAGCCCGTGAAGGACTCTTTCTCGCTTTTCAATATCCCGTGGAGATCCCGGGCGTTTCAAATGTAAACTTCCTGCGTACCGCGATCAACGAGATCCGTGAACACCGCGGTGAAGAACCCGTTTCAGCCAAAGATTTTATGGCTATGGTCCGTGAAAAATCGAAAATCGTGGAACTGGATGCAAAACTCGCTTCGCGTGCTGTAAACGAAGGTTTTTCCGGAGGTGAGAAAAAACGCAACGAGATCTTCCAGATGGCGATGCTCGAACCGAAACTTTCCATCCTCGATGAAACGGATTCCGGGCTCGATATCGATGCGCTCCGCATTGTGGCAAACGGCGTGAACACGCTGAAAAGTGATAAAAATGCAACGATCGTAATTACGCACTACCAGCGCCTGCTCGACTACATCGTGCCGGATTTCGTACACGTACTCTACGACGGGAAAATCGTGAAATCCGGGCCGAAAGAACTCGCACTCGAACTCGAAGAAAAAGGATACGACTGGATCAAAGCAGAATTAGTACAGTAAAAACAGCATGAGCGAAGTACTTCAAGAAACAAAACTGAGCCGTTTTACGGAAAACCTCCCGAAGACCACACTGGCCTTCCCGAAGGAGATCCTCGAACGCGCACAACATACATTACAAACCTCGGATTTCCCGACAACGCGCACGGAAGCGTGGAAATATACACGTCTCGGGAAAATTCAAAATAACACGTTTACCGTTTCAAAACCGGTAAACGTATCGGAAATTAACCGGAAAGTATCGGAAACACCCCTTACCTTCGTGTTTGAGAATGGCTTTTTGGTGAAGGACTGTTCTTCGGAAATTCCCGCGGGACTCACGATCCGGAAACTCAGCGATTGCACGGAGGAAGACCTGAAACTGGCCGGCAGCGAACTTCGAACGGAAGAAGAAGTGTTCCATGCGCTGAATACGGTGTATGCAACGGACGGGCTTTTGATCCGTCTGGAAGCCAAAACCGAACTGAATCAAACCATTCAGCTGGTTCACGTGCAGAAAGGCGAACAACGTATTTCGAACCTGCGGAACCTGGTGGTGTGCGAAAAGTTTTCGAAAATGCACCTCGTTCAGCAGTACATCACCGAAGGAGGAAAACAGTGTTTTACGAATGCCGTGACCGAAGCTTTCGTGGGTGAAAATGCATTCCTGACGATCAACAAACTCCAGTACGAAGCGGAAGACTGCCTGTCGGTAACCACTGAGGAGGTTGTGCAGGACCGATCTTCTACATTTACCATTAATACCTTTACGCTCAACGGGGCACTTGTCCGCAATAACCTGAATATTCGCGTGAAAGGGGAGAACTGTACCACGCACCTCAACGGGGCTTACCTGCTGAAAGATGCGCAACACGTGGATAATCATACGGTGGTGGATCACCTCGTGGCGAATTGCGAATCGTTCGAACTCTACAAAGGAGTGATGGATGATCGTTCGACAGGCGTTTTCAACGGGAAAGTATTCGTTCGAAAGGATGCGCAGAAGATCAATGCCTTTCAGTCGAACGGAAACGTGTTGCTCAGTGACGACGCCACGATCGATTCCAAACCTGAACTTGAAATTTACGCCGACGATGTGAAATGTTCGCACGGTTCAACGACCGGACAGCTCGATGAAGAAGCGATCTTTTACCTGCGTTCGCGTGGGATCTCGGAAAAAGCCGCCCGGCAGCTGCTCGTTTCGGCTTTCGTAACCGACGTGCTCGAAAAAACAGAAAACGAAGAAGTGGATACATACATCCGTCGCATCCTGCACGAACGATTCGGCTGGGATTTTTAAGTTCCGTTTCTAAAAGATATGAAAGCGTTTACCGGTGGTAGACGCTTTTTTGTTTCGATCTACTTCGTCCGATACACGTAAATGTGATCCTTTTCAAAAGCCAGTTCGGGGCGCTTCTCGCGTAGGTCGGGCGGAATTTCGAACAGCATGACGTATTCTAATCCGCGGTCAAGTGCAATGAAGTAAGCCGGGCCATCAATTTGATCTTCCGGTCGTGCGAGATGTGGATAATCCTTTGTTTGTAGGTAATATTTGACCGAACTGTTGAATACCCAGTCGTAGTTGACCGTGTAACGCGTATGTGTGGCTTTTGCCCGTTCGTTCAGGTAATCCAGGATGTATTCGGTGCGGTATTCGTAATCCCAGGTGAGCGCCTTGTTAAAATTCGCCCGGTACAGGAAGTAGGAAAAATAAACGACGGACAGCAACAGTGTCGAATAGCGAAGAACGGCACCGCGCGGCAGTCGATCCAGTGAAAGGGCAGCGACGAGCACTGCCAGTACGAAAAGGAACAGGGCCGTGCGTTCAACGAGGTAATAGGTGCCCAATACGTAGAACTGCACGATCGTGGAAAGCAGGCTGATTCCGAACAGGATCAATATGGCCGTATAGAAATCGGCAGTAACTCGTTTTTTAACGAGTGAAACGAGGATCAGTGACCCGAGGATCACCAGGAAAAGCGTGGTGAACCAGTAAACGTATGGCTCGTTTTCGTGGGTGAAAAGGAAGTTGCGCGCCATCGAAACGAAGGTGTCCGAATAAATATTATCAGTTCCTCCAAAGGTCAGCCGGTCCTTTGTGACCAGTTTGCGAACCGGTTCGTAACAGATCAGTGCGAGTATTCCGGTGATCAATGTCAGCCACAGGTAATAAGGGAGTTTTCGCCGCCGGTACAGCCCGAGCAACACCAGTACCCCGAACAGTACAATGTAATAGTTCATCATGGAGAAACCCGCATACACAGAAAGTGCCGCGCAGCTCAGGGCCAGGTACTGGTATTTGGAATGCCCGTTTTTAAAACTTAATTGAAGGTAATACAATGAACCGGACATAAAACACAGCGAAATACCATACCCGCGTGCCAGGGAAAAGAATTCGACGGCAAAGGGGTTGAAGAGCAGGAGAACGAAACACAGCAGCCCGATCTTAGATTGGGTGAAATTCCGGCAGATTTTCATTGAAAATAGCGAAAAACCAATGAATGCAAGCACATTTGGCAGGCGGGCAAAAAACAGTGATTTTAAACCGATACTTTGCAGTGACTTGATCAAAAGAGAATTCAGAACGTGGTTGTTGGCCTCTACGTAATCGAAACGAACAATGGAATAAAATGAGCCGGGTACGATCTCCCGAAGTGTCCAGGACTCATCGTAAGTCACACCCACTGTAAAAGCGCGGATCAGCACATAGCAGAATGCAAGCACGAAAAGGATTCCGTAGAGAAACTGTTGCTTATTGCCGGAATTCCGGGCATTTTGTGTCACTGGAAACTTGATTTATTTCCGTGAAAATACACAATCGCTCAAAAGCAGCGAAATAAAAGTGGTTTTTAGTCCTCGTCCTCTTCGAACTCTTCGTAGTTGATAAAGCCCTCGTCGGCAATATTCTGATCCCAGTCGCGCAATAACAGTGCAATTTCACTGATCAGTTTTGCTTTTTGCTCTTCTTTCGGTTCGGTACTTTCGAGGTATTCTTTAAGAAACAATTGTGCCTCGAGAATGTGGCGTTCCTCAAACGGACCCTCCAGGTTCTCGAGGATCGTCAGGCATTCGAGCGTTTCCATAAAATCGCCTTCCACGGCAATTCCCACGAAATCCGAAATGTAAGGCGTAAAATTAAGTTTGGTAGCCCACAAAGTAGAAAGTAAAGCCTGTCGCTGATCCGGGAAATGATCGTCACGCAATAGTTCAATAAGTACCGGTACGGCCGTCGTGTCTTTCAGGCTCCGGAAAAAATCCAGGATCTCTTCACGCGATTTTTCCGAGATTTCAGCGGTGTCCAGTACCGAAATGAGTGCCGGAAGCACGCTGGCATCTCCGTGCGCCTGCAATCCTTTTAGTCCGCTGCTCACTTTCGCTTCATTTCCCGTACGAATATCGTCGAGAAAGGCCTTCATTTTCAATTTGCGTTGTTTTTCCGTTTTTGTTGAATCTGACACGTCCGTTGTTTTTATGCAAAAGTACGACATATAATGGGAGTAATGCATCAGAATGCCGACGGATTCGCGCGCGTTTACCGAAACTTCCTTCGGATGAAATTCCGATAAAATTCGACCGATCGAACGGCCGTTATTATATCTTTGTTTTGTGAAAAGCGTTTACCTGAACTTGTGGATATGGAGTTTTGTGTTCCTGGCGGGATGCAATGTGCACTTCGCCCGGAAACCCGAAAATGTGACGCTGCGCGTGTATACGGATTTCCTGGACCAGCGCGATACTTCCTGGATCCGAAGTTTTGAAAGAGAACAGGGCGTGCGCGTAAAACTTATTTCTGCTAAGTGGGACTCCCTGGACTTTTCCTATACGACCGATCCCTTTGCTGATCTCGTGGTTTGCAGCAACATGGTTGATATCTGTGAACTTCAGAATACAAATCCCTTTTTTGCATTTTCAGAGAATCCTTTTCCGAAATTGTTGAATAAGAAATACGTAACGGCGGAAAATGACCTTTTTGCCATTGCAAAAGATCCGTATGTATTTTACCGGGGAGCAGACAGCCTGTCGGCACTCACAACCTATGATGAACTGACCTATGCACATCTTGCCCACCTGTGGCGCCCGGCGGATGTTGCTCAAAAACAACTGGTTCCCTTCGTGACCAACATCGTCGTCAAAAAGAAGTTTTCCCATGCAGACGGCTGGATCCGGAATTTCAAACGCAACTACGAGAACGGGCTCCGTGATTCACTCCACATCCCTGGCGTATACTTTGGCCTGTATTCCGGCTTTTATGCAAAACAGGGCTTCGACCTGTCCCGGGTTACTTATCCGAATCAGCGGCGACTCGGCGCGATCAATAATTATGTGTGTGCCGGAATCCTGGCAACTGCACCGAATTACACGACCGCCAAAGCATTCCTGAAATATATGCTCAGCGTCAGAGCGGCCTATCGCCTGCGTATGGAACACGGTGTATTCACGACTTCCGAAGTAAGACGCCGTAAATCATACCTCGAGAGCCGCGACGATCTGGAGGCGATCAGTGCTTACCTGCTCAAAACAAAACACCATTTTTACGAGCTTACGGTAAATGATACACTTGTGAATGCTCAGTGAAAACCGGATTTTGATCGATGAGAACCGGACTATGGTAAATCGGGTTATTCAAACTTGCTAATTAGTTTGTGCTGCCCTACTTTTAGAATGAAACTTTTGAAAACTAACTATTACTATGACTGCATTTGAAAAACTGAAGCATCAGTTGAGTAAAAATGAACGGGTAGATATTATCTCGCGCAGGGCTTTCCGGTTTATTTTTATATCATTTGTGTTGCTATTTGCCCTTTCGGTGTTATTGCCGATGGCGTTCCTGGTTCTAAACGGATTTGATGAAAAATTCCTGCTCTTCGCAGCAACAGATATTGCCGTGATCTTTCTCATAGGCGTGTTTTACAGTCATCTTTCAAGCATTTCCATCAAAGGGGATACGATCATTTTTCAATCGCTTTTTACAAAGATCCAGGTCGGATCCATCCAGTGTGTGCGAACCGTGGTCTCGTCTAATATGTTGCTGTTCAATTTTACCTCCGTACGTTACAATTACGACGGAAAAAATTACACCGTTTTCGTGATCACGCGCAATTCCAAAAAGCAAATCCTTCCAGAAATGATCCTCAGAACGGCGCTCCAGGCAGCCTGAGTGAGAAAAAAGAAAAAAAGGCAAATCATAAGCCGGGTTCTGTACTCCGCCAAACGACGGATGCCTGTCATTTATCTGGCCCTGCCGTCACCGACAGGATCTATCGACCTACCCTCCGGGATCGGGCGAGCAACCCTCGGGCCCCGGTATACATGGTCTTTCAGTTCGTAAGGTTTACCTTGCGCCGTACGTCACCGCACGACCGGTGAGCTCTTACCTCACCTTTTCACCTTTTCCACCGAAGCATTGCAAGGCAATGTCCCCGATGGTAGTTTTCCTTTCTGCGGCACTTTCTGTATCCGCCATGCGGCGAATCCTTCCCGTTAGGAAGTACGATGCTCTGCACTGCCCGGACTTTCCTCGACTGAACAAGCCAGCCGCGACAGGCTGATTTGCCTTTGTGCAAAGATACGCTAAATAACGGAGTTTGGTGTAAAATCCACTGTTCCCCGGCTCTGAGGTGAATGAAAGAGTTAGATCACTCTGCGACCTGAATTACAAATGCACGACCCGGTGAACCTCTGTTCCGGAGTTACTTTTCAATTCGAGCAGGTAGGTTCCCGCCGGAAGTCCTTTCAGTTCAAAACTCACCGTTTCGAAAGCGGCGACATTTCGATGAAGAATTAAACGTCCGTCCGCTCCGTAAAGACTGCAGTTACCGTTCTCAACCGGAATGAGGTACAGTGCGTCCCGCGCCGGGTTCGGATAGAGCTGCGTTTGTGAAGGGTTCTTTTCCGGAATCGAAAGCCATTGCTGGTTGTCGCGGTACTTTACACGGGTTACCTGTTCGTTCCCTGCGATCTCATTCGTTTGGATAGACAGGATCGCTTCGTTTTCGGATGGCGTCCGCCATTCGTAGAGATGTGTGACCGGCACGGTAAGCGGGAGCCAGGTACCGCCGCCACCAAGGTTTGCGTAGATCGAGTCGAGTTCGTGGATCGTATGGTGTATGCGGAGCGCATCAAAAGTACCGTAAGGCGTTGAGATCTGTCCCCAGCCATCGACTTCGGAGGCGCGTTGCCGATACTGCCTCCAGATGATGTTCATGATTGGGTTGAGGTTCATCTCTGTAAACCCGCGTGATGCATAGCTGTCGCCGTAATTCAATGGAAAATCGTACACTTTTTCGATTGTGTCCGAGCGGAATGCGACAACGGTTCCCGAAAAATCGAAGGAATACCCTGTTTGTGTCAGGGAGTCAGCCGTCTTGCGGTGATACACGTTTACATCATTGATCGGGATGGGCAGAAAAGCACCGAGTTGGTCGATCGGCAGATCTGCATAAGGCATAAAGAAAGTGATCTTGTACTGCGTGGGAGCAAAGGAACCGAACAGGATGGAAGCCAGGCCGGAAAGGTCGCCCGGACCCGAATAATTCACTGTTTCCTGTGCAGCCGGCGTAAGTGACGTATAGTCCCAGGTATAATTGGCTCCGGTAGAACTGAAATCGATTTGCAGTTCGTTCGAAGTACTGAAGATCGATGATTCGCCGGCGTCCGGGAACGAGTTTTGATCGATGCTGACTTGCGCCACGCCTGTTAACGACACCAGGAAACCTGCGCCGAAGAGTAGTAAGTGTGTTTTCATAGAATGGGTTTATGGAATTCGGAATGCCAGCTTACACTTCAGGTGCAGCGGAACGGAAGAGGCACCGTCGGTTTCGCGCATCAGGCAATTGAGTTCACAACTTGCTTTCAGGATCGCATGTCCGTCTGCGGACTGTTGATAATATTGCAGATCCGACATTTTCAGGGTGTACGCCGCCAGGTTCGTGGCATCGAGATCCGAACGGTATTCTTTACCGTCCCGACGATAAACGACGTGTACGGTATAATCCTGCGGGTTTACATTTGACAGCCCCGTTTTAAATGCGGAGAAATCACTGCTTTTGAAAAAGTTGTGTTCCGTATCAAAGAGGATCGACTCGTAACTTACGGTACCGTCCTGAAGCGTGTAATCGGCTTTCAAAACGTGTTTTCCGGCGGAAACGGAGGTGTTGAGCGAGAGGTCTTCACTGATCAATTGATCATCTACATACCAGCGCACTGCGGCAGGTTGCGAACCCTGTACGTTCAGGGAAGCTGTGAGCGCTCCTGCTTCGGTCGAAGTGTGGTAAATCCCCACGGAATTGGGATCTTTGAAACCGAGCAACAGGTTGTTGTCCAATTTATACGAATACCCGTTGGAAAACGTAATCACCGGGCTGACGTGATACAAACCGGGTTCGGAGATCATGACATTGTTTGTGCCGCGATTCTCTCCGTTGATATACCAGTTGATCGTTTCGATACCATCAAAATTCGTGAGTGCATTGTTCGTGAAGACGGCATAATTACCGCTGCTCTGAAAGCCGTACTTGATCGTATCGCCCTCCTGCAGATCAAACCCGCTGTTTTCCATCAGGATATTGCCGTCGTAAATGTACAGTTCGATTTCTTCATCACCATTGGAAAGACGTCCTCCGCAGATATCGACATTGTTAACAGGTGCATTCAGCGGGTACATGTAAAATCCCTTTTCTCCGGCGATCAGCGAAACATCTTCTCCGTCAAAGGTCCCGATGGCAGAAAAAACATACTCATTATTGGCCGGAAGCTCATGCACTTCGTGCTTCTTACAGGAGAGAAGCAAGAGCGTAAATCCGAATATCAGGTAAAAATACTTCATTTAAAATGCTAATTTTTTTCGTAAGAATAGCTGGCCCTGAATTGGGAAGCTATTGGAGGCTGCGGAAGCTCCGCCGTTGGAAATGTTTTGCAACAGTTCGGACTGGCAGCGCAGACCGATCTCGAAGTTTGCCGTAAGCAGGTACCGATACCCGATGCCCGCCTGTAACGAAAAGCGATCCAGTCCGTGGGTTTCACCGTAGATAACGGTTCGTTCCAGTTCCTGGTCATTTTCGTAATAGGTATATTTCATTTTCGTCTGGATGAGGTAACCAGGCGTAAGTAGCAGCTGAAAAGCGCTGCGTTTTGCATAGAATGTGAACTGTAAAGGCGTTTGAGCCAGGTAGAGTTCTTTGTAACGGAATTTATTGCGATAATTCACTTTCCCGAAACCATAATGCGTTGTGGACTCATTGATCTCGAGATTGTTATAGCTGATCGTCGTAAAGCCGGCTCCGGCACTGAACGCCGTGCGTTTCCCGACCGGGAAGTCTGCACCGGCCGAAAGACTCACGTTCTTGGTCAGTTCGTCACCCTGGCTCATCAGTGAACGCCCGAGTCCGATGCCCAGGTCAGCGTATAAATTGATGCGTCGCCGTACAACCGGAAGTATCGGTGCCGCTGCGGGAGTTCCGCTCGGACTTACCTGAAGTGCGAGGGCGGGAAGCCGGCCGATGTCGTGAAGTGTCGTTCGGTCGGTTTCAGCTTGTGTATTACCGGGGATTTGTTTCGGCGCCGGTAAGCGGAGCGTACTTTTCGTTGTCAGTTGGCGAGCTGTATTCGCAGCATGGTTACCCGGACTTCCTAAGGTCGATTCGACCGAATACGGATCTTGCACGGAAGGAGTAACTACCGGCCGTTGAATCGGGGAGGAGCCCGTCGTGTTTTGAGCGATCCTGTATCCCGCACTGGAAACCTCCGAACGGGTTTGGATCTCTTCGGAGTCGTTGATCAGGGCAGCTTGCTCATCCTGCGATGCGAAAGCCTGTCCGGATGCCGGAATTCCCTGGCGCACCATACGAACACCGGCCAGTTCTTCGTGTGTGGCGGACGGGCGCAGCAATACGAATAGCGTAATCAGCGCACCGACCACGCAGGCACTGATGCCTGTAGTGATCCACGGAAAAGTTTTGCGTACGGGCTCCGGGGGAAGCATGGACTCTACTTCGGTCCAGTATTCTTCCCGGAACTCGACCGGTTTGGTCGTGTTTTCCGCAAACAACTTATCTATTTCCGCATCGGTCCAGTTCATATTACCAACCTTTGATTTACTTTTTCGAGTTTTTCGATCTTATCTTTTAAAATGCGTCTTGCATTGGATAAATGCCATTTGGAGGTCCCTTCGGACATTTCGAGCAATTCTGAGATCTCCCGGTGAGAATACCCGTCGATCACATAGAGGTTGAAGACTTTTTGAGAGATCTCCGGAAGCGTGGCGATGAGCCCCAGCAAGGCATCCACACCCAGGTTGCTCTCCGCTTCGTTCTCGGTGGAATTCGCGTGGTAATCAATCTCCGCTTCGGTTTCTTTGCCCAGTTCGCGCCCCTGGATCTTTTTGTTCCGGCGGTATTCGTCGATGAGCGTGTTAACCATGATCCGTTTGGCCCAGCCGCCGAAATTAATGTCGGAAGCATCTACCGTGGGCAGTGCCTTTAAGATCTTGATAAAACCGAGATTGAGCGAAGAACGGGCGTCTTCTTCGTTCGCGTGATATCGAATACAAACGGGCATGAGCGTTTTGAAGCAATATTCAAAAAGAATACGAATTGCTTTCCGATCGTTGCACTGGCATTGATGCAGTATTTCGGAGCTAATTTGCATGTATCCGCTGTAGTTCGATATATATGATATTTTTTGCAATTTAACGATAAAAGTTTTTGCCCGCAATTTATTTTTGGTCGTCCGCAACTTAACGCCGGGATAACATTACCCTAACTAAACGAATTTTGGCGATGCGGGGTTGGTTAAAAATCAGAACCTGAGCATATTTTTTTTATTTTGTGAAAAAGCAAGCCATGAAAATTCACCTCTTAAGACATGCCAAAACGGCACAGGAATCGGAAACGGGTCGCGATTTTGATCGCAAACTGCTCGAAAAAGGACACCGGCAGACGCAGGAAATGCAAAAATACCTCGCACAAAACGGCATTCGCGTGGAGCAGGTCTTCTGTTCTTCAGCCATGCGTACCCGACAAACCTTTTCGGAAGTGTGTTCGGGCCTCAATTACGGAAATGTTTCTTTTCACGAAGAACTTTACCTCGCTGACCTCCAGTCTTTGCTAAAGTTTTTGTGGGCGCAGCCGCAAACGGGAGATGTGTTGCTGGTCGGGCATAATTTCGGGATCTCGAACCTGCGCCGTTATTTCACCGGGCTGGAAGATGAAATGCGAACCTGCGAATATACGTGCCTGAACTTCGATGCCGAAAGTCTTGCCGAAACATCGCGTGACAGTGCTACGGTTTCGCTGCGCTATCGTCCGGAGGTTTAGTTTCGGGGATGTAGTCGTAAACAATATAATGCCCGCGTGTCTGTCGCTCGCGCAATTCCTCAGCTTCGCGCGCCTGTCTTACTTTTTCAAGCCACATACCTTCCAGGTCGGGCGGCTCAATACCCATTTCCTGCTCAATTTCATACTGGAACTTCGGGCGTTGTACGCCTTCTTTCCGGTAAATAAAAGCAAAGATCACCCCTGCGATCAGTCCCATGAAATGACCCTGCCAGGAAACACCTGTTTTGAGTGGAAAGATGCCCCAGATCATGCTGCCGTAAGCAAATACGACGAACAGCGAGATCGCCTGCAGCGGGAAGTAGCGCCTCAGAACACCGCTTACGAACAGGAAGGCGGTCAACCCGTAGATAACCCCACTGATCCCGATGTGATAACTGCCCTCGTCTGCGGCAAAACTCCAGAGAAACAAACCGCTCGCCAGGTAGATTCCAAAGAAAACGCGCCCGGAAACTTCCCGGTAATAAAAGATGAGTACGGGCAATAGCACGGCGATCGCGAGGCTGTTGTTGATGATGTGGGCGAAATCATTGCGCGCGTGAATGAGTGGCGAGAAAAGAATGCCCCACAGTCCTTCTAACCTGCGCGGGAGCACACCGAATTCTGCGAAACGAAACTGCGGGAACAGGTACTGCGCCCACTGTACGAGCCACAACAACACCAGTAAATAAAACGTATAGGCGAATGCTTCGACCGTAAAACCGAAAGGATGTCTGCGGGGATGTTTGATGCGCTCCACGCAGTTCGATGCTCAAAGAATGTGCCTCCGGAATTTTGCTGACAGGCTGTCAGTTTACCTTCGAAAGGGTCAGCGTGCGTTCCGGCGATTCGTCCGAACGGATCTTCAATGCCTTGTCAGTCAGCGTGAGTATCACATAAGATTCTTTGTCATCGGTACTCAGGAACAGGGAATCCCCGGCATCATTTAAGTGATAACTTCCCTTGCTGATATCGATATTTCCGGAGAAGTCCGGGCTTTCCAGCTTCAGGGAATCCTCTTTCCCGAAGGTGAAATACGTATTTCCGAGGATCCGCTTGAGATTGTCCTCCATCGCTTCGCGAAAATCGGCACGGTTGGCTTCGGGGATGGATTTTTCGAATTGCGAATAATCAATATCGGTCAGTTTCCAACGTCCGTGAAGTTTGTTCTCCGTTCCGGAGCAGGAAAATAACAGCAGGGTCAGTGCTGAAAAGAAAATATACTTACGCATGAATTTAAATTCGAATTGTTTTACAAATCTATGACACTTGCCGGAATATTTCATGTTACTTTTGTGAAATTATGGAAAGCGAGATCCGAAACCGTGTAAAAGAGAGCGGACTCATAGCGCTCGACCTGGCCGATTTCCGGCCCCTGGAAACGATTGTGGGAATTGATATTTCAGATCACCTCTGGCAGGGGCTGGTCCTGAAAGAAAAGGATTTCCGGCAGTGGATCCGGGAAAACGACTGGAATTCCTATAGCGGGAAAGCGGTCTACATTCATTGCTCGCAGGATGCGATCATCCCGACCTGGGCTTACATCCTCGTGGCTTCCGCGCTGGACGGGATTACACACACGATCCGCGTCGGTTCACGCAACGACCTTGAGCGAAAACTGGTCGAAGAGCGCATCGCTGCTTTTGATGTCACTCCTTTCCGGGACGGTATGATTATCATTAAAGGCTGTTCGGAGATCGTATCCCCGGAATTCGCGATGTCCCAACTCGTCTTACGCCTGCAACAGGTCGCAAAAAGTATCATGTACGGCGAACCGTGTTCCACTGTTCCGCTTTTCAAACGCCGAAAGTAATACCTCACTTTCTTTCTGCTTCCTAACGCCGGCAGACTCCTCCTCATTCTGCTTCTCATTCTCATTCTGCTTCTCATTCTCATTCTCATTCTCACTCTCATCCTCCTTCTCCTTCTCCTTCTCCTTCTCCTTCTGCTTCTCCTTCTCCTTCTCCTTCTCCGATAGCGGCAAACCCCAGTCCTTTTTCGCGACAAATGGCAATCAGTGCAGGCAACAAGGTGCGCACGCGCGCTTCCGCCTTCAGGTTGTCGTGCAATACCACGATCGAACCCGGACCGATGTTACGGCGGGCGGCGCTCAGAATTCGGTCGATGGGTACACGCGCGTCGTAATCAAAGCTCAGGAAAGACCACATGATCACCTGCTTGTCGCGCAGGCGGCGCAATTGCGAAGGTTTTATACGTCCGTAGGGTGGACGAAACAGCTTTCCGGGAACGACTTCATCACATTTGCGCACGGATTCCAGGTAAACGTCATCCTCCGTTTCAGTGCCTTTTAAATGATCGAAGGTGTGATTGCCCACGGAATGTCCTTCTTCCAGTATGCGCGCAAACAATTCGGGGTGTTTGACCACGTTATTCCCCACGCAGAAAAAAGTGGCGGGAACCTGTTCCTCGCGAAGAATGTCCAGGATGTGATCCGTAAGTCCGGGAACCGGGCCGTCATCAAAGGTCAGGTAGACCGGCGAATCAGGTGAAAAAGAAAGATCCCACGTTCGGTGCCGCATTAAACGGGTCACGAAGCGTGGGATCTGAAAATAGTTGGGCATTTGCCTGTTTACGGTTGTGCGTTCATCAGGCTCTGCAGGTCTATCTGTGGCGTATTCTGTTGCTGTGCCGGTGCTGCCGGCCGATCGATCAGTCCGTATTCCATCCCGATCGCATCGAGGTGATCCTTCAGCGCAAAGTATCTTCCGGCCCAGTAACCCATCGTACTACCACGACGCATCGTTTCCCCGTCTTCAAGTGCTCGTGCCTTGATCTTGTCGAGAATCGCCGGGAATGTCTTTTGGAACAGTTCCGAGACACGTGCCTGTGTACGTGCTGCGAGTTTACCCTCCGGATTTCCTTCCGGGTTGCCCGCTGCAACAGTCAGCGTAAAGTAATTTTCAAGTGCTGCGAACAGGTCGTCGTTGTTCACGGAGGAAGAAATGAACAGGATATCACTGTGTGTGTAGTAATCGATGATCGACTCGAGTTGATCGGCGATCGTTTTACCAAGAGCTTCCGCTTTTTCGGTCTCTCCCGTGCGGTAATAGATCTCCACGTATCCGTGCATCACACCGTCCTGGATCA
This sequence comes from uncultured Flavobacteriales bacterium, assembly GCA_964389755.1. Classification (GTDB taxonomy): domain Bacteria; phylum Bacteroidota; class Bacteroidia; order Flavobacteriales_D; family Crocinitomicaceae; genus JBBSUQ01. Next base: position 61,929 of record CAYMEW010000005.1, on the reverse strand, counting down.
CCGGTTCACCCGATTTTCCGTATGTACGGCCTGAATTCTGCGGTTCTCCGTATTCGATCACCGTGCTAGCCGGCATCACCTCCAGCGAACGGTCGATCAGCGCCACGGCGTGTTTGCGGTTTTCTTCCATATTGGCTGTCAGTTCGCCTAACTCCTGTTGCATGCTGTTCGCACGGGCAGTGTCTCCCTGCGCACGCAGACGCTCGATCATCGAAGGATAGCTGGTTTTGGCCTGCTTCGCTTTTTCATAACGCGACGTATATTCGTTGGCCAGCAACAGGTAGTGGTAACGGTACTGGGAAGTGTTCCGGCGTGTATAATAGTCCGTCAGTACTTCTTTGTCGTTCAGACCCTCGTATTTGTACACTTCCATCAGGTTGCGGTACATCTTTTTCATATCGAAACGCTCGTTCGGATCGTTCAGGGGACTCAACACGTAGGTCAGACCGTCCTGCTTCACGTACCCCGCATAATAAAGAGCCTTGCTAACGCTTGATCCGCCCGCACTTGAGAAATAGATGCCGCGTTTCCAGTCGTTGTTCGCAAGCACGTCCATCATCATCGTTTCCTCACGGGAAAGTCCGTTCGGTACGTTTTCACCCTCGTAACGCGGTTTGTATGAGAAGGTGATCGAACTTTTCAGGTCTGCAGCTGTCGTTCCTTCCGGCAGTATTCCCGATTTCAACACCTGCTCCTTGTCTACCGGCATCGTGAAAGTACGTGAGGGGAAGAACTGGAAGCGTCCGTAATCGGCCGGTACGAAATGATCGTCGTTGCGCACAAAGGCCATGGCATCGTCGATGTCTACCGAATCCCAACCGTCCTCGTAACTCAGGATCGCCTGAGAGAACTGGCGCTGGAGCTCTTCGCTCATCGCATACTGTCCGCCGCGTACCCCGTTCAGGATCTCGAGACCGGCCGTGTATTTGGCGAGTACGTTATCGGCTGCATCCGCGAAGGAAGAAGAAACGAGTGCTTTCTTCAGCAGGTCGAAACGGGCACGTGCCTGTGGCTGTTTTACGGTAATGCCGTTTACAAGCCCGGTCATTTGAGCCTCGAACTGCGCCGTTTTACTTTTCATGGCCGTCATGTTGTTCTGAATCCGCAGGTTGATCGCCTCTTTGATAACGCCCTGCGAAGCACCCGATCCGATGAGGTTCACCAGGTCGATGAAGATCACATTGTCAGTTGTCCCGGCATACATCAGGATCTGCTGTTCCTCGAACTTGATCGGTAACGGATCCGAATCGTAGGCTTTCATCATCATTTGTTCGGTATACCAGTCGGTCTGCATCAGGGACAGGTTACATACGCGAACATCCGTACGCTTGCCTTCTACTTCCTGGAGGTACCAGAGCGGGAAGGTATCGTTATCCCCGTTTGTAAAGAGGATCGCGTTCTTCGCGCACGGTTCGAGGTAATTGTAGGCGAGGTCGCGTGCAGAGAACTTGTTGCTTCGATCGTGATCGTCCCAACCCTGCATGCCGAGGATCACCGGCACGAACAGTCCGAGTAGTGTGGCGATCACTGCACCCTGCGTGTCCTTTTGAAGAGCCTTGCGCAAACCGGACATCAGTCCGAGAGCAATTCCGGCGATCGCGATCATGATCAGCCACGACAGGGTGATCGGCATTCCCGTACTTGTGTCCGAAGAAGCATCCACGATAAGCCCCAGAAGCAGCATCAGTCCGCCGATAATGGCAAAGCCGGTCCACTCTTTCTTCGCAAAACTGCGGAAAGCATCGTATAAGGCATACACACCGATCCCGATCCACATCGCAAAGAAGTAGAACGATCCGGCGTAGGCATAGTCACGCTCACGCGGTTCGAACGGTTTCTGGTTCAGGTAAACGACAATGGCGAGTCCCGTGAACAGGAAAGCAAGCCCGATGACAAACGCGTCTTTCGGTTTGCGGTAGAAATGAAAGATCATACCGATCAGCCCCAGAATGAGCGGCAGGTAGAAGAACTTGTTATTCGATTTGTTATCGCTCGTAAAGTACGGCGCGTATTCTCCCTGGTTACCCAGGCGCTGATTGTCCACCATCGGGAAGCCCGAGATCCAGTTTCCGCGCATCTGGTCGCCGTCGTGATTCTGAATGTCATTCTGGCGGCCAGCGAAGTTCCACATAAAGTAGCGAACGTACATGAAGTTTACCTGGTAATTGAAGAAGTAACGCAGGTTTTCCCCGAAAGTCGGGAGGCGGTTTCCGTCACGCCCGATCTCCGTTCCCTTGTCTACCGACGGATCGTACCCGGACCAGTATTTGTAACCGCTGACCTTGGTCGGTTCCATGCTGTAGTACATACGCGGGAAGAGCGTTGTCTGTTCGAAGTGCTGGTCCCCGCCGATGCGGATGCGGCTATTGGCCTCGTAGTATTTTTCCACGACCTCGTCGGCACCGTGTTCTTTCAGGTACGCATTGGCTTTGGCCTCGTCCCGGAAGGCTTTCACATCCTTGTCGTTGTCAATAACTACAAAGCGACGGAGGTAAAAAGGAGAGAGGTTCCCGTTCTCATCCCGCGGACTCGGGTTGGAGTTCCAGTAAGGCCCGAAGAGGATCGGCGCCGAACCGTATTGTTCCCGGTTCAGGTAAGCGCGGAGTGTTACGAGGTTTTCCGGGTCGTTTTCGTCCAGTGGCGGGTTTGCGTTGGAACGGATCACGATCACTGCGAACGTACTGTAACCGATCAGCAAAAGGATCAGTCCGAGCACCGAGTTGTACAGGATCGGGATGTTGCGCTTGCGACTTACGCGCAGCAATACCACGCAGCCGACAATGAGTAAGAGGAAAAAGAAGATCGTTCCCGTGTAAAACGGAAGTCCGAAGGAGTTGCGGAAACTTACCTCGAAAAGGGATGCCAGGTAGATCGATCCGGGGATCACGGCACTTTGGATGAATCCGAGGATGAATACCGAAAGTACACCTACCAGGATGAAATACGGTGCCGAAACCTTGTCTGCATAACGGAAATAGATCAGGAAACAGATTGCCGGAACCACGAGGATACCGAGTAAGTGGACCCCGATCGCGAGCCCGAGCAAAAACATGATCAGCAACAACCAGCGGTCCGGGTTGGCCACCGTGTCCAGTTTCGATTTGCGGAGTGCCATTTCTTCATCCCACTTGAGCCCGGCCCAGAAGATGACCGCTGTAAAGAGCGAGGACATGGCGTATACTTCCCCTTCCACGGCAGAGAACCAGAAAGAGTCTGTGAACGTGTAAGCAAGCGAACCGATGAGTCCCGCTCCGAGTACGGCAAATTCGTCGCCGCGCGTCAGGATATCCTTATTGCGTAGCGCAATCTTGCGGGCAAAGAGCGTAATTGTCCAGAACATGAATAAGATCGTCAGGGAACTCGAAAGCGCCGAGAGGCGGTTGATCCACACCGATACGTTTTCCGGAGCGGCAAAGAACGAGAACAAACGACCGAGTACCATAAAGAACGGAGCTCCCGGCGGGTGACCGACCTCCAGTTTATAAGCAGCGGTAATGTATTCGCCGCAGTCCCAGAGCGAAACGGTATCTTCGATTGTCATGAAGAAAACGATCGTGGCGATCAGGAATACAAACCATCCGAGGTACAAATTGAGTTTTCTGTAGTTCATCTGTTCTGTTTTTCGTATTGTTTAAACGGCCGTTGCAGGACGACCCGTTTTCGGTTTACCCTGCGAAATTAAAAATATATTGGTTGGAACGGTTGTATTTTACAATTTTACCGTTGCCGGCCTGCGAAAAAACGCATACTTCTGAAAAATATTTTGCGATTTTCGTTTGAAACTTAAATTAAGTTTCTAAATTTGCACTCGCAATTTACGCATTGCTACTGTCCCATGGTGTAACTGGCAACACGTCTGATTTTGGTTCAGAAGAGTCTAGGTTCGAGCCCTAGTGGGACAACAACGAAAGCTTCACAGAAATGTGGGGCTTTTTTGTTTTTAGTGCGATTCAGCCGACAAATAGACAATTCGACAAACTGACTGGGGACGGAATTTGGGACGGAAAAAAAGAAATGGTGCCGCGAAGACACCATTCCCTAGACTAAGAATTAGTTTTTGCAACCGTTCTTGTCGCACGTGATTTTTTCACTGGTATTTACCCAATGATCAGAATGTGAGTTTGTATTAGTTCCACATCCTGTAGTACCACCCTTACTTCCACTGTGGACTACCCCAGTAGGTTTGTGTTTTACTGCCATTGCTGCAATATTTTCACCCATTAATCACCATGGATGTTACAGTGCAAACACCGAGTTATTCAGAAAGTATTACTTTAGATGAAAATTCTTGAAGATGTCCTTCTGAAAAGGTCGGGTGTCTTCCAACCTTGAAGGGTAGAACTGTAATTCTACCCTTTCTTTATTTCAATCCCGAAGATATACTATAAGTATTTAGAATACTGGGTTTTTCATAATGAGTTTTCCACAACTGTTATTAACAATTCTTGATAATCCGTCGATTATGATTGATTTATCGACAATCCAAACCGAGCAGATTTTATAGGTGGTGTCTTGATCAAGATTGACTAATAGTTCGCGTAAAGATGGCTGACACAAGGACCACACACACGCGATCCAATATCGGCGCATTTTTTTCTTGCAGAATCTGCATTCTCACAATGAAAAGAATTGGAATCAGTGACACTATCCTTAAATTCCAACTTTTTGCAAATAGATTTTTTATCATCAGATGCAATTACGCAACTGCCATCGCTAGTTCGTCGGGTGATAAACAGATGTAATTCCTGAGTGTCTTTCTTCTTTAAGAGGGAGAATAATTGCTTTTTCAATTCATCATCTTTGCTCATAGCTCATGTAATTTAAATTAGTGATGTGAAATTAGAACTTACAATTCTGATTATCAATAGGTATTTCTACTCATTTTCAACTTAATAATTGCAGGAAACACCTCCGTCTTCAAACCGAATCCCGCACGCTTCCATTGCCTCTGCACACATAGGATAAAATTCTTCATCGTACTTCTGGCTGTTTTCTTCTGCAGTTACGAATAAATAACTTTGTATAAAGCGTGCCTTTTCGCAGCACTTAAGTAATTCCATTCATCACCGCTGCATACACGAATTGAACTTTTTTCATCACATCAATTTGAACAAATGAAAGCAGGGTGTTCATTTCTCCTTGAAAACCAGGCCAACATTTGATCTGCCGGAAACAGGTTCAGTTATTATTCAACGATTAGCGGAGTTGCAGTTGCGAGTACCTGAACAAATGTATATGCAATTAAATATACTTTTGATTATTTAAAAGATTTTATATGCTTTTGAATATAATTTATGTTATTAAAAATGTACTGCTATTATTATCGATGTGTTAGATTAATAATGTTTGTAATTGGCGTCGTCGAAATAGGTTGAATAAATTCGGTGGACTCTATATTACTTACCGGACAGTTCAAGAAATTTTGCGACATTGTCCGTCTGCTAAGTATATTATTAATCACTTTTATCCAAATCGGGGTAAGATCTGATATGGATACTTTGTACCTCAACAAACCTTTCTGCACGTTTCATTAAATGATAATCAAAATGTTCTTTTATACCCTGTGAAATTTTCAGCAATGAAACAAGTTCTCTCAGATCAAACACATGAAGATAAATTCCTTTTTCAATCATGGTTTTCATAATCAGGTTCTCAATTCCTTTCCAATCACCAAAATGAAGAAGTTCAGCGACTAGAACAATACAATGTGGAACAATATTTCTGTTAAAAGAGATTGGTTCTCCTTTAGAATCAAAGAAATCAGTTCCTCGTTTCATATTTTCATTCGCACCGACTAATTGGTCAATTCCTTTTTTTATATGCTTTTGGGTAGTGAGAACTTTTTTGTCCATGGTTTTTTCAATGGCCCCATCAAATATTGATAGGCCTTTCGATTCGATCAGAAAAATTCCAAGGTCATAATAGGCGAGGATATCAATAAACTCTTTTTCACCTGATTTGGTTTTGAACTTTGGACTATGATATATTTCAAAGGGAAATATATTTTCCAGAGAAAACCAAATGTGTTTTTCAAGTGTCCCTCCCTCTTTTTCGTCCGTCAGTTTTGTTCTAGCGTGATCCACTAAACCGATAAAATTTGCTTCGGGATTGTTCCAATTTTGAAATTTACAATCAGCTATGATCGTATCAATTCTATATGCCTGTTCAAATTCTCGCATAGCATCAATTGAAAAATCAAAAGAATCCAATGACTGCTTTACTCGCTTTGTAAACTCTCCACTATACAAATGCCCATTATTTCTAATAAGCGTTAAAATCTCATGACTTTTATATTTATCAATTCGAACCTCACCATAAGCCAGAGGTAATCCCAATTCACTATAAAGTGCTACCGCACAATTTTCTTGTTCGAGTATCTTGATAAAGTTCTCATTTTCATCAATATATCTATGCTGTTAGCAAAAGAGGATTTTCGAAATCATCATATATACGGATGCCTGAATGAACGATTGGTTGATCAACCGTTTTATCAAAACCAAACAAAATTTGGGTTTGACAACCGTGTAAAATTGATTTACAGCTATTTATAGGGGCTTTAATAATTAATATTAATGCATCTTCGTCCTTTGTAAACCAAATACAGGCTTCTTCCGATTTTAATTCTTTTAGTATTCTTTCTATCGGATTCATATCTTAAAACGCAAAGTTAATCAGCCAAAAGGATGTTGACTTTCCAAATCAGCATTGTTCAGATAGCTTATGGTTGATGTTATTTTATTTGTTCTCGTCCTTTATGTATTTCTCATGGGGACTTTACGTGTTCAGTCAATTGTGTACTAAGATATGTATTAAATTCACTCGATTTATCACGATCAATTTACAATCCCGCTAAAAAACCGTATTTTCATCCCTAATACCCCAAAAACAACCGCATGAAAAATGTACTCCTCTTTCTCGTCCTGGCGCTTACGGCAACCGGCCCGTTCGCTCAGAAGGATCCGGTCAAAGCACAGCTTAAATCAAAACCCTTTGTGCTCGGCATCGTAGACGAGATCCGTTCGGAAGAACTCGGGGAAAACCGCGTGCTCAACATCTACCTCCCGGAAGGATACAACCCCAACGATACCCTTACCTATCCCGTGATCTACCTGCTGGACGGTTCCGCAAACGAGGATTTCATCCACATCGTCGGACTCGTGCAGTTCAATAACTTCGAATGGATCGACCGCGTGCCCAAATCGATCGTCGTCGGAATTGCAACGGTCGACCGCGAACGGGATTTTACATTCCCCACGCAGGATGCCGCGCAAAAGAAACGTTTCCCAACCACCGGCCACTCCGATAAGTTCATGGCTTTCATCGAAAAAGAATTGCAACCTTACATGCAGTCGGCCTACCGCGTCAATGAAGATAAAACGCTTATCGGGCAATCGCTCGGCGGACTCCTGGCCACCGAAATACTCCTGGAAAAACCCAAACTTTTCAACCGTTACATCATCGTGAGCCCGAGCCTGTGGTGGGACAACGGTTCCCTCCTTGAACAAAGCACTGAGAAACTCGCGGCTACGCGTACCGATGTATACATTGGCGTCGGTAAAGAAGGACTGACCCCCACAACCGTACCGCGCGTGATGGAGGTGGATGCCAACCTCCTGGCAGATAAACTGAAAGCCCTCGAAAACGAACAGGTCCGCGTCACCTTCGATTATTTACCCGCAGAGAATCACGCGACGATCCTGCACCAGGCAGTGTCGAATGCTTTTCAGCTGCTCTACGCGGGGCCTGAGCACCGCGACTGAGAAAAAACTGATTTTTGACAGGCCAACTGTTGCGCAGGCTTACGTGGATTATATAAAGCGTACAAATGAGAAAATGCTTGTTAGAATTGCAAGCTGCGCTTGCCAACTTACTCTTTTCTTTCTCCGCGAAAGAAAAGAGCCAAAAGAAAGCTCGTCGCTGTTTTCAATGAGTTGCACTGCATTCCTGAAAAACGACCGTTTCAGTGATCTCCTTCGGAGCTACTTTACGGTGCCCCTTTTTCAATTCACTTGCTTACTTTTTGAAAAAGGCGACTGTAAATAATACACGATTTTGTACCTTAAAAAACACAGGTGCTTTTATCTTACTTTTTCAAAATCATTCGGAAGTGTTGAGAGAATTTCGAACACTTATTACTAAACTAGTTTTAGTTTTTAATTTTTTTCTTAATATTAAAACGATTAAATATCAAACAGCTTTCTAAAAAGCGAGATTTAAGTTTATTTACTACTATTTAAATATCTATCTAATTCTTCAGTTATGAACACTAATAAAATAGGTATTTTCACAGACTTACGTGAAGGTGAGTTTTTGGAAATCGAAAACCCGACCGTTTCAATCATCAATTTTGAGAAAGGTACATTTTTTAAATCGTACGATACATGTATCGGAAAATTATATTTGACCAATCAGCGCCTTCTAATTCTCAAACTGATAGTCATGGAAGCAAAAAATATGAAAATAGAATCTGCTGAACAATTCGGATCGGTTTTGGGTCAATGGTTTGATGTTTCATTGCAATACATAACAAATGTTTCTAGCCCTAAACAAGGTTTGTTTCGCAAGCTATTCAAGAATCTAATTGGAGAGCGTAAGGAAGGACTGCAAATTCAGTATCTCTCTCCACTCGAAACTGAAAAAAAGGGATTATTCGGTTCAAAAAAAGTTCGTGAAAACTTCACAATGGTTTTTAGTATCGATAATGTTGATCTTTGGAACATGAAAATACAGACCGCTGTGGCACAAAGTAGGGTTGTGACACAATAAATTGTATTGTAAGTAAAAGTAATCAACAGATTGAAACAGGCTTAGTTCAGCGCCTTTTTATAGGTCGAGATCGCACGTTCGCGTGCTTCCTTGTGTTCCACGATCGGTTCGGGGTAATCAGCGCTTCCGAACTCCGGCACCCAGCGTTTTACATATTTCCGGTCCTTGTCGAATTTATCGAGTTGCGTGGAAGGATTAAATACCCGGAAATAGGGCGCTGCATCACAGCCGCTTCCTGCCGCCCACTGCCAGCCTCCCACATTACTCGCCTGTTCGTAATCGAGTAGTTTGTGCGCAAAATAAGCTTCGCCCCAGCGCCAGTCGATCAGCAGGTGTTTGGTGAGAAAACTTGCAACCACCATGCGCACGCGGTTGTGCATGTAGCCGCTTTCGTTGAGTTGACGCATACCGGCATCCACGAGCGGATAACCCGTCTTCCCGGCGCACCATTTTTCAAAGTGTGCTTCGTTATTGCTCCACGGAATGTCGTCGTACTTTTGACGAAAAGAACGTTCCGCAGAATGCGGGAAGTGATAGAGGATCATTTGGTAAAACTCACGCCAGATCAGTTCGTTGAGGTACGTTTCGTTGCGTTTCTGCGCATAGCGCGCCAGTTCGCGGATGCTGATCGTTCCGAAACGCAGGTGCATTCCGAGGCGGGACGTACCGCCTGTGTCTGCCGGGAAGTCGCGCGTTTTATCGTAGTCACGGATCGTTTTAGAAGGAAACTCAGCCGGAGGGAAGTCAACGCTTTTCTTATCGGAAAAACCCATGTCTGTCAACGACGGAGTAGCGGAATGCTTCTGTTTACTGAGTTTCGGCGTGTATTCCTTTACCGGGTAGGAAGACAAATAGAAATCGTTGAGTTTTTCGCGCCACTTTTTCATGTAGGGCGTATACACCACGTAGGGCTCGCCATCGTCTTTCACGACCTCCGATTTTTCAAAGATCACATGGTCCTTGGCCCCGATCAGCGGAATGTCGTCCTTTGCCAGCGCCTCATGCACCTGCTGATCGCGCAGAACCGCCGCCGGTTCGTAGTCCCGGTTTGTAAAGACGGCCTCCGCTTGAAACAGGCGTGCCAGTTCGGGAATCAGTTTTTTCGGGTCGCCGTATGCCACGTACAGATCCGAATGGTGAACGTGGTAATCCGTACGCAATTGTTCGATCTGCCGGTAAATGAACAGGACACGCTGATCATCCCCGGGGAGTAACTCGAGGATGGTGCTGTCGAAAATGAATACCGGGATCACTTCTTCAGACTGCTTCAGGGCTTTATACAGGCCGGCATTATCTTCGATACGCAGGTCGCGTCGGTGCCAGAAAAGTGCTTTTTGGATTTTTTTATCGGGAGTCATAGGCGTTCTACACTGGTCTGTTTAACAATTTATCAGGGCGAATGTTCGCAAAAAAGAACGGGACGGATCAAAGACCCGCCCCGCTCGCAACCAACCTGTAAACATTAAGAGTTGCTAAAGGTAAGTCCCAAGCCAGGCCGAACGTATGCGGCTAATGAGCTGTGAGAACGGGAAGTACTGATGTGGCCACAGGTAGTTGAAAAAAGAAAGAATTAACCCGATAAACAGGCACAAAACACCCAATGCCGAATAGAATTGCTGCGAATTGCTCAGTTCTTCTATAAACTTGTATTCGGTCGGATCCAGCCCCCTGGATTCTAGGAGAGCCTCCTTTTGCAGGCGTGCAATTCCGGGTCTGATCACCTCGTGAACATACAACAGGATGGTTATGCCTGTCAGGCTCAATAAGATGCCGGATAAAAGACGCCAGTGGAACCTCATGAATGTTTTTGAGGACAAACTAAGTTGATTTCGTGGGTTGATGAAATAATTGTGGCGAAGTGGTCAAAAACGAGGGTGAAACTATTGTTAGCGCCGGTGAATAGATCCCTTCGCACCACATACAGTTTCATATGCACGCAGTTGTTACAAATCGCTTACGGACAGACGGGGTTCGCGGATGCCGGTGGAGAGGGGTTTATTTGATGGAAAGGTTTTTTCGTTGATACTATATTGGTTTGACTCGGAAATTCAGTATCTTTCACAGGAATACTGTGAACTGAAGATCACGTTGAAAAAATGATATCCATGCGCATACTGGTAGTGGAAGATGATGTCCTTGTACAAACGGTTCTTGCGGAAATTCTGCAGGAAGGGGCGTACGGAACCCCGGTGTGTACGGCGGGCTACGAAGAAACGGAGCGCCTGCTGGACGAGGGTGCGGATTTTGACCTGGCCTTCCTGGATATTCAGCTCGAAAGCGCGCTGGACGGTGTGGACGTGGCAGGCATGTTACGCGCACGCACCCAGGCAAAGATCGTGTTCCTGACTTCTTTATCCGATGAACGGACGGTTAAACGCGCCAAAAACCTGGCTATAGACGGCTACATCGTGAAACCGTTCAAGCCGGCAGACATCACGACCTGCATTGCATTGCTGGATTTGCGCGAAGTGACAGGATCAGCGGGAGGAGATTTCCTCGTACGAGACGGGAATGATTACATGCCACTCGCACCCGAATCTGTTCTGTACGTGGAGGCCGCGGATAATTATGCACATGTTTATACGGCGGTCAGGCGTTATACGATCAATACGACTATGAAACGCATGGAACTGATGCTCCCCGCGCATTTTTTGCGTGTTCACCGTTCTTTTATCATTAATACGCAGCAAGTGAACCGCGTCGGGAACAATTATGTGCTCATCGGGGAACGTGAAATACCGGTCAACGAAGAAGCGCGAAAGGTGTTGATGAATCGTTTCCGGAAACTTTAACCCGTGTATTCCACCCAGTTGTTCGGCGTTTCGTATAAACGTACCAGCAGATCATACTGCGGTGAAAGGTGCTTGCGAATAAGTTCGTGACTGACTTTGGCGATGTTCTCAACCGTCGGGTTCAGGCCTTCGAATTCCGGGATATCGAGGTTCAGGTTACGGTGATCGAAATAATCAGCAACGTGTTCGTTAATAATGGTTTTAAGTTCCTTCAGATCGATAATGTAGCCGGTTTCGGGATTTATCGGTCCGGAAATACCTACCTCGAGCACATAGTTGTGTCCGTGGAAATTGGGATTGCTGCATTTGCCGAATACATCGGCGTTCTTTTCATCGCTCCAGTCTGACCTGTACAGGCGGTGAGCAGCGTTGAATGTGGTTCTCCGGAAAACTCTCATGCCGTAAAATTACGGATTTCCGTCTGAAAACGTTCCATTATGAGCCGGAACCAGCTTGTAAATCGTTCGGGACTTTGTGCCAGGTCTTTCAGCAGCTCTTCATACGCGATCCACTTAAATTCCGAGACTTCATCCGGGTTGGGAGAAACTTCACCCGAATAGCGTCCGAAGAACACGTGATCGTATTCATGTTCGGTCATCGGGCCCATTTCCGTACGGTAGAGCAGATGCCCGATGTAGTCGAGCGGTGCGGTAAAACCCATTTCTTCCGAAAGCCTACGGCTACAGGCCGCGTCCAGTGCTTCACCCGGCAGCGGATGACTGCAACAGGTATTCGTCCAGAGTCCGCCCGAATGATATTTACCGGAAGCGCGCTTTTGCAGGAGAATTTCGCCGTTGGGATTAAAGATCAGTACCGAGAAGGCACGATGCAACAGCCCGGCACGGTGGGCATACAACTTTTCGGCCAGCCCGACCTCCCGGTCGCACTCGTCAACAAGAATCACGTCTGCCATAGCCTAGAGCAAATTGAAATTGTGTCGAATATAAGATGAAAGGAAAAGGCGGTACTTTTTATTGTTCGGAAGCCTGATCCGTTCCGTAAGGATCGTGTTGGAAGAGGTTTGACGGATCTTTTTAAAGAGTTTGTAATAGTACACATATGCCATATAAACCCCGAACCGCGCATCTTTCGGCAATTGCTTAATGCCTTCGTACCCGGCCCGGAAATCCGCTTCAATATCCTTTTCGATCTCGGCTTTTGTCATGCCGTTAAATTCACATAGGTCGATCCCCGGAAAATACGTACGACCGAGTTCCTGGTAATCCGCTTTGAGGTCGCGCAGGAAGTTGATCTTCTGAAATGCGGAGCCGAGTTTCATGGCAGGTTCACGGAGGCGATCATATTCCGACTGGTCTCCGCGCACAAATACTTTCAGGCACATCAGGCCCACTACTTCTGCAGAACCGAGGATGTACTGTTCGTACTTTTGCTGGTTATAACTCGTCTTGTCGAGGTCCATGGCCATGCTGTCCAGGAACGTGGTAATGAGATCGTGTGCAATGCCGTACTTGTTGACGCACCACTGAAAGCTGTTGAGCACCGGGTTCAAAGAGATTCCCTCGCGGATCGCATCGAAGGTTTCACGGCGAAAGCGTTCCAGCAAAACTGCCTTGTCAAAGTCGTGGAACGAATCAACGATCTCATCTGCAAAGCGCACGAAACCATAGATCGCATAGATCGGGTCGTGCAGGTCTTTCTTCAGGAAAGAAATGCCGAGTGAGAAAGAAGTGCTGTACTTTTTGGTCGTACACTTGCTGATCTCCAGTGATAGTTCGTCGAATAATTTCTTCATAAGTCGCTCTGTAAGTTAGTGATTTTCTTTTAGAATCTGACGCGCAACCACTTCTCCGGAAATAATAGATGGCGGAACGCCGGGTCCGGGTACGGTAAGTTGCCCTGTGTAATAAAGGTTCTCGAGCTTTTTGTTTTTGATGCGGGGTTTTAATATTGCGGTTTGGCGCAGGGTGTTTGCGAGTCCATAGGCATTGCCGCGAAACGCATGGTAATCTTTCTTAAAATCGTTGATGCAGTAACTCCTGGAATAGACCACGTGTTCCCGGATTGACTGTCCGGTATGTGCTTCCAGGCGTTTCATCAAGATGTCGTAGCAGGCTTCGCGTTTCTCGTTGGTGTCTTCGAGACCGGTCGCCAGCGGGACGAGCAGGAAGAGGTTTTCGCCGCCTTCGGGAGCCACATCGGGATCCGTTTTGGAAGGACAGCAGGCATAAAATAAAGGCGCATCCGGCCAGGAAGGTTCTTTGTAAATCTCGTGTGCGTGTTTCTCAAAGGATTCGTCAAAGAACAGGTTGTGGTGCTGCAAGCCGTCAATGCGTTTGTTTGTGCCGATGTAAAAAAGCAGGCAACTGGGAGCCATCACGCGTTTGTTCCAGTAAGCCTCCGAATAATTCGCAAATTCCGGGGCCAGCAGGGTATCTGTGTGGTGATAGTCCGCTCCTGACAGGATGAGGTCCGCGTCGAACAGGCCGTTTTTTGTTTCTGCTGCCACGATCCGGCGGTCTTTATAGCGAAAACCGGTTACTTCTTCGCCGCAATGGATGCGAACACCCTGTTCGCGTGCAATCTTTTCAAATGCTTCGATAATGCGGTGCATTCCTCCCATTGGGTACCAGGTACCGAGCGAAATGTCGGCATAATTCATCAGGGAATAGAGTGCTGGTGTTTCTTCCGGAAGTGCCCCTAAAAAAAGAATAGGGAACTCCAGCAACGAAAGGATTTTCCGGTGCTTGAAGTATTTGCGGATGTACTTTGAGAAGCCGGAAAACAGGTGTAGTTTGAACAGTCCTTTGACGATACGCATATCGGCGAATTCGCCCAGTTTGAGTCCGGGTTTGTACACGAGGTCACCCATTCCGACCTCGTATTTGTAACGCGCTTCTTCCAGGAAACGGTCGAGTTTTTTCGCCGCCCCCGGTTCCATTGTTTCGAACCACGAGCGGAACTCCTGCATATCCGAAGGCACCTTGTCCGAACTTCCATCCTGCCAGATCACTTTATAAGACGGGTCAAGTCTTTTTAGTTCGTAAAAATCGCTGGTCGTATGTCCGAATTGCCTGTAGAAGTTTTCAAATACTTCCGGCATCCAGTACCAACTCGGACCCATATCAAACGTGAAACCACGTTCGGAAAAGACGCGTGCTCTTCCTCCCGTGGTTTCATTCTTTTCAAGTATGTTTACTTCGTGTCCTTCCCGGGCAAGCAAAGCAGCTGCTGAGAGTGCAGAAATGCCCGATCCGAGTATAACGATTCTTTTCTTTTGCTTCAATTGATCGAATATTTGTAATCCGGCAGCAATTCCATCAGCTTTTTACGAGCGATGAAAATGCGGCTTTTAACCGTACCGATCGGGATGTTCAGTTCATCGGCGATCTCCTGGTACTTGAATCCTTCGAAATGCATTTCAAAAGGACGACGGTATTCCATACTCAGTTTGTCGATCTGCTTACGGATCTCTTTCCCGTTTACGTACCCCGTAGGAGACTGCTGATTATCCGTTGCGCTTCCGATCAGGTACAACTCCTTTGAATTGTCGAAGATAGTACCGGATTTCACTTTCCGGCGATACTGGTTAATAAAAATGTTACGCATGATGGTGAAAACCCAGGCCTTGAAATTCGTTTTCGGCGTGTAATAGTTCCGATACGTCATGGCTTTCAGCATCGTTTCCTGTGTTAAATCTTTTGCATCGTCCTCATCTCTTGTAAATCCCATTGCAAACGCTGTAAGGTAATTCTCTAAATGGATCAATGCTTCGTTGAATTCAATTGTTGACATGTTTTGTGTGTTTTGTTTAACATTTGTGTTTCAAAGTTAGACAAATATGCACTTTGAAAATTTAAAAAAAGTTAAACAATGAACTATCTAAATTCCTATTTCACATGTCTTAACAAATACTTACGTGCGACCTGTACGTTTGGATTTCCGGAAGCCGCGAATACCTATGATCATGACATCATCGGTTTGCCCGGAAGCCCCTTTCCACTTCTCAAATTCTTCCTCGATCATGCCATACTGGTCGAACATTGAGAGACGAATATTACTGAGTAGCATATTGTATAGTCGCCTGAAAGAGAATTTTTTATCGCGTCTTCCGCCAAACTGGTCCTGGAAGCCGTCCGAGAACAGGTACACGGTGTCCTGGTCGTCGAGCATCACCGTATGCGTGCGGAACCGCTCAAAATTGGCGTTCAGGTTATCCCCGATGTGGTAAATGTCTCCTTTATACAGTTCCAGCCGGTCGTTGTGATGGATCAGGAATTTAGAGCCCGCACAGGCGTAATCCAGCTGACCCGTATCGTGATTAAAGATACAAACCGTTACCTCCATACCGTCAGTGACGTGATCATCTCCCGTCCCGCGCGGAAGCACGTATAATAGCCGGTTATTTAGCTCGTCGAGGATCTGGCCCGGGTCGAGGATCTGCGCTTCCTGGATGATGGAGTTCAGCAGGTTGATGCCGAGCAGGGTCATGAACGATCCCGGAACGCCATGCCCGGTGCAGTCTGCACTGATCAGCACGGTATGATCACCGGATGTTTCGAGGTAGTAGAAATCCCCGCTCACAATGTCTTTCGGTTTGTACACGATGAACGATTCCTGGAAACGCGCGTCGAAACGTGCCTGGTTGGGGAGCAGGTTGAACTGGATCCGGCGGGCGTAGTTGATGCTGTCGGTAATGTCGCTGGCCTGCTGCATGATGATCTGTTCCTGCAGGCGTTTTTCAGTAATGTCGCGTGCAACGGCCAGGTAGCCTTTTACTTTTTCGGGACTGTTGACGTCGTAGAGCGTCGTTACATTTTGCCCGATCCAGAAATGGGAACCGTCGCGCCGGAGTACGGGAAACTCCAGGTAGGTCGAATCGAGGCGGCGCATAAACTGCTCGCGGTAAAATTTGCGGAGTTTGAAATGATAAGCTTTCGGAACGCATTTCAACAGAGATACGCCTTCAATTTCTGTGGCCTGGTACCCGAGTGCATCGCTTCCTTTTTGATTCATAAAAACAAAATGCCCGGAAACATCGGTCTGGTAGATCATGTCATTCGCATTTTGTACGAGCAGTTCGTAGTTCGATTCGATCTCGATACGCTCGGTGATCTCGATGCCCAGGATCACATTCAGGTTGCTTGAAAACGTTTTGCAAAGCCATTCTACCCAGATCGTGCGTTCGTGGCCGTTCATCGGTACAATGTATTTTGTCCCGTTAACGAATTGCTTACTGAGATCCACGTTGCGGGCGCTGTAGTTTTCCGGCACGAAGCGATTCATGATCGAGATCGGTTGTCCCGTCAGGCTTGTATTTTCAAGGTCAAAGAATAAACGGACGTTCTCACTCGCATAAGTAATGGTGCCGTTTTCATCGAATGCGATTACCGGTACATTTCCCTGGTTGACGATCCCGGAAACGAAAATGAGTTTTTCGAGGGAGTTGTAACGCAGGTAAGTGGTGAAAAGGACGAAGAAAATAGCGACCACCACTACGGCAATGTACGCGAATTCATTGAAAAAGCTCCGGTCCGAAAAGTAGATGAGGATACCTGTCAGTACCAGGTAAACGGCCGAAAAAGCAAGCGTGAGCCTGAGTCGTTCGAAAATATAGGAACTGAGTGTAAACAACAAAAGGCTGCTGGTAACGTAGTACGGATGAAGATCCGACAGGTATACCAATAAAAACTGTTCGAAGATGAGCACACCGTAAGCGACAATCAGCAGGCGTTTCAGCAGGCGCGACCGTCCCTGGTTCTGAAGAATGAGTGCGCCGACGAAAAACAGCAGGAAAACGAATGTAAAGAGGTAGAGCAGCGTGTGGAACGAGGCAGCGGATACATCGAATTTATTGATGAAATAATGGAAGAAGTTCAGGAGCATGCTCCCGATGAGTATCACGTACGGAATCGAACTATTGGTCAATCCGAAATCGCGCGTTTCAAAGAGGTTTTGCCGGTCAAAGGACTTGAAGCGATTCAGGATGACTATGTTGATGAGTCCGAGCCCGATGATCAGGCAAATGATGAACAGGTTGGTCTGGTAAAAGGGCAGGCGGATGTAGATATCCGAACGACTGACGGTACTGTAGTTGATGCCGTCGTACGTGGCCTTTACTTCGAAAGTATAAAGTCCTTCGCCGAGGTTATTGTAGGTTGTACCGGTTTCGCTTGTAAGGTCCGACCATTTATCTGATTTTCCGCTGAGGCGATAACTGTAACGAACACTTTCGAGGCGCGGGTTATTGACTTTGTAATAGAACGAAACCTGGTTAATGTAACCCGATTCGTCACGTTGCGCGTTTGTTTCGATGAAGGGCGCATGTGGGGGCGACAGGTTCTGAAGAATGGCCGTATTGATCAGGTAAAGTCCTTCCACCGTGCCCACAAAAAGCTCGTTCCCATTTTGGTACACCGCGCGCATATTTGTTTCAAATCCGCCGAAACCATTTTGTGAATCGTAATGCCCGGTCTGGCGCACAAAACCGCGTTCATCCACGCGAATAATATCGATCCCGCGATTCGTGCCGATGATCAGGTTGCCGTAATGGTCCGAGCCAAGAGTATAAAAAAGCGTGGAACCAAACAACGACGAATCGTTTAGTATGATCGTATTTCCGAAGCGGTCGAAACCGATCAGGCCGTCATTGCCCGTAAACCAGATGGTTTTAAAAGCATCAATGGTCGAATTGGCGAAGAAAGCGCCTACTTCGCGGCATTCCTGGATCGTCCGGAAGCGGTTGGAAGCGTATTCGAAATAAAAGATACCGTCGTTGGTGCCGAAGTATATGCCACGCTCATCCCAGGTCTTCTGCGCCGTGTAAAAATGACTAACCTTATCGTGGAACTGCCCGGGAAACGATTCCGTTTTTCCGGTAGAAGCCGTATAACGGAAGATGCCCTTCGCACGCAAACCGATCCACAGGGATTCCCCGTCGCTGTATACAAGCGTCACTTTGCCCTGCTCGAAACCGGGAATTCCCGCCGGTACCACAGAGAGGTCGTTGCGAAGCACGAGGAGGCCGTTTTCGGTCCCGAGGTATGTTTTCCCGTTGTACTCACAGGCTGACGCGGTGTGAAACGGAAGGCTCCGAAATTGAGAACCGCGTCGCATGGCGGCAAGACAGGTGCTTTCGGCGGTGCTAATCAGGACGTTCTGCGACCTCGTTTTGTAGATTGTGAAAATATCGTTGCGCTCGTAGAGCGGGCTTAAAAGTACGCGGGTAAACGGTTCGCGGGATATTTTGTAAATGCCGTTCTGAAAGGTGCTGATCCAGAAGTTCTCGTTGTGATCGATCAGTACCGAACTGACGGAAAGCAGGGGTTTGTTGTAATTGTAAGTGATCTCCGAAACAGATTCGCGTACCGTAAAGAGCCGTGAATTGGCCGTCACGGCAAAAAAGAGGTTTGTTTTTTCGGAAAATCCCGCCCGGATAACGCTGTCCTTATCCTGTATAAATGAAGGGTAATCTTTATAGCGGATCGAGAAGATGCGCCCGTCCTCGTTCAAAACAAGTTGCAGGGAGCGGGTGAGTCTGCGGTTGAATAGTTCCAGCCTTCCCGAACTGTAGCGCCCGAAAGTATACAATTCCGAAATGCGTTCCGGGAGTTGGAGCCATTCGCTCAGCCGCTTAACGGTTTTGCCGCTGATCACGAAATTACCCTGCTCGCTGAGTATAATTGAGGCCCCTGGCACGCGGATGACCTGCCTGAGTTCATTTCCTTCCCGCTTAAAGGTGAATAGCGGATCGTTTCCTCCCCGGATGCTGTTCCGCGTATAGATCCCCTGATCCGTGATGTAGTACAATTCCGAATCCACTTCGGTGGTGGCCAAAGGTACGCCGTAGCGCATGCGCTCGTTCCTGATGGAAAACTGATGTTTCTTTTCAAGGCTTGCGAATCCCTTGTAGGTCGAGGCCAGGTGAAAATTTCCACGGCTGTCGATGAAAATGTCGCGTATGTGCCGCTTATTGTCGTAACCTTCCCGGCTGACCTCTGAAAAATGAGTTCCGTCAAAGCGCATCAGTCCGGCTCCGTCCGTGCCGAGCCAGATAAAACCGTCCGTGCTTTGTGCCATAGTGAGCACAGAAGACATGTGTAATCCTTCTTTGTGGGAATAATTGCGGAACGTATAAAGTTGAGCCCCGGCTCCTGTGGAAATAAACAGAAAGAAAGGGACAAACAGTAACCTTATCAAGTTTTCGATCATGAGCGTAGTAAGCACTAAAGTACTATTTTTCCGCTATATGCAAGGGCGATCCCTAAAAATTGATTCAGGGAGCCAAAACGCGGATCATTTGCTGTACACGGGCCGCTTTGTCGCGGGCGTCTCCGATATCGGAGGCGGTAATGGTAATGTGTCCCATTTTCCGGAACGGCTTCGTTGTCTGCTTACCGTACAGGTGAATGTGTACGCCCGGTATGGCCATGACGTCCTCGATGTTTTCGTAGATCGCCGTGCCGGTATGTCCTTTCTCCCCGAGCAGGTTCAGCATGACCCCCGGGCGGATGAGTGTGGTGTCGCCCAGCGGAAGGTCCAGTACGGAACGCATGTGCTGTTCGAACTGGGAACATTCGTTACACTCAATCGTGTGATGCCCGGAATTGTGCGGACGCGGTGCGATCTCGTTCACGAGGAGTTTGCCATCGGTGGTGAGGAAGAACTCCACGGCGAGGATGCCGACCATGTCCAGTTTTTCGATCACTTCCCGGGCGATGCGTTGTGATTCGGCCTCGATGCCCGGAGAAATGTTTGCCGGGCTGAACAGGTATTCCACGAGGTTGGCTTCTGCGTTGAACTCGCATTCCGTTGCGGGGTAGGTCACCATTGCTCCGGAAGCGTTGCGTGCAACGATCACGGAAAGTTCCTTTTCAAACGGAACGTGATCTTCGAGTACGCAGGGTGCATCGAAGGTTTCCTGCAGGTCTTCATGGTTGCGAAGTACGGACACGCCTTTCCCGTCATAACCGCCTTTGCGCAGCTTGAGGACGGCCGGCAGTCGCAGGTTCAGGTTCCGCAGTTCTTCGCGGTTTTCGATGAGGTCGAACGGAGCAGTAGGGATTCCGTGTTCTTTGTAAAACTCCTTTTGCAGCCCTTTGTCCTGGACGATTCGGAGCACGCGCGGCTGCGGGTAAACCAGCTTTCCCTCGTCCTCGAGTTGTTGCAGTGCTTCCACGTTGACGTTTTCAATCTCCACGGTGATCAGGTCTTTGTCATTCCCAAAGGCATATACCTCGTCAAAGGAAGTGAGCGAGCCGGTCTGAAAGGAACTGGCGAGGTTCTTACACGGAGCTTCCGGGTCGGGATCCAGGTTGTGAACGTGGACATCATAATTTGCCGCTTCCTGGATAAACATACGTCCGAGTTGTCCGCCTCCGAGCATTCCGATCTGGAAGTCCTTTCCGTACCATTTTTGAGCCATGGCGCAAAGATAAGGTCATTTTTTTTGTCCGTCTGCGAGAGCGCGCTAAAATATTTTGACCGGAAATTTTAAGAAAATAGTACTTTTGTACCTCAAATTCATCGACAAAGTGGTTCATCTGGAAGACAAAACATTTGAGACTTTCCTGTCAGCATCACAGATCGGGGAGCGCGTGGAAGCACTTGCCGGCGAACTGAACAAGGCTTATGAGGGCAAACCCGTCGTATTCATCGCGATCTTAAACGGTGCCTTTATGTTTGCAGCCGATCTGCTCAAAAAGATCGATATTCCCGACAGCGAGATCACCTTTGTAAAGGTTAGCAGCTACGTCGGCACCAACTCCTCGGGGCGGGTGGACGAACTCATCGGGCTGAACTGCCAACTGTCGAACAAACACGTCGTTATTTTAGAGGATATCGTGGATACCGGCATCACGATGGACAAGGTCATAACTTTGCTCGAAGACGACCAACCGCTCTCGGTGAGCATTGCTTCGCTGCTCTTCAAGCCCGAAGCGTTTACCGGGAAGCACCGGCCGGATTACATCGGTTTTTCGATCCCCAATAAATTCGTGGTCGGTTACGGACTTGATTACAATGAGAAAGGAAGGGGCCTGGAAGCCATTTACCAGTTAAAAATACCATAAGATTATGCTTAACATCGTTTTATTCGGACCTCCCGGAGCGGGAAAAGGAACACAGTCGGAAAGACTGATCGGGAAATACAACCTCCTGCACCTTTCTACCGGCGATATATTCCGGGCAAACATCAACGGAAATACCGAACTCGGGCTGCTGGCCAAAGGATTTATGGATAACGGGCAACTGGTTCCGGACGAAGTAACGATCAACATGATCCGTTCCGAAGTGCTTAAAAATCCCGATGTGGAAGGATTTATCTTCGACGGTTTTCCGCGTACGAATGCGCAGGCCAAAGCGCTTGACGAATTCCTCGAGGGAATGTCGACCTCCATCACGATGATGCTCTCACTGGAAGTGCCGGAAGATGAATTGCGCGAACGACTCAAGAACCGGGCACTCGTCAGCGGACGAAGCGACGATGCAAATCCGGCCGTGATCCAGAAACGCATCGATGTTTACAATAAGGAAACCGCCCCGGTGAAAGATTATTACGAAGCACAGAACAAATTTGTTCCGATTGACGGAATCGGCTCGATCGATGAGATCACGCAACGCCTGTACGGTGCGATCGATCATTTCGGAGTGTGATTTTTAAAATTTTCCGGAACAAAGCACAGGTCTTTTTGGGAAATATCCCGAACTTATCTTACTGATCTTACGCGCGAAAGCTGATTTAATTATCTTTACGGCGATGGAATAAATATCGCGTGAAAAAGCTGCTGCTCAAATGTTTACTTTTCGCTTTGATCGTTTGCCCGGCCCTGGTTTGCGGTCAGACGAATCAACAGATCGATTCGGTCATTAAACTGTATGATTATTCGACACTGACAAACGACCTGCAACGGAGCCGGAAGGTTATTTCCTTTTACCTTTCCAAAGCTCACGAAAACAAATACCGGCGCGCGGAGGCCGATCTGCTCGAACGACTTTCCACCGTCGATTTCCTCAGTTCCGATTACCAGCAATCACTCAAACGCGCGCAAGAGTCGCTCCGGCTTTACGAAGCCATCGACGATCCGCAACAGGAATGCCGCATGCTCGGCTCCATCGGCTGGAACCTCTACAAACTCAATTCGCACGAATCGGACCGTTATTTCAAACGCGCGATCAGGCTCGGGGAAAAAGTCGGTGCACGCAGTAACCTGGCCTGGATCTACGACAATTACGGTGTTACTTTACAGGACCGCAACCTCGATTCCGCCTACATCTGCTACCGCAAATCGCTCGAACTGAAAAAAGGGCTGAACGACACGATCGGGATTCCCTATTCGTATTTCAAGATTGCCACCGTACACATTGCACGCAAAGAATACCGGAAGGCACTGGAAGTCCTCGATAAAACACTTCCTTACTGCATAAACAGCCGCTACGGAATGATGGAATATCACGCGTATCGCGGAGATGTGTATTTTGCGTCGGGCGATTACGAAGCGGCCAATAAAGCCTTTGCGCAGAGCCTGTCCATTGCAAAAGAGATCAATACGCCCTACATTGCGGCCTACAACCTCGGGCAACTGGCTGACGGCAATGCCAGGCTCGGGCGTTTCCGGGAGGCTTATGCTTTCAAGATCCGTGAAAAACAGATCCGCGATTCGATCTTCGACATTCAGAAGGCCGAAAAGTTTATGCAGCTGCAAACCGAATTCGAAACGGAGCGCAACCTGCGCGAGATCGCCCAGCAAAACGAGGAACTTGCCCTGCGCGATAAAGAGCGAATCCGGCAGGAACTGAAACTTTCACAGCGAAATATAGTCATCTACACGATCGTTTTCAGTGTGTTGTTCCTGGCCGTGGTGACCTTTTTAGTGATCCGCCGCATTTTACGCAAACGCCGGGAAGAACGCATGCGTGCCGAACTGGAAAATGTGCGTCTGCAAAATACTTTTAACGAAGAAAAACTGCGGATCAGCCGGGAACTGCACGATAATATCGGCTCACAACTCACCTTTATGATCAGTTCTGTGGACAACCTCGCTTATCAACAACAACACGAACGTGAAAAGTTATCCCGTATTGGCGATTTCGGGCGAGACACGCTCAATGAACTGCGGTCTACGGTCTGGGCGCTGAATGAACGCGATGGCACGGTCGACTCGCTTTGCGAACGTTTGCACAAACTGGTGGGCGAGATTCCTCTGAAGATCCACATTCGCAACGAAGCGGGGGAACTTGTGTTGCCGGGCGTTTACCTGCTGAACCTTTTTCGCGTGATCCAGGAGTTCATCCAGAACAGCGTCAAATACGCCGATGCCGGCGAAGTTCAGGTGCTTTTTCTGAGATCCGGAGAAAGATTGCGTCTCGAAATGCAGGATAACGGCAGGGGATTCGACCCGGAGACCGTTGTGCGTGGAAACGGACTGCAAAATATGGAACAGCGCTGCCTGGACCTGGGTGGTGATTTTAAACTCAGTTCTTCAGCTGAAGGAACCCGGGTGAGTTGTGAATTCAGCATCCCCTGACCTTCTGTGTGTTTCAGACCGTCAGCCGGCCGGCTTTTAGAGGATGCGCAACGTACCGCTTCTGAACTCCCGTTAAATAATCGTACTTTTGCAGTTCGAATAATTTTTATGGCTTCAGATAACTTCGTAGATTACGTAAAGATACATTGTACTTCCGGGAACGGAGGTGGCGGTTCCACGCACTTCCGCCGTGAAAAATACATCCCGAAAGGCGGACCGGACGGGGGAGACGGCGGTCGCGGAGGACACATTTACCTGCGCGGCAATTCGCAATTGTGGACCTTGCTGCACCTGAAATTCCAAAAACACATCAAGGCCGGTCACGGTGCTCACGGTAGCGGAAACCTCAAAACTGGTGCGCAGGGAGAAGATAAATACATCGACGTGCCGCTCGGAACGGTGGCGCGCGACCCTGAAACGAATGAGATCCTCTTCGAGATCACTGAGGACGGAGAAGAACGTATCCTGCAACGCGGCGGACGCGGCGGACTCGGGAATAACCATTTTAAGTCTTCCACCAACCAGACTCCGCGCTTTGCTCAAAAAGGCGAGGAGGGAAATGACGGCTGGAAAGTGCTCGAATTAAAAGTGCTTGCGGATGTCGGCCTTGTCGGGTTCCCGAATGCCGGGAAAAGTACACTTTTGTCCGTTCTTTCCGCTGCAAAACCGGAGATCGGCAATTATCCCTTCACGACCTTGCGTCCGAATCTCGGGATCGTTAAGTACCGCGACTTTCGCTCCTTCATCATGGCCGATATTCCCGGAATTATCGAAGGAGCTCACCGCGGGAAAGGACTCGGACTGCGATTCCTGCGACACATCGAACGCAATTCCCTGTTGCTGTTCCTGATTCCGGCGGATAGCGATGATATTCATGCCGAATACAAGGTGTTGCTGAACGAGTTAAAGCAATACAACCCGGAATTATTACACAAAGAACGGCTCCTCGCGATCACCAAGTCGGACATGCTCGACGCAGAACTGACCGCAGCACTCAAAAAGGATTTGCCGGAAATACCGTATGTGTTCATATCAAGCGTGGCGCAGCAGGGACTTACGGAACTAAAAGACCTGATCTGGAAAAAGCTCAATAATGATTGATTACCTCGAAGGTATTGATCGTGCGATCGTGTATACTGTAAACCAGTGGCACCGTCCCTGGCTAGACGAGGTGATGTGGATCGTTGCGGGAAAAGTTACCTGGATACCGCTCTACATCCTGTTGGGAGTTCTCGCGTATATCCGTATGCCTCGCCGTACCTTCTGGATTTTCCTGGCCTGCACGATAGCCGCTGTCGGACTGGCAGATCTGTGCTCCGTGCATTTGTTTAAGAATGTATTTCAGCGCTACCGTCCGTCGCACCATGCCCTGTTAACGGAGCGCTTGCATTTTTATACGCTTCGGCCCGGCGAGTTTTACAAAGGCGGCATGTTCGGTTTTGTATCTTCCCATGCGGCTAATTTCTTTTCGCTTGCCGTATTCACAGGCCTTGCCCTGCGGCCGTATTACCGGAAGCTTTTGTGGATATTGCTGGGTATTGCTGTTCTGGTCGCGTTCAGCAGGCTTTACCAGGGCGTGCATTACCTGAGCGACCTGTTGGGCGGTGCTCTGCTAGGAAGCCTTATTTCGCTGGTAATCTATAAATTTATGTATCTTCGACTGACTTCAAAGCGATGACACAACTGTTCTGGATTTTCGTTGGCGGCGGACTCGGCAGTATTTGCCGGTACGGTCTGAGTGTGGGTATCCAAAAGATCAATTCCGGTGCACTTCCGTGGGGAACGATCGTTACCAATATCGTGGCCTGTATTATTTTATCCGTGCTTGTTGCCGGTTTCAGCAGGCGACTGGATACGCATCCTTTCCTGGCGTATTTGCTCGTAGTCGGGTTTTGTGGCGGGTTCAGCACCTTTAGTACGTTCAGTCTCGAAACCTTTCAACTGATCCAGCAGGGACAGTGGTTCTATGTCGCGTTAAATGTATTTATTTCGCTTGCGGCCAGCCTGTTGCTGATGGCTTTGCTGTTGCGAAAAGTTGCCTGATCCGCTTAATGGCGGTTTCCATGCTGTTGCTCGCACCATTGCAGGAATTCGATCGCGAGCGAAACCGGATAGCGTACCTTCCCTTTTAAGAATTCCGATTGTTGTTTCCTTCCCGGTAAGGGAATTTGCCTCCGTCTGAGTAATTCTGTATAAAAATCGCTAAGGTCTTCCGGGTCAACTCCGTAATCGTGCGGGATATCATCATTAGCCCTGATCGGGAAAGCAGGCAAGGGCAGGTAATCCTGAAGAAAATCGATCACTTCCGGGGCAAATTCCGGCTTTAGTCCCGAGTCCGTATATTCACGAAGAATTTCCTCCCGCGTCTTCGGCTTCCTTTTATGAGTCAGGGCAGTGAGTTGAGCCTTCCATTTCCGGTTGACGTCGAGGTATTGTACGATACGTTTCGTAAACTTCATAGTCGTTTTTAACGGTTATTTACAGGTAGAACAGCAGTATGACGGACAAAGTTACGACCCACATCGGGAAAACAAGGTTCAGGATAATTCCCAGCCAGCGGAAGCGTTTTTGATAGTTCCGTTCCGCAGGAGAATTGCGGTATTTCCGAAAAGGGGCTGACCACACGATGGGCGACAAAAACCAAAGTTTCCAGCTGACCGGCAGATCTAAAAAGGGGTAATTGTAGGAAAATTCGGCCATCGAAACATTGTTCAGTGCCGGATGCCTGAGCACGTTTTTAAGAAATTCATACACGAAAATCCATTTCAATACATAGGCCACAAAAAGCAGGAGTGACAGCAAAGCGGCAAAAAGGATCGTGTAAGATTCATCGGAAAACGTCATTTGCGCAGGGTATTCGCGATTTGATTGACACGCGGCTGAAGCATCCAGATCCCGATCGGGAAAAAGAGTGCCAGGACAAGATCACCGACGTATTCACCGGCAGGGACAGGGCGCTGCAATTCGGATTGCTGAATGCCTTTTGCTGTGCAACGGGCGAGGTAAAGCCATGCCGCGAATCCTGCCAGGGCCGGAATAAAAGCGTATTGCACCGGAAAGCGGATAAAGGGTAAAGACAGTACGAGCAGGAGCAGGGCAGCTACAAGTAAGGCGGAAATACGGAGTAAGCACCTGTTCGGCGTATCTGTTTTTTGAATGACTGAGAGCATCCACAGGAAAGGGATGAGAAAATTAAGGAGCATGACCGATTCCACGATCGCGAATATGGGAATGAACGGATGAATTTTGTGCACCTGGCAGTAGACCACGAGTGGAGTTGTTAAGAAGTAAGCACCCGTCGTAAGCAGGAACAGTTGCCAGTGTTTGGCGCGAAGCAGGACGTATGTCATAAGAGCGGATGGTTTTTTTGATTAACCGTACGTTTTCGTGAAGATAGCAAACGGATCACAAAGCAAAACACTTAGAAATATGCAATTTAAGACAAACAAGGCCCTAATCGTAGCAGAGTTATTTAGAAAATCATTGTAAATGAAAGTGATATTCAGGAAGACGGAAGAGGTGAATAAAAGCAGGTTTATCCACAGTAAAACAACGTTTATCCACAGAACGGTTTCTATGAAAGTGCCGGAAACAAGAGCTAAATACACCATCCAGGTGCCAAGGAAAAAACCCTGAATCAGTGCATACCTGTTTGTGATTTTTTTCATATCGAAGTGCTTCTGATTTCACTGATTTTATCCTTCAAAGCCTTTACTCCTCCCCGAAATGCGGAATTGTAAATGCGTCGGTGCGAACCATCGTTGAGGTTGAGAAGGAGCACGTTCTTTACGCATCGTTCGAAGAGTTGCCAACCCTTGTCGTTTGAAGTTTGATCGGAAATAAGGTGCATGCTTTCGACTTCCTGCATTTCGATTGTTTCCAGCTTGCGCAAAAAGGGCAGGAGCGAACGCTTTTCGAGGACAATTTGTGCGCTTGAAAGTCGAACGGTTTCCTGCTGTCCGGATGCAACGATAAAAGTCCAGGCAAGGGTTCCGATTCCGATCGGCCAAATGCACGCCGGAAGTCCACTACGGATCATGCTTACCGGTACGATAAACAGGCCTACAAATAGTATCGAGAAAAAAGTTCGTTTAAGCAGGTATACAGCACCTGGCAGTAATCGCGTTCGTCCTGAAATTTCGTGTTTTTTCATGGTGTCGGATCTGCTTCCTTCAACAAATATTCCAGTTTCCTGCGTTCCCGCTTATATACCTTTTTGTTACGTCTGTATTCTGAATTTAAATAGGAAGCCTGTGCACCGAATTTTCTCGTGGAATAATGTTTCCTGGTTAAGTTTATATTTCTTCCACACATATTTGTATGGTTACCGTCCGCTTTTTTAATAAAAATATACCATTGTTCTCCTTCAACAACAGGAAGCCCGCAAGCGCCACTGTCGACAGGTGTCAGAATTTCAATGGTGTCATTCTCATGCGTATTAAGAAAGGCTTTTTGAACGACGAATAGTATGTGCTTTTCATAGTTGTCCGTTTCAACTGAAATAGCTTCTCCTGTAAAAATCGTACCTGCCCCGGCAAGGTCCTCTTTGGATAATTTGGCTATTGACATACAGGTACATGCCTGTCCGCAAAAAGGCACGGAGAACACTAAAAAAATGATGAGTCTGAATCTAACAAATGGGGAAGGTGTGGAGCTACGATTGATGTTGGTCATTCCTTACTTTATTAATTATTACTTCGTTGTCGGTGCACAGAAGTGCGTGAGTTCGGTTTTAAACGTCGGTTGGACTTGTATCGTGTACAAAACAGGGCCTAATTACTCTTTAAAACGTTCGCAATCCGGAATATCGAGTTTGTAAACCGCTGTATCGCGTTCTGAGATAACGGTACACGTGAGTTCGTTTTTGTGTTTGATGATATAATCACCAGGAGTGACCTTTTCATAGAGTTGTACCGAAAACATAGCGTCAATCGTATATTCCTCCTGATTGGAAATACGAATCGTCTGATAATTATGATTTTCTGCGTCCATATATTTTTTTATGATCACTCCTTCAAACTCCTTCAGCAGAAAGTCGGAATACAAGTGGGCACATTCCCCTCGAATAACGCTTGAAAATATCCCCCAGCTTATAAACAGGCCGATCATAACAAGCGTGATCAGGTTGATAATGCGTTTTATCTTTTTTTCCTCCGGACTGTCGCCGAATAAGGTGTAAATTTTATTCTTTCCCATTGTTCACTTTTAGATTGGCCTTTCTGAACTCATAGCCAAATTCCGAAACGCGGGTTCATAAATCGGTATCCTCATAGTTCGTCATGCTCGGGGGATTTAGGCCCCGGAAACCCCTTATTTCTTTTTTGCGAATCAGGTCGTATTTTTTGACCGGAGGATCAAAAGGGGGTAAATTGTCGATTTGTTCTTCATACGGAAAATCGCGGATAGAATCCTGTCCGATAATGGATGTATCGAGGTAGATTGCCGCAATTTCAGGGGAACCGTAAATAAGTACCAGTTCTTTGTCCAGGTAAGCGTGACCGGCCAACAGTTCTCGGTCAATGAATAGTGCGGATGAAATGACGACCGTGGAATCGGTGTCAAATGTTAATGTGTAAATGTGTTTCCCGTACGGCTCATAAAGCAAACGGTAGTTTTTGAACAACTCATTTGTTGCCGAATCTCTAAAGAGATGTGTTTGAAGTTTGTCCGGAGCAATCGACGCGTTCTCAGCCGGCCGGCCGTAGGACAGCAATACTACAAACAGAACAAATAACAGGCAATGGTTCATCATTTGGATACTGAAACGTATGTGTAAGATAGCCGTTTTTGCACATTTCGATCGTAAATCGATGCCGGATCGCTTGTTGATTGGCTGTGATTAAATGCAGTTAAAAGAACAATGTTAGTGAATTTAGATCAATATTTAAAAACGACAAATGTCTTCAGAAAGGATATAAATACCCCCTTCTCACATAAAAAAAACCGACGCATCGCGCAGCTTCGCTTATTTCGGGAGGGGTAATTCGACGATGAAAGTCGTTCCTTTGTGAGGAGCACTTTTGACCGAAATCTTTCCGCCGTGCTCTTCGGTAACGAGGCGTACATAATAGAGTCCGAGTCCGAAGCCCTTTACATCGTGCAGGTTTCCGGTGGGAACGCGGTAGAATTTGTCAAAGATCATTTTCTGATGTTCGCGGCGTATCCCGATGCCATTATCACTGATCTCGAAAACAAAGCATTTTTCGGTATTGTAGGTTCGCAGGGCGATGACAGGATCGCTTTCGGAATATTTCGCGGCATTGTCGATCAGGTTGTAAATGACGTTGGACACATGCACGGGATCGACCAGCAACATGTGCTGTTCCGCTTCGAGGTCGAGGCTGATGGTACCGTCGTTCTCGAGGTGATTGAAGTCGAAATTATCGCGGGCATCCTTGATGATCCGGTGAATATCCGTAAGTTCTCTTTTAAGGGTGATCTTGTTCTTATCGAGTTTGGCGACATTCAGTACACGTTCGACCTGTGTCTCAAGGCGTTTATTTTCCTTGTGAATGATGCCGGCATAGCGCTTCAGCTTCTCGACGTTAGAAAAGTCGCTTTTCATGAGCATTTCGCTCGATAGCCCGATCGTGGAGATCGGCGTTTTGAGTTCGTGCGTCATATTATTGATAAAGTCGTTCTTGACCTCGGAAGCCCTTTTTTGCCGGATGATGATCGAGACGGTAAAGCCAAAGAATATGAGCGTCAGTGAAATGATGACCGCCAGGTAAAGCCAGGGCGAGAAGGATTCGCCGATATCGGGCACATTGATGCTGGTGACGCCCGGAAAGAACACGGTGAAGTAATGTCCGTCCTTTTTCCAGCTGAGTTTCGGGGAAGTGATCCCGACAAGGGTGTCGGAAGCCGGTGCGTAGAGTGAATCTTCCGTAAAGCGGATGATGTTCCCGAATACGATGGAATCGGTGAAGCAATCGTAAATTCCATATTGAAAATCTTCGCGGATGTTCTGGTCGTAGAACTCCCTCTTGAGCATGGTTTCCAGGTAAAAGGGATGAAGTTCCTCGTTTATGTCTACCGAGAAATAATTGGTACTGATCTGCTTGACCGCTCCGTAAAGGTCGGAACTGTCGGCTTTCACCGTGGAAATCTCTTCCAACACATTCCGCAGTGCGATGTGTGCATTTTCCGTAAAATGGATCAGGTTGAGGCTGTCCTCACGCGCCTGGATCTCCATGTTGGTGTGCTGGAGTTGCAGGGTTTTCCGGATCCACAGTACTTGCGTAACGAGAATCACGATCATGGCGAATATGCCCAGTGAAACGATCAGGTTTATACTTCTGCGATTCATCTTGTCTTATTCCTTATTTTCAGGCTGGCAGTTCACCGATCTGTTCCATCCAGGCGAGGATGCCCCCTTCGAGGTTATAAAGGTTGGTAAAGCCCTGGTTTTGTTCGAGGAACATAATAGCATTCGCGCTGCGCTGGCCCGAGCGGCACTGTACGATCACGGGTTTTTCACGATCGATCTCTGCAAAGCGCTGCGGGATCTCCCCGAGCGGAATGTGTTTGCCACCCAGGTTGGCTTCCTCGTATTCGTAATCTTCGCGCACGTCGATAAGTTGGAAATCCTGGTCGCTATCCATCCAGTTTTTTAAATCCTGTACTGTTTTTGTCTTCATATTTTCTTCGTATTTCAGTCCGCAAAATTCGGAATAATTTATCAGATCATGTATGCGTGGTGTTTCTCCACTAAGCGGATTTTCCGGATCTTTCGCAATATTCAATATAAAAGTACGATAATTCAGTGTGTCAATGGTAAAAACGCGGTTGGTGAGCGGGTCCCCGAATTCACCTGCGAGTTTAATGACTTCGAGTGCCTGCATCGAACCGAGGATGCCGGGAAGCGCTCCGATCACGCCGGCTTCGGCACAATTTTGTGTGTCTTCGGGTCGCGGGGGGTGCGGATAGAGGTCGCGGTAATCGGCGGTTCTACCTCCTTTGCCATCCGGTGCATTAAACACGGCTACACTTCCGCGGAAGCCGAGAATGCTTGCGTGTACATTGGTTTTTCCCGTAAATACGCAGAGGTCGCTGATGAGGTAGCGCGTCGGAAAGTTGTCGGTTCCGTCCACAATGATGTCGTAGTTCGCAGCGATTCGCCGGGCATTGTCCGTACACAGTCTTTCTTCAAAAATGGTGACTTTCAGGTCTGAATTCTGTGCTTTCAGTCGTTGGGCCGCCACTGCTGCCTTTTTCAATCCAAGGTCGCTTTCCGTATAGAGCACCTGGCGATGCAGGTTGCTGAGTGAAACAGTATCATTATCCACGATCCCGATATGCCCGATACCTGCGGCAGCAAGGTAAGTCAGGCAGGCACATCCGAGCGCACCGGCTCCCACTACGAGTACAGCGGCCTGTTCCAGTTTTCGCTGGGTTCCGGGTTCAAATTCCGGGAGGATCGTCTGGCGAATATAACGTTGTTCCATATCAGTCAAGCTGTCGGTCCGGTGAATGTGAAGCGCCGTATTCTCCGGAATGCGTAAAGATGCTTTTCGCAAAGCAGGTACAGCCGTTTTTCCAGTTCGGGCCGGTTCCTGTTGTAAAGTGCTGCAAATTGCGGAATGAAGTTACGGACAATTTTAGAATGCAGATCGGAAATAACTAAAATTTAAGCTTCCGTGACGAAGGGATTGTAGAAGCACAGGGTCTCCAAAAGGCATGGACGAGGCTTACAGGCTTCCTTTCTAAAAAATAAATCCCTTTTTTTTGTTATGCACGCCTATAACTTATTGGTGTATAATAAATTCCCCGTACAGCGCTGCAGGACAGTAGTATGGCTGATGTAAATGAAATTGAACTAAGTGTCCGCTTCCTTAACAGTTTGTTAACAAAGGTTAAGAGCTATTTTATCCCGTAATCTGACAATCCACAGTGCCAGGGATCGCGTAGGTTTTACTTAAACGGTGCTTCGGACCGGAAACCGGGCACCCAGTATGAACCAATAAAACTTGAAAAAGGATGAAAAAAATTCTATTCTCGTGTATTCTTGCAGGAAGTATCACTTCGCTCGGATACGCTTCGAGTCACCGGGAAGCTCCTTTGATCGCAAATGACCCATTGGCCGATAACACCGATGTGTATGCGTTCAAGAGTCCGGACGACCCGAATTCAATTACGATCATTGCCAATTACATCCCGGCAGAGTTTCGTAACGGAGGCCCTAACTACTATAGTTTCGGGGAAAACATTCGTTACGAGATCCACATTGACAATGACGCAAGCACGCCGGGAGACGATATTACGTATCGTTTCACATTTACAAAGGTAAACGAAGATCCGACCACGTTCTTCAACATTCGCCTGGGTCAGCAAAACCTC
The DNA here is from genome assembly GCA_964389755.1 of uncultured Flavobacteriales bacterium. Lineage (GTDB taxonomy): Bacteria > Bacteroidota > Bacteroidia > Flavobacteriales_D > Crocinitomicaceae > JBBSUQ01. Next base: position 28,550 of record CAYMEW010000005.1, on the reverse strand, counting down.
CGCACGACCTACATGATTGAAAAGAGTACGGACGGCGGTGCCACGTTTACAACGCTGATGTCGGGGCTGGACGTTCCGCCACCGAACATCGGTAACCGTTCGATCGAAAATGCAACGGTTGGTTTGGGCACTACTTATGACGACCTGATTGCCAATGCAATCTATACCACCCCGGAAGGCGGAAAGGTATTTTGCGGGCCTTCAGACGATCCGTTCTTTGTAGACCTCGGCGGTATCTTCGACCTCGGGGATGCTCCGCGTCAAAACAACAATGACATCGTACGCGACGGACTTGCGAAATTCAATACGCATTCGATCGTGTTACAGGTTCCGGTTACAGTTCTTCAGAAGGACGGAATGGCCGTGAACCAGGCAAGTGACATCCTCGACCCGGATTTCGTAATCGGGGTATGGGCTTCAGCCAGCCGCCAGGCAGTGCGCACACTCAACACAGACGGAACCACGGCTTTTTCCGGAAGCTGGGTACAGGTTTCACGTCTGGGTATGCCGCTGACGAACGAGGCTGTGATCCCGGTCGGGCAAAAAGATTACTGGAACTCACTGACTCCGTATGATGAGTTGGCAGAGACCACGCTCGACGAGTATTTCTACAACCCGGAACTGGCACTTTACATGGATGAAGACCTTTTCGGAGGAGCCGTGCCTGCTTTTGCAGGACTTCGCATCCAGCGCAATTCGCTTGGCCAGTTCGACTTCGGGAACACGCACGACGGACTTTTCCCGCTGAAAGGCAGTTCAGCCGTTGCAGGAACCGCGCTCGACGATGCTGTTTTCGGAACACTGTTGTTACCGGCAGCCGGGAAACCACGTTCGGTAGACCTTTGGCCGATCTTCCATACGGGAGTTCCGAACATGCGTCCTTACCAGTTGGCAACGGGCAAAAACGGAGACCCCTTAGCGGCTGGAAAACCATTTATCAGCAATTTCCTTCCGAACGGAGGTGACATGTTGCGTCTGAATATGGCCGTACCGGCAACGGATCGTACAAGCGATGATTTCAGTTCACTGGGACTCGTACAGGCTGCTGTTGTTGGTCTGACCGATCCGCAGTATGCGAACACGAACGTGGAATTTATCCCGAACATGGATGGTTTCCCGAACGGAAGACGCCTGGAAGATGACGTAACGCGCATCGAATTGCAGGCTGTAGGGGGAGTTGTTTTGGCGGCAATCGGACTCTGGTATGATGATTATTACCCGGGGCAATCCGCTTCGCCGGTAACAAACCAGTTGACGAATGTTCTGAACTACTCTACCGGGGTGGAGCAGAACGACGCTACGTTCAAAACGCAATTCCCTTACCTCGCTTCTCCGTGGGTTGGTAAAGAATAAGAAGTACACAATAAAAATTTGACAAGATGAAAACATTATTAAAATATTTATTGGTGGCACTTCCTTTCGGAGCAGCATTTGCTTCGAGTCACAGAGAGGCGCCACTTATCGCCAATGATCCACTGGCAGACAACACGGATTTGTACGCTTTTAAAAGCCCGAACGATCCGAACTCCATTACGATCATTGCGAACTACGTTCCGCTGCAAATACCGCACGGCGGACCGAATTACTACAGTTTCGGGGAAAACATCCGTTACGAGATCCACATTGACAACGATATCAACACGGCCGGTGACGACATCATTTACCGGTTTACGTTTACGAAGACCAATGAGGATCCGACGACTTTCTTCGACATCCGCCTGGGAGCGGAAAACAACAAGCTCACGTATGTGATGGAGCGCAGCCTGGATGGCGGAGCCACTTTTACACAGGTGATCTCCGGCGGTACCGTGCCGCCACCGAACATCGGGCCACGCTCGATCGAAAACAACGTGGTTGGCCTCGGACAGTCTTACCAGGACCTGATGACCAACGCGATCCAGACAACCGGGATGAGTGAAAAAGTATTCTGCGGATCCACGGACGACCCGTTCTTCGTGGACCTCGGAGGTATTTTTGATCTCGGGGACGCGCCGCGTCAGAACGGTACGCCCCAGGATGCACTCGCCTGCCTGAACGTAAGTTCCATCGCCCTGCAAATCCCGGTATCGGTATTGCAAAAAGACGGACTGGACATGAGCGGAGCTACAAGCATCCTCGACGGGAACTACGTGATTGGTGTATGGGCTTCTGCCAGTCGCCAGATGACACGCACACTGAATGCAAGTGGCGGCGGTTATACCGACGCCGGAAACTGGGTTCAGGTATCGCGTCTTGGAATGCCGCTGACCAACGAAGCGGTAATCCCGGTCGGGCAGAAAGATTTCTGGAATTCCCTCACACCTTACGACGAGTTGGCAGAGACCACGCTCGACGAGTATTTCTATAACCCGGAACTCGGTCTGTACATGGACGACGATCTGTTCGGAGCAGCCGTACCGGCTTTTTCTCCGCTGCGCATCCAGCGCGATTCACGTCCGGACATCAACAGTGGTACCGGATTTGACTTCGGTAACGGGAACGACGGGTTATTCCCGTTAAAAGGTACACCTGCCGTAGCAGGTACCGCACTCGATGACGCGATTTTCGGTAACCTGTTATTACCGGCAGCCGGAAAACCGCGTTCAGTGGACCTTTGGCCGATCTTCCACACGGGAGTTCCGAACCTTGCGCCTTATCACCTGGCGGAAGGAAAGAACGGCAATCCCTTAGCAGACGGAAAACCGTTTATCAACAACTTCCTTCCGAACGGTGGCGACATGCTTCGTCTGAACATGGCCGTTCCGGCAACAGATCGTTCGAGCAGCGATTTCAGTTCACTCGGACTGATCCAGGCAGCGGTACTCGGTCTCACCGACCCAACTTACAGCGGAACAGGTATCGAGTTCATCCCGAATATGGACGGATTCCCGAACGGGCGTCGACTGGAGGATGACGTAACGCGTATCGAACTGCAGGCTGTAGGAGGTGTTGTGCTTTCTGCCATCGGTATGTACTACGACGACTACACCCCGCCGATCCTTTTACCGGATAACAACGGTGTTACACAAGACCTGCTCGACGTGATCGGGTACAGCACCGGTGTGGAATCGAACGATGTGGCGTTTACGGCAGCGTTTCCTTACGAGGCAATGCCTCACCGCGGAACGGACAACTGCCTTGGACAGGAATATACTTATGTACAGCCCGCCATCCTCGATCCTTCGGGAACCGTGGGTGTTGAAGAAGCTGCGGCGGCAGATGCATACTCCATCCGCTCCTATCCGAACCCGTTCAGCAATAGTGTTCATTTTGAGTACACGCTCGGAAAAGCCTCCGACGTGGAGATCCGTCTGTTTACGATGTCAGGCCAGGCAGCAGGAATGCTGATGCCTAAAACGACACAGGAGGCCGGAACGCATGAAATGACCTATGCTACGGACAACCTTGGTGCCGGGACCTACTTTGCCCGGATAACGATCAACGGACCCGAAGGCAGATCCGTGAAACTGATCAAACTCGTTAAATCGATGTAAAAAAATGCCCTGGGAGGGTGCATCCGCATCCTCCCTTTTTTAAGCGCAAGAAAAACTACAAAAACAATCCCGATGAAGAATTTATTTACCTCCGCCCTGGCGGGCCTGGCATGCTTTGCCATGATCCTTTGCCTGACCGGATGCGGTTCCGACGAAAAACCGAACGACAGTATCAACCGTGTCAGCGAAGCACAGTATACCGTTCCGGCCTTGCTGGACCGTCGCAAAGACCTGTCTTACGACGAATTCCTGAAGATCCGCGAGAAATACAACAAACTCTCAGCCGAGTACGAAAAAGATCCCGGCAATTTCGAAAGCCTGATCAAACTCGCTGAGATCTATATTTACGAGGCACGCGTATCCGGTGAACACCCGTATTACTACAACGCTGCCCTGCAAACACTCGATGAATTATTGAAGAATAAGCGTTCGCTGACCAAAGACCAGCATTTCCTCGGCCTGTTCTACAAAGCGACGGTGCAACTTTCTCAGCATAAGTTCGACCAGGCACTCGAGACTGGAAATGCCGCCCTGGCACTCAATAAAGTGAATGCCGGTATTTACGGGGTACTCGTGGATGCAAACGTGGAACTCGGTAATTACGACGATGCCGTGGCAGATTGTGACAAGATGATGTCCATCCGGCCGGACCTGCGCTCATACAGTCGCGTTTCTTACCTGCGCGAGATCTTCGGTGACGTGAAAGGCTCGAAACAATCCATGCGCATGGCGATTGAAGCCGGAGCTCCTTATTCTGAGTACAAATGCTGGGCGATCATTACGATGGGACGCATTATGGAAAGTCACAACCAGCTCGACAGTGCGATGAACTATTATCGTTTTGCGACTGAAGAACGCAGCAATTATCCCTTCGGACTGGCCGGAATAGCGAGCATCGAAGCCAAACGCGGCAATTACGCCAAAGCGGACTCGCTGTATCTTGCTGCACTGGACCAGATCCCGGAGATCGGTTTTACGATCGAGCGTGCAAAGATGTACCAGAAACAGGGAAAAACGGAAAAAGTGAAGGAAATCGTGGCCGATATCGAACGCATGTTCCGCGAGGACATGGAGTCCGGGCACAACGTGGAACTGGAATACGCGGTATTCCTGAACGAATTCAGGCACGACTACGACAAAGCACTGGAACTGGGTCTGCGCGCCTACGAAACACGTAAGAACAACATCGATGTGAACCGTTTGCTGGCATATACCTATTACGCGAAAGGCGACCGCGAAAAAGCGCAGAAGCACCTCGACATCGCGATGCGTACCAACAAGCAGGACGCGGATCTCTATTGCCTGGAAGGGCTGATCAAAAATGATAAAAAACTTATTCGCAAGTCCTTTGAGATCGATCCGTACCAGGATCATTTATTTACCCGGGAAGCCCGTGAAATGATCAGTTGAGCGCTGCTCTCTTAACCCTAAAACTGAAATGATGAAAAAACTTTACACGTTATTTACTTTTCTACTTTTAACGGTAGCAGCAAGAGCTCACACGCTTAACGGTATCGTAACGGATGAAAATGCCGTGAGTATTCCAGGTGCAAAAGTAAGCCTGCCGTCGATGAACAAACAGGTACTGGCGAACACCCTCGGAGAATTTGTACTCACCGACGTACACCTCGGAGACTCGCTCATTATTGAAGCGGGCGGATACGAAAAACGGCTGTTCATCCTGGATCGGGAAAAGTATTTCCAGGCCGACTATGTTTTCATTCTCTATCCGCAGGTGAAATCGCTGGAAGAAGTGAATATTAACGAAAGTTTCAATACGCTTTCGCGCACGGCCAATATCGACCTGAACCTGCAGCCCGTGCGGTCTTCGCAGGACCTGCTGACACTGGTGCCCGGTTTATTTATTGCGCAGCACGCCGGTGGTGGAAAAGCAGAACAACTTTTCTTACGTGGTTTCGACATCGATCACGGTACGGATGTGGCGCTTTCACTGGACGGCATGCCCGTTAACATGGTTTCTCATGCGCACGGGCAGGGTTATTCCGACATGCACTTCATCATGCCGGAGGTCATCGACCGGATCGACTTCGGGAAGGGGCCATATGACGTTACAAAAGGAAACTTTGCGACGGCCGGTCATGTCGATTTCCAGACCAGGGACCGCCTTCAAAACAACCTGCTCGGCCTCGAATACGGGATGTTCAATCACAAGCGCATAACAAGTGCGATCAACATCCTGAACGGGAACAACGGCCAGAATGCTTATTTCGCGACGGACTACATGCTCACGGACAACTACTTTGATTCTCCGCAGGATTTCAAGCGCATCAACCTGTTTGCGAAATATACCGGTATGGTATCGCCCACCTTCAAACTCTCCGCCCAGATCTCCACTTTTTCGAGTAGTTGGAATGCTTCCGGACAGATCCCGGAGCGCGCCGTACAAAGCGGGATAATCAGTCGTTTCGGAGCGATTGACAACACCGAAGGGGGCGAAACTTCACGAACGAACCTGCAGATCGGGCTGGTCAACAAGCTTTCCCCGAAGAGCATTTTGAAAAGCGATTTCTTTGTTTCCGATTACCAGTTCACACTGTATTCGAATTTCACATTTTTCCTGGAAGACGCCATTAACGGCGACCAAATCCGGCAAAGCGAAAAAAGACGCGTGTACGGTGGCAAGACCGAATGGAAACGTTTTCTAAGCCTGAACGATCACAAACTTACGATCACTTCCGGCGCCGGGTTCCGTTACGACGACATCAATGACATCGGGCTTGCCAAAACGACCAACCGGAAGATCGTGCGCGAGCAGGTCCAACTCGGCGACATTGACGAAACAAACCTCTTTGGCTATGTTTCCGCCGAACTGGAGGTGAACAAATTTATCTTCAACGTGGGGCTGCGTGCCGATAACTTCAACTTTTACTACGTCGATAAGCTCGACAGCCTGTACAATCCCCGGAATTTGTCACAATCCGTGGCACTTCCGAAGGTCAACGTGTTCTACAACGTCAACAAAAAGGTGCAGTTGTATCTGAAATCCGGGATCGGGTACCATTCTAATGACACGCGCGTGGTGCTTGCCAACGATAACCTGAACCGCAAGGTGCTTCCGCTCGCTTACGGGAGTGATCTCGGATTTACATATAAACCCAACTCCAAATTATTATTCAACGGAGCTGCCTGGTACCTTTACTCGGAGCAGGAATTCGTATATGTGGGTGATGCCGGGGTTGTGGAGCCCAGCGGAAGTTCAGAGCGCATCGGTTTCGACTTTGGAACGACCTTTCAGCCGCTGAACTGGCTGTTCATCTATGCGAATGTCAACTACGCTCATGCCCGTTCGGTAACTGATCCGGAAGGTCAGAACTACATTCCGCTTGCCCCGAAGATCACTTCCAACGGAAAGGCTCAGGTCAATTTTAAAAACGGACTGTATGCTTCTCTTGCGTACAAATACATGGGCGACCGTCCGGCAAACGAAGACAACAGCGTGATCGCACGTGGCTATTTTGTGAATGATTTTACGCTGGGCCTTCAGAAGAAATCCTTCGTGATTTCGGGAACCGTTCAGAACATCTTTAACGTGGCCTGGAACGAAACCCAGTTCTTAACCGAATCGCGCCTGAAGGATGAATTACAACCCGTGGAAGAGATTCACTTTACTCCCGGAACTCCGTTCAATTTCCGGGCCCAGGTGAAATTTCTTTTCTAATGTTTTTGAATGAGTTTGTTAAGACGGGTTTTGTAGTTTTTCTTAACAAAGCGCGGGCGGCCGGTAAGGGATACCGGCCGCTTCTTTTTTTGAAGTGCGAAATTTCCGTTGCTGAACCGCTTCATTTTACGTAATCCTGCTTATGGACGAGCATGTAGCGGTCATCGTCCATGCGCTTGTATCCCTGGTCGTAACAAAAGTGGTATGTTCCTTTACTCGTTTTGAAAATATTCGTGAAATAGTGAAAATTAAATCCTTCTTCTGCGAGCAGGATCGCATCCACGGTGCGCGTTCCCTTCGGATTCATTTCGGAGAGGATCCGGCGATTTTTACGAAGGATGTGATTGATGCGCCGCATGTATTTATTGGCGTCTTCATTGAGTTTATTATTGAAGGTGTTGCGGCAGTGATCCGAGCAGAATTTCTGGTCGCGCCGACCGCGTAAAACATCCTTACATTCCAGGCATAAACGTTCCGGAGTATTCATGAGTAGTAGTCGTTATTCAGGTAACAATGTTAACAATAATTAACAATAAGCCCAAACTGTTAAACTTAATCTTTGACACCTTTGTAAGATTGTCAACATCTAAACATGTCTGAAACCAACAACACGCTCAATCCTGCGGAGCAACTCCGTGTACTCAGTGAAAAGATCAAAACGGAAAGCGTCGTGTTCGACCGGCTACGTGCCGAGATCGGAAAAGTGATCGTCGGGCAGTCTTACATGATCGACCGCCTGCTCATCGCATTGCTTGCCGACGGACACGTTTTACTCGAAGGCGTTCCCGGGCTTGCCAAAACACTTGCGATCAAATCGCTTTCCGAAGCGATCGACGTTAGCTTCAGCCGCATCCAGTTTACCCCGGACCTGCTTCCGGCGGATGTGACCGGAACGCTTATTTACAGTCAGAAAACGGAACAATTTTACGTCAGGAAAGGCCCGATCTTCGCGCATTTCATTTTGGCCGACGAGATCAACCGGGCCCCGGCAAAAGTACAGAGCGCCCTGCTCGAAGCAATGCAGGAACGCCAGGTAACGATCGGTGAAGAAACCTTTTCCCTGTCGCGTCCCTTCCTCGTGATGGCCACTCAAAACCCGGTGGAACAAGAAGGAACTTACCCGCTTCCGGAAGCCCAGGTGGACCGTTTTATGCTGAAAGTTTTTCTCGACTATCCCACGCACGAGGAGGAAAAACTGATCATTCGCAGCAATGTGCGGCCGGAGGGACTTTCCAGCATCTCGAAGGTGATGACTCCCGAACATATTCTGAGCGCGCGTAAACTCGTCCGGGAAGTTTACCTCGACGAAAAGATCGAACAATACATTGTAGACCTGGTCTATGCGACGCGTCAGCCGGATAAATACGGTCTCGGAGAACTCAAACCGCTAATCGAGTTCGGATGTTCACCGCGTGCCAGTATCAACATGGCGCTCGCCGGGAAAGCTTATGCATTCTTACAAAATCGCGCTTTCGTAATCCCGGAGGACATTCGTTCGATAGCTGCCGACGTGATGCGTCACCGCCTCGGACTCACGTATGAAGCGGAAGCAGAGAACATGAGTGCCGGCGATATCGTTCAAAAGATCCTGAACCGCGTGGAAGTGCCGTAAACTCCGTTTCATGGACACGAAAGAACTTTTACGGAAAATACGCAAACTGGAGATCCGTACACGCGGACTGACCCGGCAGATCTTCAGCGGGGAATACCATTCTGCCTTCAAAGGGCGCGGTATGACCTTCAGCGAAGTCCGGGAATACCAGATCGGGGATGAGGTGCGGAGCATCGACTGGAACGTGACTGCCCGCTTTAACGATCCGTTCATCAAGATCTACGAAGAAGAGCGCGAACTCACGGTCATGCTGATAATCGACGTGTCGGGCTCCGAAGAATTCGGTTCTCGTGAAAAGTCCAAGAAAGACATTGCGCTCGAAATTGCAGCGATCCTCGCCTTTTCCGCTGTGTCGAACAACGACAAGGTAGGCGCCGTTTTTGTTTCCGACCGGATCGAACGTTTTATAGCACCCGATAAAGGCCGCAAGCATGCACTTGTAATCCTGCGGGAATTCATCGAACTGGAGCCGAAGAGTCGCCTGACCGACCTTAACGAAGCCCTGCGTTTTTTCAGGAATACCCAAAAAAAACGTTCTATTGCATTCGTAATTAGCGATTTTTTTGACGACCAAGAGTTTATAGACGGATTAAAACTGTCGAACAGGAAACACGACATGGTAGCCATCCGGGTGACCGATCATTCCGAGCGCGAACTCCCCCCACTTGGGCTGGTACAGGTTTACAATGCGGAAACGGGACGTAAAACTTGGGTTAACAGCAGTTCCCAAAAAGTTCGCGACAATTACCGTGCGGAATACGACCGGAAAGAAGCAGCGCTGCTGCGTAGCTTTAAGAGTTCAGGCATCGACTTTGTCAGTGTGGACACCGAAGAAAATTACATTTTGGCCCTGATGGCCCTTTTTAAACACCGCGCCTGAAATACCTTGTCTTACATATCGCCCTGATCGCTTGCAGCCTTTTCTCCTTTTCGCAAAAGGCAACAACCAGCGTTTCCCGCGACCGGTTTAAGATCGGTGAACAGGTGGATTACGTGATCCGTTTCCCGCTCGCCGGACCGAAGGACACACTGAGTTATGAGGCAGAACGCGGTACGATCGCAGCGAAACAAAAGCTCGATAACAGTGTACTCGGCAGCCAGACCCCTTTTTCATTCGAGATAACGAAAGGCTTTCACGACACCGTGGTTCAAACACAAAATAACAAGTACGAATGGGTCGGGAAATACACCGTAACGATGTGGGATACCGGTTATTTTATGTTTCCGCCCGCTAGCCTTCGTTATCGTGATTCAACCTTTGAAATACCGCCAAAGCTTGTGTATGTAAGCATGGACGCTTACGATCCGAATGTAGATCCGCTGGAAGTGACCGAACTGTTCGCTGAACTCCCCGACGAACCATTCTCGCTCGGTCGTTTCCTGAAGAATAACTGGTACTGGTTTGTGATACCACTGGTCCTGTTCCTGGCCTGGTTTATCCGACGCCAGCTAAAAATCTCGCGTTCACGTCCGAAACTTCAAAAAGAAATGAGCCTTCGGCAGCGTACCCTGTTTGCCATCGATGCGCTTGAAAAACGAAAACTGTGGGAATCCGGAAGGCTGAAAGAGCACTTCACCGAGCTTTCGGCGATCCTGAGGATGTACCTCACTTCCCGCTACAATGAGAGTTTCCTGGAGAAAACCAGTATGGAAGCAGCAGAAAGTCTGCGCAGGCAAGGACTGGAAGGAGAAGTGATCGACACCATTCGTTTCATTTTTTCGAATGCCGATATGGTCAAATTTGCCAAATCTCAACCTGATGAATCCGAGATACTTAAAGTAACCGTTTTGGCGCGGCAGATCATCGCTGAAACAAGTCCGATTGAATTTGAAAATGACTGATAGCTGGAATATACGCTTCTGGGAATACGATTTTCTCGCTCCGCACTGGTTGTGGTTGTTGTTGCTCGTTCCGGCCGTATTCTTCTGGATGTTGCACAACGAAGGTCGCCGGGGCGGAGAACTCAAATTCTCCCGTTCAGAAACTTTACAGCACACGCTCGGCGCCTCCTGGGTCTATTACCTGCGGCTGGGGCTTATTACTTTATTAAACCTTGCCTTTGCTTTGTTGATCCTTGCGATAGCCAGACCTTACAACCCGGTTTCTTACGAAGATACGAGCAACGATTATAAGAACGGGATCGATATTATCATTGCGATGGACGTATCCGGATCCATGCTGGCAATGGATTTTGAACCGAACCGGCTGGAGGCCTCCAAGAAAGTGGCCAAAGAATTCATCGACGGCCGGAAGGGCGACCGCATCGGGTTGGTCGTGTATGCCGGAGAAGCGTATACTGCCTGTCCTGCGACCCTCGATTACAAAGTGTTGAAGGAGCAGGTCGACAAGATCTCCGATCAGTATATTGAAGGCGGCACGGCGATCGGGACGGGACTCGGTACAGCGGTTACCCGTTTGCGCAGCGACACTTTAAAATCAAAAGTGATCATCCTCCTGACGGACGGAAGTAATAACGCGGGAGATATTTCCCCGGAAACCGCGGCTGAACTTGCAAAAGCAAAGAATATCCGCGTATATACGATCGGTGTGGGCAGTAACGGAAGCGCTCCTTCACCCGTTCCTTCTCCTTTTGGCGTGATCTATCAAAATTTACCCGTTGAGATCGACGAGCAGACACTCATTCGCATAGCGCAAAAAACAGGCGGCGAGTACTTCCGGGCAACCGATGAGGAAGGTTTGCGCAAGATCTATGGTGAGATCGAGAAACTCGAAAAGCGTAAAATGCTGAACAACCAGTATAAAACCGAGCCGCCGCCACAACCCGAAGCCTTCATGCGCTGGGGAATAATCTTTATCTTTATTTCCTGGCTGACTTACTATTTCCTCTTCAGGTCCAATGAATAATCTGAATTTCACATATCGTACCGGCTGGATCTTCATCGGCGTACTTGCCTGGGAACTGCTCTTCTGGGGAATCGGCTACGCGTTGCTTGTGATCCTGGGTTACATCAACGGCGCCACGAAGGGAGATTACGTCGAGTTCCTGCACCCGGGGATGTTCTGGTTGTTACTGCTGCTCCTGCCACTCGGTGCGGCGCTCTTTTACAACCTGTCTCGGAACAACGCCTACGCGACGCAGGTGAGTCCGCGTTTACAGGAAAAATTACTCAAGCCGGTATCTTCGCTCAACCTGTTTGTCAAGTATTTCTTTTTCCGGAATGCCTTTGTATTCCTCGTTTTCGCCATGGCGCAACCCGTTTACGGTTCCCGGAAAGTCAGTGGTACGATCGACAGCCTGGAACTGGCCATTGCACTGGACATATCAAATTCCATGAATGTGAAGGACATTGACCCGGAACTGAGCCGGCTGGAAATTGCAAAGCGCGCGATCAACCAGTTACTGAATAGCCTTCACGGCGAAAAAATCGGGCTGACGCTCTTTGCGGGATCGGCCTTTGTGCAGCTTCCCCTGACCTCCGATTACAATGCTGCGAAGTTATTCCTGAGCGATATTGAGACGAATATGATCAGCGAGCAGGGCACGAACATCCGACAGGCCCTGGAAACATCTGTGGACATGTTTTCCGAAGAGAAGTGTTCGAAAGGTATCATCCTGATCACCGACGGGGAGAATCACGAGGAAAATCCGTCGGAAATCCTGGCGCAGATCCGGGAAAAAAAGATACAACTCTGTATTCTGGGGCTGGGAACGGCCTCAGGCGGACCGGTACCCAAAAATCCCTACCGCCCGGAACTCGGTTACAAGACCAATTCTTTCGGAAGTACTGTTGTTTCGCACATCAATCCGAAATTCATCAACGACCTCGCTTCGCGATCGGGAGGTTATTCCCTCATCAGTTCCGATCCGTTTCCGAACCTTTCGCGGCTGATGAGCAATATTAACCAGATGAAGCGCACGAAACTCGAGGACCTGGAATTTACCGTAAAAGAAAGCCGATACCAGTATCCGCTGGCCGCCGCGGTATTCTTTTTGCTGCTTTACCTCGTATGGTCCGGAAGGAGCTTCCAACTTATTGACAAAATTGCCGGAAAAACATGAAACTGATCCTTACATGCATTGCCTTTTTCTGTTTGTACCAACTCCAGGCACAGGAGTGGCGGGATTCCCTGTACGCGGCACGCAAAGCCTATAAAGCACAGGATTACACCAAAGCGATGGAACACTATCGTTCGGCCCAACGACTGGCACCTGCGGATGTGGACCTCTCTTCGGAAGCGGGACAAACGGCAATGCACCTACGCGAATTTAAAAAAGCAGAAGATTTTTACAGGGAGAGCGTGGCACGCGATGAAGATCCTAAACGAAAGGCGATCAAACTGAAGAACCTTGGCAATTCGCAGTTGGGGCAGAAAAAGTATGACGATGCGATCGAGAGTTATAAGCAGTCCCTGCGGCTGGATCCGCAAAATGAACAGACGCGGTATAATCTTTCGGAAGCAATGCGCCGGAAGAAAGAGAGCCAGAAGCAGAATCAGAAGCAGAATCAGAACCAAAATCAGAACCAGAAGCAGAATCAGAATGAGAAGCAGGATCAGGATCAAAATGAGAATGGGAAGCAGAATCAGGATGGAAAGCAGAATCAGGATGGAAAGCAAAATGAGAATGAAGGGCAAAACCCCGGTTCCGGTGGAAATAGTGAATCTCAGGGCAATGGTCAGTCGAAATTATCACAGAAACGCGTGGAGCAGATGCTCGATGAACTGATGAAGCAGGAAGCGGAAACCAAACGTCGCGCCGGACAGGGAAGCAACACCCGGGGATCGGCCCAATCCGGAAAAGACTGGTAATGAAACGAATCCTGATACTACTTTTGGTCCTCTTTGCAGGATGGCAGACTTTTGCACAGAAAAAATATGTGCAACTGGTCGTTGAGCCTGCTACTGCTGAAGTAGGCGACGATATTACAATCACGATCAAATCCAATATACAGGGCGAAATGGACATTGATCTGCCGCCTGGATTTGTCCAGGGTTACAATGTCATGAGTGGAATGAACCAGGAAATGGATTACCAGACCGGGGCCGTAAATACCATTTTTTACCTGACGCAGAACGGTTCTTTTACCCAAACTGGAACCTTTACGGTGGGACCTGCCTATGTGAAAACGGGATTGTCTATTTACAAGTCGAACAAGGTACAGGTAAAGATCGTTAACACGCTTCCGTCGTCACCGGCACCCGCCGCAGACCTGAATCAAACCGTCAACGGCGTGCTTGAACTGAATAAAACAAAAGTATATGAAGGCGAGCCCCTTGTCGTGGAGGCCAAAGTATTTTCTAAGATCAAGCCCCGTGAGAATCGCTTTCCGTACCAACCGTACACGATCAGCGGCACCAGCGAACATTATCCCCTGGATGCGACAAGTCATTCCATTTTACGGCGGGAAAAGATCAACGGAACGGATTTTTACACCTTCAGCTACGACCGGCAGGTAATCTTCCCGGTGGGTACCGGCAAATTCCGTATTGAACCTTTCCGGATGATCCTCAATAACGGTTTCGACTCGTATCCGGCCGTTTCCGATCCGCGTACCTTCGAAGTAATTCCACTTCCCGGAAATGTGCCCCGCGATTTTATATCCGGTGTCGGGTCTTTAGACGTTAGTGCTTCCCTGTCCAAAACGACCGTGCGCGAAGGAGACGTCGTGGAATTGACGGTGGTTATCAGCGGGCACGGGAACCTGCAAAATATCGACGCACCGAAGATCCGTCCGGGCAAACATTTCATTGTCTACGGCGACCCGGTTGTTACTCCGGTCATTAATTATACCGAACGTGGCGCGGAAGGGAATACCACGATCATTTACAATTTACAGGCCGTCCACGATGGGGAAGCACAACTCGGCGAACAGACTTTCAGTTATTTTGACCCCGAGCAGGAACGCTATGTCCAGAAACGTTTCGGGCCTTATGAACTCACGGTTGAGAATGATCCGAACTTTAATTACGCCGGCGATTCACTTTCGGAAGAGACCGAACAACTCCCAGCGGCGCTTAAGCCCGCTCCCTTTCGCAAATATTACCCGGATGCCACTCCGACAAGTTACACGCACTCTTCGCTATTGTGGATCATCCTGGCAACGGCGATCGGAGGCAGTCTTGTAACCGGTTATGTAATGAAGCGTTCCCGCGGCAACGAAGAGAAACGCATACGTCGCGCACGTCAGCAAAACACCGTTCGCGATACCCGTGATGCTTTTTCACAGGCCGAACAGGAACTCAACAGTGGCCGGACGGGTGAAGGCATGGCATCGATCGGTAAAGCCCTGCGCAAACTCGCTACCACGCTGGTCAGCGGAACAGAAAGCTACAGTTACGGAACCGGGGAACTCACCCGTATTTTCCGGGAAAAAGGACTCTCCGACGAATTAAGCAAGCGTTTCCAAAAGCTGGTAGAACAAAGCGAAGCGGCCCGCTACGGGATGTTGGAAGTCGAAACGGACGGACAGGCCTTTCTGCGGGAAGCGCGCGCACTCGCCCGTGAACTAACTCAAAAACTAAAAGCATGAAAACAGGCTGGATCATCAGTATCTGGATCATACTGACCGGTTTTTTTGTTCCGGCACAGGAAGTAAATCTCTTTGAACAGGGTTTGAAAGAAGTGGGTGAACGCCATTTTGCCGCTGCCGAAAAGGCATTTGACGAGTACCTGCGGAAACATCCCACGAACTATGCGGCTGCATATAATGCCGGAAACTGTAAACTTGAACTCAGGAAGTACGGCGATGCGATCCTGATGTTTGAAAAGACGCTGAAGTATCATCCCGGTGATAAGAATGCGTTGCGCAACCTGGAATATTGCTATTTGCAATTGAAGCGAAACGAGCCGTATCAGCCGCCATACGGAAGTTATGCCACTTTTGCAGCACGCGTTGGTTCTGGTCTCTGGTTTTGGCTACTCATTTCCAGCGTCGTAATACTTTGCGTACTTATCTTGTTATTTTTTACGTCTTCCCGTTTCGGCATTCGCCGTTTTTGCCTGCTTGCCGGTTTTCTGTTGGTACTTGTAAGCATTTTTGCGGGAGTTAACCTCCGGATTTCGGAGTCGCGTTTCTCCGATACACATTATGGGATCGTTGTACGGCGCCACATTTCTACTTATCCTTCTCCCGCAGCCGATCCGGGTAAACTTGAACTGCAGGAAGGAGAACGCGTGCGCCTGATCGAAAAGCACGGAGGATTTACTCTGGTAAGGCTCGAAGACGGTCATGAAGTGTATGTGCAGACCGAAGACGTGGAACTGATCTGACCGAAACCGGTAGTCTCAATAAATTACAAGCAGCGGACTCCATACCCGCCTAAATTTCCTGAAATACGGCTTTAACTGCTCGTTGGACGTCCACCCGAAAATGTCACTCTGAAAGCCAACTGCGTTCGAATCCAGCACGATTTGCGATTGAAACACCAGTCTGCCGTCGCGGAGCAGAAAAAAATCGGAACCGACGGTTGCCATATCCGCCCCGGAATTGATAAAACGAGCCTCTCTTAAAACGGCCGAGACGATTCCCGGATCACTGCATTTCCATACTTTACCGGGCAGAAGTGCTGTTCCGGAATAACAATCGTCCCATGAATAGTCGATATAGATCTCCCAGTTTCCCTTGGCGGTATCCAGCACATTTGCAAAACGAACCGTGTCTTCCGGGAATTTACTTTCATCAAAAACCGGCTTATCGGCCAGATTGAGCCTAAGCGGGAGAATGTGGAAGGTAAACAGAACCGCGTAGAGGCCGGCGCTTATGAGAAGGAGGTAAAGCAGTTTTTTCATGAATGCGGATTAACAGGGCAGAAGTTGTAAATGTATTGAAAAGAAAACGAAAGGACACAAAACATAGCGATATCGGAGTCTAAAATCGTAAGAAACTGATTTTTAATAAGAATAAGCGTTTCCGAACCGTTACGCATTTATTTTTTAACAATCGTAAAATTTGGTTCGTTATCTGTCGATTGCGTACCTTTGCACTTCAATGCAAGTCCGGGAAGTACGTACGAACATCCGCAATTTCAATTTCGCCGAGTTACAGGAAGCTTTTTCAGCACTGAAACTCCCGAAATTTCGCGCCAAACAGGTTTTCGAATGGCTTTGGCAGAAGAATGCACATACGTTTGCCGAAATGACCAACCTGCCGGCGGCACTTCGTGAACAACTTGAAGCCGATTATTTTATCGATCACATTACCCTTGACGACAAGCAGGTTTCTTCGGACAAAACGGTTAAAAACGCATTTACCGTCGATCGGGACAAGGTTATTGAGGGAGTTCTGATCCCTACAAGTTCACGCATGACCGCCTGTATTTCATCGCAGGTAGGTTGTAGCCTTGCCTGCAAGTTTTGTGCTACCGGCAAACTGAAACTCATGCGAAACCTCACTGCCGGTGAGATCGTGGACCAGGTGGCTTACCTCAATCGTCAGGCCGAAGAAATGTACGGACAGCATCTTTCGAACATCGTCTACATGGGCATGGGCGAACCACTGCTCAACTACAAAAATGTACTGCGTTCCACCGAACTCATCACGTCGCCCGAAGGGTTAAATATGTCTCCGAAGCGAATTACCGTTTCCACCGCCGGAATTGCGAAAATGATCCGCAAACTGGGAGATGATGAGGTAAAATTCAACCTCGCGCTTTCTTTGCACGCAGCGAACGACCGCAAGCGCAGTGAGATCATGGAGATCAACGATACGAACAACCTGGAAGCCCTGTCCGAAGCGCTGGTTTACTTTTACGAAAAAACGGGAAGCCGCATCACATTGGAATACATCCTTTTTGCCGGGTTCAACGACGAACTCGAAGATGCGCGTGAGCTGGCAGATTTCGCACGGAGCTTTCCGTGTAAGATCAACATCATTGAGTACAACCCGATCGACGGAGGTGAATTCAACCGGGCAGCTCCCGAAAAAACCGATGCCTTCGCAGCCTGGCTTGAAAGCCGGAACATGATCGTGAATGTGCGTCGCTCACGCGGAAAGGACATCGACGCGGCCTGCGGACAGCTGGCCAATAAGAATAAGGCCATTGCCGAAAAAGAACGGGTACTGAAATAACTATCCTGATAAATCTCCTTATTTTTAAGCAGCGCGAACCGTTATGAAACGACTATTCGTTTTCCTGTTCCTGTGTTTTTACGTTTCCGTAAACGCACAACCGCCGACCTTTTTAGGTCCTGCATTTCGTATGGATAAGCGCGAACAGTTCATCGGTTTCTTAAAGATCGATTCAACTGATTTGAAAGCCGTGATACGCAGTCATTCGTTTCTGGGTGGCCCGGTTTCGGTGCGGGTGAAATGCTTCGATCGCCAAACGCTTGCCCCTGGCAGGGAGTTCGATATTACACCGGAAACCCTTGCGAAGAGCAGCAGGACCTATCTTCATTTGCTCCAGGCAGGTACACGAATCGTGCTCGTTACACTGGAAATTGATAATGGGAGCGGTGAAGGGATGATCATGGCTTTTGCTTACGGCAGTAAGGGTGAAAAATTTGATCCCGTTGTTTTGGATACGGTCCGGGCATCCGTCAACAGACAGAAGGACATTCACATCAGCATGCCGGAAAACAGCGATAATTTCGTGCTTTCCTTAAGCACGTCCGTGGATGAGGGGAAAGGTCAGGAGTTACGCGTTAAACGTTTCGACAGCACGCTCCAGTGCACAGCCCGGAAAGTATTCGAGTTCGAAAATGACCTTGCCTGTGAGCAAAGCGACCGGTTTTACAACGGACAATCCGGGTTCGCGTTTATCCAGCAAACACGCAATTTACTCGCCCAGGCTGAATTCTCAGGAGAACCCCCCGTTTCGTCGATCTGGGTCTACGACTTCGAAAGCAGACTGACGCGCGAAATTGAAATTCGCCTGCCGGGACGAAGACTGGAGCAGGGCAAGATTGGCTGGCACGCGGACAACTGGTACGTATCAGGTTATTATTCGAATGCGGAAGATCGAGACCCGGAAAAACCCGATGCCGCCGGAATAGTTACCGTGGTTCTTGATTCCGCCATGCAGATTCGTTCACACAGCCTGGTTCCTTTCACGGACTTACCGGTTTCCGGCCAGGACTTTCCATCCCGAATCCGCGAAATGCAGGTGCTTAAATTCGCTTTTTTTGGAGACAGCAGTTTTGCGGTAATCGGAGAAAGCCGCTTCCGTGAACGCGAAGATCACGCGGATCTGCGTAACGCTTCAACCGGGTTTACCGAAACATTCTATTATGAAACGATTGTAGTATGCAGCTACGATCGGGATTGTAATCCACTGGCTTCCATTGCTATTCCCAAAGAACAGATCTCCGTGAATGATGAAGGTACCAGCGCGTCCTTTGCTTTTCGCTTTGATCCGAACAACACGATGGACTTCCTTTTCTGGGATCACCCGAAAAACCGGTCCCTGCCGCTTTTGGCTATTGAGGAAAGGAGAAGTACGAACCCTTTCCTATATAACGACCTCGTACGCATTCGTCTGACTACTGATTCGAATGAAGGCTATCAGTCCACCCGTGAACTTATCTTTTTGAAAAATCAGAAATTGCAGGCCAGTCCGCCGCTGATGGAGTCTTTCGGCGGTTTTACCTACCTGTTCGTAAAACACCGGCGGGAAGCGCGGATTGTTCGCGTCGGAATGTACTGAGTTTCCCAACTGAAATTTCAGGCGGGAAAGACACGCGACACGATTCTTAGCAGTATATTTGTGCACATGATGTCTGTAAAGGAAATAATGCAACCGATTAAGGCTGAAATGGCCGAATTCGAAGACCGGTTCCGGCAGACCATGAAGTCGAAAGTTCCCCTGCTTGACAAGATCACGCATTACATCATTCGGAGAAAGGGAAAGCAAATGCGGCCGATGTTCCTGTTTTTGACTGCTAAAATGCTGGGGGAAGTGAACGACCGCACCTACAAGGCGGCATCGCTCATCGAATTATTGCATACCGCTACGCTGGTGCACGATGACGTGGTGGACGATGCCAATGAACGCCGGGGTTTTTTCTCCATCAATGCGCTTTGGAAAAATAAGATTGCCGTGCTCGTGGGAGATTACTTGCTGTCGCGCGTACTTCTGTTGTCTATTCAAAATAATGATACGCGTTTGCTCGGAATTGTCGCCGGTGCGGTGCAGGACATGAGTGAGGGAGAATTGCTCCAAATTGAAAAGGCGCGCAGACTGGACATTACCGAGGAGATTTATTTCGAGGTGATTCGCCAGAAAACGGCGAGTCTCATTGCTACCTGCTGTGAATCTGCGGCCGTGTCGGTGAACCGGGAAGAGCTTTCTCCCAAAATGCGTGAATTCGGTGAACTCGTTGGTTTGGCATTCCAGATAAAAGACGATATATTTGACTACGGATCTCCGGGAAACATCGGGAAACCCACGGGACTCGATATCCGGGAACGCAAAATGACATTACCGCTTATTTACACGTTGAACACCTGCGATGCAGCCACGCGTAAAGAACTCATCAACATTGTCAAAAATAAGAATGAGGATACGAAAATGGTGCAAAGAGCCGTTGAACTGGTAATACGTCACGGCGGAATCGATTATGCACACAAACGCATGCTGGAACTGCGCGACCAGGCTCTCGGAATTCTTTCGGAAGTTCCCGGATCGGAAGCACGTTCGGCACTCATAGGACTGGTAGAATATACAATAGCACGCGAAAAATGACACGTTTGATCACTTTTTATGGAATGGCGGTCCTGCTGCTTGCGACTGCCTGCGGCGAGACTTCTGTTGAAACGGAAAAAACCGAACAACAGGCAAACGAACCCGAACAGCTAATTTACCGGGAAGACGGCATGTACAGAGAGTTCTACCCCGGTAGGAAACAGCTTAAAGTGGAGGGCCCGACGGACGCTGAAGGAAAGCGTCACGGGAAATGGGCCTACTATTCAGAAAACGGCCTGGAATTGTCTACCACGATGTACGATCACGGCAGTAAGGAAGGGTTTTCACTGGTAAAATACCCGGATGGACGTGTTCGTTACTACGGAGATTACCACAATGACAAACAGGTCGGTATCTGGAAAATATATGATTCCCAGGGTGCCGTACGCGAAATCGATTACGGACAGCCGGCCGAAAAATAGGAAAACGAAATGGCAAAAATTCCCCCGCATATTGTCGACGACATCATGCAGACGGCCCGTATTGAAGAGGTCATCGGGGAATTCGTGAATTTAAAAAGAGCCGGGAGTAACCTAAAGGGCCTCAGTCCGTTCACCGATGAAAAGACGCCGTCCTTTGTTGTTTCACCGGCCAAGCAGATCTTTAAGTGTTTTTCGACGGGAAAAGGCGGTACGGTTGTGACTTTTCTGATGGAAAAGGAACATTTTTCCTACCCGGAAGCACTGCGTTGGCTGGCTGATAAGTATAACATCACCCTGCCCGAGGAGAAACCTGCGACTCCCGAAGAACTCGAGGCGATTAGTGAACGGGAAAGTCTGCATATCATCAACGAGTTTGCGAAGAACTATTTCGAGGAGCGGATGCACGAATCGCAGGAGGGGAAGGCGATCGGTTTATCCTACTTCGAAGAGCGTGGCTTCCGGGAAGACATTATCAGGAAGTTCCAACTCGGCTACTGTCTTTCTTCCGGTAATGACTTTACCCGCACGGCACTCGACAAAGGGTACAAGCTCGAATACCTGGAAAAACTCGGACTCGTTAAAAGCAAAGACGACCGTCATTTTGACTTCTTTTCCGGGCGTGTTATGTTCCCGATCCACAGTGTTTCGGGGCGCGTGTTGGGTTTTGGCGGACGAACACTGCTTACGGATAAAAAGGTCGCCAAATACTTTAACTCGCCGGAGAGCCCGATCTATAACAAGAGCGAGATTCTTTACGGGCTTTATTATTCCAAAGGCGACATCATCAAATACGACAACTGTTTTCTTTGTGAAGGTTATACGGATGTCATCAGTATGTACCAGGCCGGCATTCACAATGTGGTTTCGTCGTCCGGAACATCGCTTACAAAGCAGCAGATCAAACTGGTTCAGCGTTATACGCAGAATATCACGATTCTTTATGACGGAGACGCGGCCGGGATCAAAGCTTCTTTTCGGGGTATCGACCTGATCCTGGAGGAAGGTATGAACGTAAAGGTTGTGCTGTTCCCGGACGGTGAAGACCCGGACTCTTTCGCAAAAAAGAGTTCGACAGCCGAACTTAAAAGCTATATCGACGCACATACGCAGGATTTTTTGTCTTTTAAGTCAGAAATCCTGCTGAAAGACAGTGCAAACGATCCTGTAAAACGATCGGAACTGATCCGTGAAATCGTGCATTCGGTCAGTTTGATTCCGGACCAGATCACACGCTCGGTATATGCCCAGGAACTGGCACGGCGTTTTGACATTAAGGAAGAGATTATTAACCGCGAACTGGCCCGTTTGCGAAAGGAAACCGTCGCACGTACAACAAACACTCCGGAACTGCGCGAGATCCCTGAAACGCGCCTTGTAAAAACGGAACAGCAGGGAAAGGAGCGCGATGCTTTCCGTGAAAAATATGATTTTACCGAGTTCGATCTGATGCGGATCATGTTGAAATACGGCACTATCGGACTGGAAGTAGAACAGGTCAATGAGAAAGGAGAACTCGAAAAAGTTGAGACAAGCGTCATCGAACTGATCTGCCATGAACTCGATAAAGACGAACTTGTTTTTAGCAACCCGGTCTACGCGCGAATCCACACCATTATTCTCGAGGGCCTTGCTGAAAAGGAATTTTTCAAAGCCAGTTATTTTTTGCGCCAGGAGGACCAGGAAATTGTAAAACTTGTTTCCCGTATTGAGTCGGATGACTATGAATTGAGTCATAACTGGTATGCGAAATATAACATTGACACGAACCTCGAAGTGGACAAGATCTACCAGGCTTCGCTGTCGGCTGTCTATTCCTTTAAACTTTGTAAACTCGAGGAAGAGTTGCGGGCGGTGCGTAAGGAGATCGAAGCTTGCGAAGAGGATCCTGAAAAAGAGGAAGATCTGTTGATCGCACTTGAAAAACAAATGAAACTCGAACAAATAAAACGCGCGATTGCCGATCAGGTCGGACGGACTATTCTTTAGAAATTGCACCTTGCATCAATGCGATGGCGTCGCATGCGCGGCTGATTGAAACTTCATTTTGTCCGTTCGGGCAATGCAAACAGGACGCATACAATGAATCCGAAACCTCATCCAAAATTACGAGATCTTAGCTGGTTTGATGAACAGTATCAACGTCCGATTCCGAACCGTTAAAAACGGCTAACGGCTAACGGCTATTCCCGCTGCCTGAACTTTCGTTCTTGCTGCCTCCTTTCCCTGCGACTCAGTGAGGATACTGGTCCAAAGGCATGGAATACCGGGTCGCAGACATAACGCTCGTAAAAGCCCGGCCTGTTCTCCTGTACTTTTACGTGTCTTGTGACATGCAAAATGCCATCCGTTGAAAGGGTGTACGAGAAGTAATAGCACTTCAAACGATAACGCGTTCCCTGAATTTCTACACCGGTAACCGAATTCAGGTCAAAGCCTGCATGAACTTCGCTTCGCGCATCAGTCCTTCGAGCAGGGTTAGGTTGCGTAGCAAGCTGACTATAAACTGCTGATGGTATTTTGCAAGCTGCGCTTGCCACGTCATCCTTTCCTTTTTCCGCTAAAGAAACGGATGCAAAAGAAAACTCGTCGCTGTTTTCAATAAGCTGCGCTCCGTTCCTGAAAGAACGACCACTTCAGTGATCTCCTACGGAGCTACTTCGCGGTTCCCTATCCTTCGGCTTTTCGCTCCTTCAGCAGGATCAGCCTGTGTCTTCACGAGCTGCTCTCGTTCTTTCAGTTCACTGTACTTGCTTTTTGAAAAAGGCGACCGTGATAAAAACACGATTGTACTCCGTAAAGAACAACAACCTAACCGTTAGAAACGGCTATTCTTGTTCAGAAAGAGTGTGTTACGAATTCTGCGTTGTTGGCAAAACTGTTTCCGCCAGGTAAGAGGCTATCCTCATTAAAGCAAAGCAACTTAAGTGGTTCAATCGTTTGCGCGCACACCAGTACAAAGGATTTACCTGAAAGCCGCCGATTCAAGCCGTCTAGTTAACCGTTAGAAACGGCTATTCTTTTTGAGGAACAGTGTGTTATGGATTTTGAGTTATTGCAAACACACCTCCGCGCCAGGCAGGCGGCTATTCTCTTTGAAACAATTAACTTAGGTGGTTCAATCGTTCGCACGAATACCTGCACCAAACGATCTGCCTGAAAGCCGCGGATTTAACCTCCGAGTTAACCGTTAGAAACGCTTATTCTTGTTCAGGAACAATGTGTTACGAATTTTGAGTTGTTGGCAAAACCGCCTTGGCGCCGGGTAGGAGGCTATCCTCATTAAAGGAAAATAACTTAGGAGGTTTAATTGTGCGTGTGTATATCAACTATTTGCATGAAAACTATTATTCCGAACCACAAAGTGAACCGTTAGGAAACGGCTAATTATCTCAGCAGGAATTTATAACGCTGAATCGTATTTTCAAGTCCGAGGTATAAAGCATCTGAGATCAGTGCATGTCCAATCGACACCTCTTCCAATTCCGGAATTTGCTCTTTAAAATAGCGCAGGTTATCGAGATTGAGATCGTGCCCTGCATTGAGCTCAAGTCCGCCTTCGAGAGCCAGTTTTGCGGCAGTAACGTAAGGTGCCACCGCGTTTTTCGGGTCGTTTTGAAACTGCTCGGCATACGGACCGGTGTAAAACTCGATGCGATCCACACCGGTTTTGATCGCATACTCGATGTTGACAGGATTTGTGTCTATGAATATCGAGGTCCGCACGCCCAGTGAACGAAATTGCGCACTGAGCTCGCTTAGTAATTCGTAATTGGATTTCGTATCCCAGCCAGCATTCGAAGTGAGTACGTGCGGAGGGTCCGGAACGAGCGTGGCCTGCGCCGGCCGAACGTCAGAAATGAGTTTCATGAACCGCTCGTCCGGGTAGCCTTCAATGTTAAATTCAGTGGTTACCACTTTTGCCAGATCGTAGACGTCCTGCGTGGTGATATGACGTTCATCGGGACGCGGATGGATCGTAATTCCGTCGGCTCCAAACCGTTCACAGTCCTGAGCCGTACGTACAACATTCGGATGATCGCCCCCGCGGGCGTTTCGAAGTGTGGCGATCTTGTTGATATTAACGCTGAGCCTGGTCATAGACGGGTTTATTTTTGACAGTTCGTTAACACAAAGTTAGGCACTTATTTACTACTTTGGCAAAGAAATGATAGCATTAGAACTCATAACAGAAGAAATACCGCCACTGACGCATACCGATACCGGCAACAAAGCCCTCCGATGGATGGATGAATTCAAAGTCTCGCACCTGCCCGTACTCAAAAACGGAAATTATGTGGGCGTGGTTTCGGAAGCGGATATACTGGATAAACTGGATGACGAGGAAACGCTCGACAAATTGTTTGACCACCTGCCGCGACCGTACGTATTTGCATCTGCCCATATTTACGAAGTGCTCGCCCGGATTGCTGAAAACAAGATCAGCGTGATGCCCGTGCTCGGGGAGGGTGAACAGTTCCTGGGAGTTACTTCCATCCATCACCTCGTGTGCCTGATCGCCAATACCGGAAGTATCAAGGAAGCCGGTGGCGTGATCGTACTCGAAATGAACCGAAACGACTATTCCATGTCACAGATCGCACAGATTGTGGAAAGCAACAATGCGCGTATCCTGAGTTCTTACATCATGTCTTCTCCCGATTCCACGAAAATTGAGGTTACGCTGAAGATCAACGAGGTTGAACTCGACCGGATAATCCGTACCTTTGAGCGCTTCGACTACACCATCAAGGCTTCGTTCCAGAAAAGCGCGTACATCGACGATATGCGGCTGCGCTACGATGCCCTGATGAACTATTTGAATATGTAACTTATGAATGTTGCCGTTTACGGAAGAAAAATAACCAAGCAGAACGCTGCCGACTTTATCGAATTCCTTTCCATGCTCGCAGAAATGGGCTGGAACCCGGTACTGGAAAAAGGCCTGAAGGAACAACTCGTCAAAAAGGTTGGAATTGCGCATAACGTTCAGGAGTTTACGCACCATTCGGACTTTCAGTCGGGCATTGACTTCGCATTTAGCATCGGTGGAGACGGAACATTCATCCAGACTGTGAAATTCATTCGCGACAGCGGCGTTCCCATTCTCGGGATCAACAGCGGAAGACTCGGTTTTTTAGCGAATATCTCAAGGGAGCACCTGGCAGAAACAATGGACCTCGTTCGCCAAAAGAAGTTTGTTTACCAGAAACGCAGCCTGCTCCGCGTGGAAACCGAGCGTTCTGTTTTTGGGGAAGATAACATTGCGCTGAACGAACTCACGCTCCAGAAAAAGGACACCTCGTCTATGATCACCGTGCACGCTTCGCTCGAAGGAAAATACCTCAATTCTTATTGGGCGGACGGTCTCATCGTGGCCACGCCTACCGGTTCCACGGCATATAACCTCAGTTGCGGAGGACCGATCGTGACGCCCGGTTGCCAGGTGCACATTCTAACTCCCATTGCACCACATAACCTAAACGTGCGTCCTGTGGTGGTTCCGGACCACATGCCGATCAAACTCAGCATCGAAGGACGGGAAAGACATTACCTTGTGAGCATCGACGGTGTGTCGCGCAACCTGCGTGGCGGTGAAGAAGTGATGGTCTATAAGGCCGATTTTATGATAAATGTCGTTAAATTCGAAGACAACAATTTTCTCGACACCATCCGCAATAAAATGCTCTGGGGAATCGACCGGAGAAATTATGAATGAATACCGCAATTAAATAATACATTATGAAACTCAGAACCTTCCTGTTCTTTTCCGTACTTTTTACAGTGAATGCCCTTTTCGCAGGGAAACATAAAGACCTCGACAAGGGAATCTACGCGCGCTTCGTGACTTCTAAAGGGGAGATCATCTGCCAACTCGATTATCAGCGTGTTCCGATGACCGTAGCCAACTTCGTGGGGCTCGCCGAAGGCAAATTCAAAGTCTTTGATTCCATTAAGATCAAAAAACCGCTTTATGACGGACTCATCTTTCACCGCGTGATCGATAATTTCATGATCCAAGGAGGCGATCCGCTCGGAACAGGTATGGGAAACCCGGGTTACAAGTTTTTCGATGAAACTGATCCGGAACTCAAACACACCGGTCCGGGAATTCTCTCCATGGCCAACAGCGGTCCGAATACGAACGGTAGCCAGTTTTTCATTACGCACGTGGCAACGCCATGGCTGGATGGAAAGCATACGGTATTCGGGCACGTGGTAAAAGGCCAGGAGGTAGTCGACGCTATTGAGCAGGGTGACACGATGAAACAGGTCGAGATCATTCGCATCGGGTGGAAAGCGAAACGTTTCAAGGCATCCAAAGTATTTGAAAAAGAATACGAAAAACGCAAAGCGGAAATTGAAGCAGCGGAAGCCGAACACAAACGGATCCTTGGAATGTCGCAGGACGAGTACAAAGATTACATGTTCGACGAAGTAAAAAAGGACTTTCCGGATGCGCAGATGACTCCTTCGGGACTTGTGTACGTTGTCGAAAAAGAGGGTTCATCACTGCGCGCCAATGACCGCGACACACTCAGTGTGCACTATACGGGAACCATGCGGAAATCGGGGGAGAAGTTCGACAGTTCTCTGGACCGGGGCGCACCAATGGTCTTCCAGTATAAAGTAAATCCGATGATCCCGGGATTCGTGGAAGGAATGCAACTCGTCGGTGAAGGCGGGAAAGTACGCATTTTCATCCCGTATTTCCTGGCTTACGGAACACGCGGCCGTGCACCGGTCATTCCGCCTTATACGGATCTTGTATTTGAAATTGAAATGGTTGACATCGGGCCGGCACAGCCCTGATCCGATTACATCGGGAAAGGACAACGGCCGGGACTTCCCAGCTTAAAAGTAACTCCTATTCCAAAGAAGGCGTACCAGTCTTTGGTAGCAGAGGTTCCGCGTTTTCCAAAGCGGTTCTGATCCAGGCTTCGGTTCGAAAGAGCCGCCGCAAGCGGTCCGTTCGCGGCAGCCAGTTCCGTATTGTCCATATACGTATCGCTGCCGACGTCGTCGATGTAATCCGTAAATGTTTTGCGAATGCCGTATTCGATGTTCAGCGTGGCGCGATCGCCCAGGCTCAGTTTACACCCCATTCCTAAAGGAATACAAACCTGCGTAAGACTGTAATTGCTTTTTGAAGAAAGGTAGGATCCCTGTCCTTCCGTTCCCAGCGGTTGCAATTCGATTTCATCGCCGTTGTAATTCGTTTTCGGATTCATGCGAAAGACACCGAGTTCTACTAATAAATATGCCGTTCCTTTATAACGGTCGTGCCCCATCACGAAGGGGAAGTAATTAAATTCCACGCCGCCGCTCAATTCGTAAATATCCGAGTGAAAACTCAAATTCCGGTTGTAAAGTAATTGATTCGAGGTATTGTCCGAATCCCAGGCTTCTACCTGTGCGTACGTAAAATTAACCCGGAACGATGTTCGCGAGTGTACGTTGAAGCGGTAGAGCAACTGCGCAGCCGGTTTCGTGTTCCGAAAGTGATGAAACTGGTTCAGATCGCCGAAATAATAACTTCCTCCCACCAGGAAACCCAGTTCCGATCGTGACAGAAAATTGTTGCGTTGAGCCTGGACGAAAACTCCGAAGCCGGTTAGAAATCCGAATAAAAGCAATATATGTCGCATGTCGCTGAAAAGAACGGCAAATTACGCAAATAATTGCTTTTGTACAAAGCATCCGTTCGCATTCAAATTATTAT